>DASRPM010000128.1:0-34310 GCA_035646375.1 Vicinamibacterales bacterium
CTGATCGACATACCGAGGATGGGCGACATCGCGCAGTCGATGCTGCGCGACGCGCTCGACGCCTACGTCAAGCGCGACACCGCGCTCGCCCATCAGGTGCTGAACGAGGACGACCAGCTGGACGCCCTCAAGACGCAGGTGTTTCGCGAGCTCCTTACCTACATGCTGCAGGACCCCTCGACCGTCGAACCGGCGCTCGACCTCATCCTCGTCTCCCGCCACCTGGAGCGCATCGGCGACCACGCCACCAACATCGCCGAGGACGTCATCTTCATGGTGTCGGCGCTGGATGTCCGCCATCACCTGAATATCAACCCGTAAATCGCGGCTCGACCGCCTACCCCCCGCCGCCTACCAGCTAGTACAATGGCTCGGATGGGCGACGCCCCGCTGTGCGTGCTGTGCCGCAGACAGCCGCTGGACGAGCGGTGGCGTCCCTTCTGCAGCGAACGGTGCCGCACCAACGACCTGGCGCAGTGGGCTGATGGCGCCTACCGGGTGGCCGGCGACCCTGTTCCCAGCATCGACAGCGACGCCGACACGGATGCCGACGACTGATTTCCGGACTGTTCTGTTCTTATGGCCGACACGCTAACGATCACCGACAACCGCACCGGCAAGCAGTACGAGATCCCGGTGACCGACGGCGCCATCCGCGCCACCGACCTGCGCCAGATCAAGGCGGTCGCCGACGACGGCGGCCTCGCCACCTACGATCCCGCGTTCATGAACACGGCCGCGTGCCGCAGTCGGATCACCTACATCGATGGCGACACCGGGATCCTCGAGTATCGCGGCTATCCGATCGAGCAGCTGGCCGAGCACTCGACCTATCTCGAAACGGCCTACCTGATCATCTTCGGCGAGCTGCCGACGAACACGCAGCTGCGCGACTGGACCAGGGAGATCACCCTCCACACGATGCTTCACGAGAACATCAAGAAGCTGATGGAGGGCTTCCAGTACGACGCGCACCCGATGGGCGTACTGATCAGCACCATCGGCGCGTTCTCGACGTTCTACCCCGACGCCAAGAAAATCTTCGACGAGCAGTCGCGCAAGAAGCAGATCCACCGGCTGATTGCCAAGGTTCCGACGATTGCCGCCTACGCCTACCGCCACAGCATCGGCCGCCCCTACATCTACCCGGACAACGACCTCAGCTTCACCGGCAACTTCCTGAACATGCTGTTCCGGATGACCGAGCTGAAGTACAAGGCCGACCCGGCGCTCGAGCGGGCGCTCGACGTGCTCTTCATCCTGCACGCCGACCACGAACAGAACTGCAGCACGAGCGCCATGCGCGGCATCGGCAGCTCGCACGTGGACCCGTACTCGGCGATGGCCGGGGCGGCCGCCGCCCTCTACGGCCCGCTCCACGGCGGGGCCAACGAGGCGGTGCTGCGCATGCTCAACGAGATCGGCAGCATCGACAAGATTCCCGAGTTCATCAAGCGGGTCAAAGCCGGCGAAGGGCGCCTCATGGGCTTCGGCCACCGCGTCTACAAGTCGTACGACCCGCGGGCCAAGATCATCAAGAAGACGGCCGACGAAGTCTTCGAGGTCACGGGCAAGAACCCGCTGCTCGAGATCGCGCTCGAGCTCGAACGGATTGCGCTGCAGGACGAGTACTTCGTCACCCGCAAGCTCTATCCGAACGTGGACTTCTACTCCGGCCTGATCTACCAGGCGATGGGCTTCCCGGTGGAGATGTTCCCGGTGCTGTTCGCCATTCCGCGCACGTGTGGTTGGATCGCCCAGTGGGAAGAGATGATCCTCGACCCCGAGCAGAAGATCGCGCGGCCGAAACAGGTGTACACCGGGGCCCCGCGGCGCGACTACACCCCGCTCGCGACACGAGGCTGAGCGAGGCTGCGCCTCCGATCATGAGCGGCTCCGCCTCGCTCAGAACCGTATCTATTGGGCCCCGCCTTCGGCGGGGCGGGCTGCGTCGAGGCGCCGTCCTGGCTGCGTTCGGCGCGGTGCTGGCGATGCCACTTGGCGCCTGCGCGGATCAGGCGCCACAAACCGCCGCTCCCGCGGCACAACCAGCCACCGCCATGAAATTCGATGGCGCGCGCGCGTGGACCGACCTGCAGCGCCAGGTCGGGTTCGGTCCGCGGCCGTCCGGCACGCCGGCGCTGGCCAAGACCCGGCAGTACATCCTCGACCAGCTCAAAGCCGCAGGGATCCGCACCCAGGAGCAGCCGTTCACGGCGGCCACGCCCGCGGGACCGGTGTCGATGACGAACGTGATCGGCACGATTCCCGGCCGGCGGCCCGACCGCATCGTGCTCGCGAGCCACTACGACACCAAGCGCGCGCCGTTCCGTTTCGTCGGCGCCAACGACGGGGCCTCGTCCACGGCTGCGCTGCTCGAGCTGGGCCGCGCGCTCTCGAAGAGCCAACCGGCGTTCACCATCGAGTTGCTGTTCTTCGACGGTGAGGAGGCCGTGAACTGGGACTGGGCCGGCACCGACAACACCTATGGCAGCCGCCACTACGTGCAGGCGGCGCAGAAGGCCGGCACGCTGGGCACGATCAAGGCGCTCGTCCTGCTCGACATGATCGGCGACCGCGATTTGATCATCCGGCGCGAGGGCTATTCGACCCCCTGGCTGGTGGACATCATCTGGTCCACCGCCGCCCGCCTGGGCAAAGCGGGAACGTTCAGCAACGAGCTGCTCGCCGTGGAAGACGATCACTTGAACTTCATCCGCGCCGGCGTGCCGGCCGTGGACGTGATCGACATGGACAACCCGACGTGGCACACCGCGCAGGACGACGTCGAGCACGTGAGCAAGGACAGCCTGCAAGTCGTCGGCGATGTCATCTTGGCGGCGCTGCCGGCTATTGAGCAGCGCCTTTCGAAGTAGATGGGGCGGGTAAGAGCTTCCCCAGCCCCTCAGCCCCAGAGCTCCTCAGCCCCCACTCGAATCTCATACCGCGACACGTAGTACGGACCCACCTGACGATAGCTGTGCAGCGTGAAGCCGCAGGACTCGTAGAGCGCGCGCAGCTTCGGACGGTTCGCGTCGCAGTCGAGGCGCAGCAGGCCGCGGCCGGTGGCGCGGGCATGGCGCATCGCCCATTCGAGCAGCGCGCGCGCCACGCCGCGGCCCTTGAACGTGCGCCGCACCACGAGGCGGTGCACGAAGGCCGCCTCCCCTGCCGGGCGGTCCGGCCAGAAGAGCGTGTCCTCGAGCTGAAAGCGAATGCTGCCGGCCGTGTGGCCGTCGATTTCGGCGAGATAGACCTGCCCCGATGCCACGTCGGCGGCAATACGGCTGGCGTCGAGCTCGCCGTCCTCCCACATCACCTCGCCCATGGCGTCGACCCATGCCGCCGCCTCGCGCAGCATCGCTTCGACGAGGGCGGCGTCGGCGGGAACCGCCTGGCGGATCGTGACGGGGTCCATGGGCGCCGTCCGGAAGGTTAGAGCCGGCTGCCCCCCGCGCGCACCTCGTCGAAGGTGAACACGGCGAGCGCGGCCCATACCGCCACGAATCCCGCCACCCGCGCGCGCCCGAACGGCTCGTTGTAAAGCGCCAGCGCCAGCGCCAGCTGAATGGTGGGCGACAGGAACTGCAGCAGCCCCATCGTCGAGAGCGGCACCAGCCGCACCGCCGACGCAAAGAGCAGCAGCGGCACGATGGTGACCAGGCCGCCGCCGATCAGGAAGAGGTCCGTGGCCGCGGAGCCGTGCAGGAACGCGCCCGATCCCGCGCGTTCGGCCGCCACCAGGAAGGCGAGCGCCGGCGCCGCCAGGAGCGCGGTCTCGAGCGCCAGCCCTTCGAGCGGCGGCAGCGGCGCCGTCTTCTTCACCAGACCGTAGGTGCCGAAGCTCGCCGCGAGCCCCAGCGCCACGCGCGGCGGCGCGCCGTACGCCCAGGTGAGAATCGCCACGCCGCACGCCGCGAGCGCCACCGCGAGCCACTTCACCGGCCGCAGGCGTTCGCCCAGCACCGCCACGCCCAGCATGACGTTGACGAGCGGCGTCACGTAGTAGCCCAGGCTGGTTTCGACCACGAAATCGTGCCCGACGGCCCAGACGTAGAGGTACCAGTTGACGCCGATGAGGAGCGCGGCGGCGAGATAGAGCAGCACGATCCGCGGCGTCAGCGCGGACCGCGGCAGCCGCGGCCGCGACCGCGACGGCCACGCCAGGATCACGCCGAGCGCCACGCACGACCACACGATGCGGTGCGCCAGCACCTGCCCGGCCGGCACGGCGGCCACCAGCTTCCAGTAAATGGGGAACAGACCCCAGATGCTGTACGCCGTGACGCCGAGCCAGAGGCCCCGCGTCACGTCAGAAGCCGCCGCGCACGAACCAGAGCATCGCCAGCGCGACGAGGAGCAGGAGCGCCAGCAGCCACGGGAGCTTGGAGCGGCGGCGCTTGACGAAGATCGACTGCTCGGAGGGAGGCTTCACGCGCGGCTCGGCCGTGGCCTGGCCGCAGCGGTAGCAGATCAGCGCCTTGTCGGCGATTTGGGTCCCACAGTGTTTGCAGATCATGAAGGTGGAGGAAGCGATAATGTACTACTGAAGGCTTCGGGCTTCGGACCTCGGGCTTCAGGACAGCGGCTTCAGGCTGATGATTCCCCTCCGCGACGTCATTCCGTCCCGCACGACGCCCGTCGTCACCACGACGCTCATCGCGATCAACCTCGTGGTGTTCGTCTACCAGTGGTCGCTCGGCCAGGATGACGGCACGCGATTCATCTTCGACTGGGGACTGGTGCCGGCCTACTTTTCGTGGGTCACGGTGCTCTCGTCGATGTTCCTGCACGGCGGGTTCCTCCACGCCGGTGGCAACATGCTCTACCTGTGGATCTTCGGCGACAACGTCGAGGACCGGCTGGGGCACGGCCGGTTCGTGGCGTTCTATCTCCTGTGCGGCGTCGCGGCGGCGCTGGCGCAGACGTTCGTCAGCCCGTCGTCTGGCGTGCCCATGGTGGGCGCGAGCGGCGCGGTTGCCGGCGTGATGGGCGCCTACTTCGTGATGTATCCGCACTCGCGGATCGTGACGCTCATTCCGTTCATCTTCCTGCAGGTGATCGAAGTGCCGGCGGTGTTCTTCCTCGGCATCTGGTTCCTGATGCAGTTCCTGAGCGGCGTCGGCTCGATCGCGCAGGTCGAAGCGGGCACCGGCGGCATCGCGTTCTGGGCCCACGTGGCGGGATTCGTCGCGGGCGTCGTGGGCGGCTGGGTGCTGCAGCGGCCCGAACGCCAGCGCCCCGAGTGGTGGCACGACCTGGAGCGACGCTAGCCGCTACTCGGTCAGCGAGCGCCACAGCCCCACGCTGAACCTCTGCAGCCGCGTCGCGCGCTCGACGTCCCACACTCCGGATATGTCGTCGAACTTGCTGAACGTCCCAAGTCGCTTGCCGTCGGCGGACCAGCCGGCAATCTCGATGCTGTCGTAAGAAAATCCCGACCGCTCCGCGAGCGTGCTCACCGGAACGTCGCGCGCCGGGTCGAGGATCTGGACGCTGACGCCGTCGCCCGCCGCCAGCCGCGCGCCCTCGGCCGACCACGCCAGGCCCGTGCCCGAGTTGAACTGCCCCTCGAGATTGATGCGGCGCACCAGATCCAGCCTTGCGTTCCAGAGATGGACCAGGTTGTCCGTGCTCGCTGCGGCCAGGAACCGCCCGTCGGCCGACCATGCCACGCGCTCGACCTGACCGCCCGGCCCCGTCAAATCGCGACGGCTGCCCGTGCGATCCCAGACGATCACGAAGGGCGCCTCCAGGCTGCCAGATGCCACGCGCGCCCCGTCCGGTGAGAACGACACGGTGGTGACGAAGCTGCCATGCCCCTGAAACTGTTGCACGACGTCACCGGTGGGGGCGTTGACGACCGCGACCGTGCGATCCCAACTCCCCGTCGCGAGCAGGCTGCCATCCCGGGTCCAGCTGACCGCCGAAATACGCTCGGCATGGACAGGCTTGGAGTAGCGAAGCACCCCGGTCTCGGCCTCCCAGACCCAGAGGGTTCCCTTCGAATCCCCGGTCGCGAGCGCCGTGCTGTCGGGCGACCAGGCGAGGAAGTCGATCGCGTCGCGCGACCCGGTCAGGGCCCCGACCGTGCGCCATGTTGCGCTGTCTACGAGTTGAATCCGTCCCGAGTGCTCGCCGACTGCGAGCGTCTTGCCGTCCGGCGACCAGACGCAGACCCAGGGCGGGCCGTCCACCGGGATGAACGCCGCCTCGCGGCCTGACGCGACCTGCCAGACACGCACCGCACCGCGCACGCCGAGGCCCTGGCCCGTGGCGGTGGCCAGATACGCTCCGTCAGGCGACAGGGCCGCGTCGTTCAGGCGCCGGCGCGCCTCGGTGGCCATGTCGAGACCGAACCACGCCAGGCCCGCAACCAGCAGGACGAGCACCCCGCCCACCGCGGCCTTCGTCTTGACGCTCAGCGCGCGGAGCCCCGCAAACCGCGCACCGGGCCGTGGCGAAGGCGGCGGCACCTGCGGCGGCGTGTCGAGGCCAGCCGACGCCGGTTCCTCGAGCGGCGCGCCCAAGGCGCGCATCACCCGGTTCAGCGCCGGCTCGTCGCCGGCCGGTTTACCGGTGAAATCGACGAACTGGACGACGCGAAGCTGGCGTGGAATCTCGCAGGGCTGGTGGAGCACCGGCAGCACGGGCTTGCCGAGATCGAGCGCGGTGCGCAGCTCGCCGCGCACTTCGCGAGAGTCCACCGACGCCGGCGAGAGGACGATGAGGAGGTGCGCGCACTCGCGCAGCGCGCGGTCGATGCTGCGATCCCAGTCCTGCTCGGCGGGGATGTCCCACTGATCGACGAAGACGGAGACGCCGCGCGCCTTCAGGTGCTCGGCGAGCGGCAGGGCAAATGCCTGATCGGCTCTGGCGTAGCAGACGAAGACGCGTGAGGACACGTGCTACTTCGTGCCCGGGCTCTCCGCAATCTTCAGCAGGAGGTCCTGCGCGCGCTCGAACGACGGCGCGATTTCCAGCGCTTCGAGCGTGTGGCGTTTGGCTTCGGCGGACTGGCCGGTGGCGAGGAGCGCTTCGGCGAGGTCCGCGTGCGCGGCCGCGGCGTCGGCCGGCTTGGTCGCCAGCGCGCTGCGGAACGAGCGCAGGGCGAGGGCGGTGTCCTTGCGTTTGAGCGCCAGCCGGCCGAGCGCCGTCTGCCCCTTGTTGTCGAACGGATCGGCCGCCACCAGGCGCCGGTACGCGTCCTCCGTGCCCGCCGCGTCGCCTTTGCCCTCGAGCAGGCCAGCCAGCTTCCGCGCCGAGTCGATGTCGGCGTTATCGATCAGGAGCACGGCCTGGTAGGCGCGAATGGCCCGGTCGGTGTCCTTCTGCTCCTCGGCGATGCGCGCGATGTTCGCGTGCGGATTGCCGCGGCCGTTGGCCGTCGGCAGCAGCTGCGCGGCGCGCTCGAAGGTCTTGATGGCGCCGGCCTTGTCGCCGGCCGTGTTCAGGGCGTCGGCGAGCGCCATGTGCACGCGGTAGCTTTCCGGGTTGTCGGCGGCCAGCTTCTTCAAGTCGTCGAGCGACGGCTTCTCCTTGAGCTCGGGCGCCTTCAACGCCCGCACGATGGCGCTGTAGTTCTTGTCCGTATAACCGTCGAACGACGTCTGCAGCTGCGCGATGCTGATGCCGTAGGCGTCCTTCAGGGCGTCTTCGGTTTCCAGGCCGCGGCCGTACGCGCGCAGCATCTTCCACAGCGCCGGCTCACCGTAGGTCTGCACCAGGTGATCGACGACGAGCGACGCCTGGTAGTAGGCCAGCGAAATCGTCTTCGGGTCGCTGAACGCCTCGTTGAGGACGTCGAGCTTGATCGCCTTGCCGTCGGCGAGCGCCTGGGCGAACGAGACGTCCGACTCCTTGCCCCACTCCGGCCGCGCGCGGCGCTCTTCGTAGACCGAGACCCCCTCGGTCAGCCACCGGGGCACGCGGTTGCCGGACATCTGCAGCGTGATCACGTGCGCCAGCTCGTGCCACAGCGTCTCGCCCCAGTTGAATTCACCGGGGGTGCGCGCCCGCGGCGAGTCGAGCGTCACGACGCGGCCGAAGCACGCGCCGAGCGCCCCGATCATGCCCGGCAGTCCGATGGTCCGCACGGCGAAGTCGTCGTGCTTGGGGAACATCTCGATGAGGAGCGGACCTTTCGGCGTGAACTGATAGCGCTTCGACAGCGCCGCCAGCGCTTCCTTGGCCAGCGGAATCGCCTGCTCCCGCATCACCGCCACTTCGTCGGGATGGAACTTGAAGACGAGATCGCCGTCGGTGATCGTCTGGAACTTGTCGAGCGTGTCGAGCAGGTCGAGCGAGTTGAACGTGGAGACGTTGTAGGGATCGTCCTTGAACGCGCGTTCGAGCGCCACGCGCGCCTCGCCCTCGTCGCCGGTGCGCAGCAGGTACATGCCGAGGTCGGCGTAGGCCTGCGCGTTCGACGGATCGACGATGAGCCCTTTGCGCACGTAGGTGGCCGCCTCGTCGAAGAGATACCCCCGCGCCGCGTGATCGGCCACCACGCGGTAGACCTCGCCGTAGGTCGGGTTGATCTTGAGCGCCGCCTGCGCGAACGCCTCGGCCTCGGCGGGCTTGTTGGCGGCGAACGCGGCGCCGGCCTGCAGCGCGATGGCCTCGAGACTGTTCGGATTGACCTCGAGCGCCTTCTTGATTGAACCCGCGGCGTCGTCGCGCCGGCGGTCGTCGAGCGCCAGCTCCGCCGAGAGCAGGTGCGCCGGCACGTAATTGGGATTGGTCTTGAGCGCCTTTTCGAGCGCTTCCCTGGCCGCGGGTGGATTGCCCTCGGCGGCCACGCGCGCCAGCCCCACGCGGGCGGCGACGTCGTTCTCGTCGGCCTTCAGCGCGTCCTGATACGACTTGAGCGCGTTTTGACGATCGAACTTCTCGAGAAAGAGGTCGCCCCAGGCGGTGTTGAGCGCCACGTCGCCGGCCGCCAGACGGGCACCGCGCCGGAAGTACTCGTCGTTGGCGACCTTGAACTGCCCCAGCGCACGCGCCGCGCGGCCGGCGCGCGTGAAGTCGGCGGCGGTGCGCAGCGCCGCACCGTCCACGACGCGCTGCAGCGTGCGGCGAGCATCCTGCCGGCGGCCGAGATACTGCTGCAGCAACCCGAGCTCGAGCGCCGCCTCGCTCGACGGCGCCGACGCGGCGGCCGGTACCAGCAGCTTCTCGGCATCGGCATAGCGGCCGCGAGCGATCGCGGCGCGGGCCCGTAGCGTCGTCGCGCGAGAATCGGTGGCCCCCTTCAGGAGCGGATCGACCTCGTCGTAGCGCCCGGTGTCGAGCGCCTGCTCCGCCAGGTCCGCCGGCGTCAGCGGCTGCCCGGTCGGCGGAGCCTGCGCCGACGGCAGCGTGGCGCTCACGACCAGCAGGGCGGCGACGCCAACTCCGAGAAGAAGCGCGCCCACCAGCCGCGGCAGGCCGATGCTCCGGGATCCCGTCCGGGTAGACATAGTTTCCACCGCGCTCAGTATAGCCGCCGTCCCTATAATCGAGCCCGGATGCGCTCGACCTCGACGTTTGCGTGGGCCGGCGCCGCGCTCTTTGCCGCATCGCTGGGCTGGTTCGTCTTCAGCTACTTCGTCCGGTTTCCGGCGCTGACGCCCGGCCCCGCGGCGGCGGCGGCCGCGTGGAACGTGGCGCTCTTCACCGCGTTTGCGGCGCACCACTCGATCTTCGCGCGCGACGCTGTCCGCGTGTGGATCGAGCGGCTGTGGCCGGGCCGCGAGCGGACGGTATTCGTCTGGGTGGCGAGCCTCGCGTTTGCCGGCGTATGCGCCGGGTGGCAAGGCGTGCCCGGCGTCGCGTGGCAGGCTGGCGGCGCGGCCTCCTGGCTGCTCTACGCGACGCGAGTGGCCGGGATCGTCCTGACCCTGCGCGCCGCGGCCATCCTGGACATCTGGGAACTGGCCGGCACGCGGCCGCCGCGCCATGCGCCTGGCGAGCACGGCGGCGCCGCCACCTTCACCCGCCGCGGGCCGTACGGCTGGGTGAGGCATCCCATCTACGCGGGATGGCTCCTGGTGGTCTTCTCCGTCCCCGCCATGACCGCCACGCAGCTCGTCTTTGCGGTGACGAGCAGCGTCTATCTCATTGTCGGAATGCTGTTCGAGGAGCGCTCGCTCGTCTCAGCAGCGCCCGAGGCCTACCGCGCGTATCAGCGAGACGTGAGGTGGAAGGTGATTCCTGGAGTGTATTGAGTCAGGTAAGTCGGGTAGGTCGGGTAAGTCAGGTGGGGAAAGCACTTGTCACAAGTGCTCTTACTTACCAGACCCACCTGACCTACCTGACCCACCAGACCTATTCGTCGTAGTCGTCCTTCGGTAAACCTTCGAGCTCTTCGAGAAAGACGATGTTGCGGTGCGACGGGATCTCGAACCGCTTGCGGCAGCTGGCGCAGGTGATGTGCTCGTCCACGCGCACCAGGTAATCCTTGACCTTGTTGAACATCGCGCGGGCCCGCTCGTCCGAGCCGGCAGGCGGCTGAGCCTTCTTGGTCCGGCGGATCCACCGGACCGAATACTCGTTGGTGCGCCGGCATTGCGGGCACTGATAGCTCGCCTTGCGATTCTCGGGCTTTTCGCTGAAGAACTGGCGTTCATCCACGCTCGTAGGGTACATCGAACCGCTGATACACTGAGCGTCTCTCAGCCGTCCCGGCGGCCCGAGAATCGCTACAGGATGGCCGAGCCGACCCCGCCGCCGCTTCCCACCGAACTGCCCGTCCTCCCCCTTCGGAGCACCGTCGCGTTTCCGCTGACGCTGCAGCCGCTGGCGGTCACGCGCGGCGTGTCGATCGAAACGGTGAACAACGCGCTCGGCAGCGACCGCCTGATCCTGCTCGTGCTGCAGGACAACGAGAGCGAGGATCCCAGACCGGACGATCTGCGGAAGATCGGGACGGTCGCCATCATCCGCCAGATGGCCAAGGCCGGCCAGGGCATCAACATCATCCTGGAAGGTCTGGCGCGCGTGCGCCTCGACTCGGTGGTGCGCACCGGCACGTCGATGCGGGCGCACATCACGCCCATGCCCGAGCCCTTCGAGCGCACCCTCGAAGTGGACGCGCACCTGCGACGCATCCAGGAGCTGATCGACAAGACGCTGTCGCTCGCGTCGGGGCTCTCCGAGGAACTGCGCGGGCTGGTGATGACCATCGACAACCCGCTGCGCCTGGTCTACGTGCTGGCCACGCTGCTGGACCTGCGCCCGCCCGACAAGCAGTCGATTCTCGAGGAGAACGATCTCATCAAGAAGCTGCAGGCGATCGCCACCGCCCTCGCGCGCGAAGTGTCGCTGCTCGAGCTCAAAGGCCAGATCGAATCGCAGGCGCAGCAGGAGATGACCGACGCGCAGCGTCAGTACTTCCTGCGGCAGCAGATGAAGGCCATCCAGCAGGAGCTCGGCGAGGGCGAGGGTGCCGAGCTCGTGGAGCTGCGCAAGCGGATCGACGACGCCAGTCTCCCCGAAGCCATCCACGGCGTCGCCACGCGCGAGGTGGAGCGGCTGTCGCGCATGACCGGCCAGTCGCCGGAATACCAGATGATCCGGACATATCTCGACTGGATCCTGGAGCTGCCGTGGTCGGTCACGACGGAAGACCGCCTCGATCCGCTTGAAGCGCGGCGCGTGCTCGACGACGACCACTACGACCTCGACAAGGTCAAGGAACGGATCGTCGAATACCTGGCCGTCCGGAAGCTCAAAGGCGACATGAAGGGCCCGATCCTCTGTTTCGTCGGGCCGCCGGGCGTCGGCAAGACGTCGCTCGGTCTGTCGATCGCGCGCGCCATGAACCGCAAGTTCGTGCGCATCTCACTCGGCGGCGTGCGCGACGAGGCCGAGATCCGCGGGCACCGCCGCACCTACATCGGCTCGATCCCCGGCCGCATCGTGCAGGCGCTCAAGCAGGCCGGGTCGATGAACCCGGTGTTCATGCTCGACGAGATCGACAAGATGTCGGCCGGCTTCCAGGGCGACCCGGCGGCGGCGCTGCTCGAGGTGCTCGACCCGGCGCAGAACCATTCGTTCCGCGACCACTACCTCGAGACGCCGGTAGACCTCTCGAAGGTGCTCTTCATCGCCACCTCGAACCAGCTCGGGACGGTCCATCCGGCGCTCCTCGACCGCATGGAGATCATCACGCTCGCCGGCTACACCGAGGAGGAGAAGGTCCACATCGCCCGGCGATATCTGCTGCCGCGCCAGATGGCCGACCACGGGCTGTCGCCGGAGGTCATGGCCGTCACCGACGCCGCCCTGCACACGATCATCAGCGAGTACACCCGCGAGGCCGGGGTGCGGAACCTCGAACGCCAGCTGGGGACCATCGCCCGGAAGCTGGCGGCACGCATCGCGACGCGGCCGGCCGACGCCGGACCCGCCGGGCAAACCGTCGTGGACGCCGCCGAAGTGGACGATTACCTAGGGCCGGCCCGGTTCAAGAAGGAAGTGGCCTTCCGGACGTCCATGCCGGGGGTGGTCACGGGGGTGGCCTGGACGGAAGTGGGCGGGGACGTTCTTTTCATCGAGGTCACCTTGCTTCCGGGCGGAAACCAGAACATCATTCTTACGGGCCAGTTGGGAAACGTGATGCAGGAGTCGGCTCGGGCTGCTCTGAGCCACATCCGGTCGCGCGCCGAGGCGCTGGGGATATCCCCTGAATTCCTCGCCAAGCACGATCTCCACATCCACGTCCCGGCCGGCGCCATCCCGAAGGACGGCCCGTCCGCCGGCATCACGATAGCGACGGCGATTTTGTCGGCGGCACGCAATCAGGCAGTCAAGCCGGGCGTGGCAATGACGGGCGAGATCACACTGAGCGGGCTGGTGCTGCCAGTTGGCGGCATTCGGGAAAAGGCTCTGGCGGCGCGCCGGTTCGGCATCCGGACCTTCGTGCTGCCGGCGCTGAACGAACCGGATTTGTTGGAACTGCCCGAGGAACTCCGGCGCGACATGACCTTCGTGCCGGTCGAGACCCTCGAGCAGGTGGTGAAGGTCGCATTCGACGAGAAGAGCTCTTAATTTGGCACAAGCGATCGTCTTCTATGTTTCCGGCCACGGATTCGGGCACGCTTCCCGCTCGATCGAGGTCATCAACGCCATCCTGGCCAAACGTCCCGAAGTACGGATTGGCGTCCGCACGTCGGCCCCGCGCTGGCTCTTCGACCTGTCGGTCAAGGGCAAGGTGGCGTACAGCACCCTCGAGTGCGACACGGGCGTCGTGCAGGTGGATGGGCTCACGCTCGACGAGGCCGACAGCATCCGCCGCGCGGCGGCGTTCCACAGCGACCTGGTGACGCGCGCGGCCAGCGAGACGCGGGCCTTGCGCGAGCTCGGCGCCGGCCTGATCGTGGGCGACATCCCGCCGCTCGCCTTTGCGGTGGGCGCCTCGGCTGGCATCCCCACCTGCGCCCTGGGCAACTTCACCTGGGACTGGATCTACGCCGACTACCCGCGCGTGCGCCTGGCGCCGTCGCTGCTGCCGGCCATCCGCGGCGCCTACGCCAAGGCGTCGATGGCATTGAAGCTGCCGATGTCGCGCGGGTTCGACAGCTGGTCGAACGTCAAGGACATCCCGTTCATCGCACGCCATGCCACGCGTACGCGGGCCGAAGTCTGCAAGCTGCTCAAGATCCCCACCGACAAGCCCATCATCCTGGCATCGTTCGGCGGCTACGGTCTGCCGAGCCTCGACACAACGAGCCTGTCGAAGTTCAAGAAGTACACGGTGCTGATGACGCAGAACGTGCCGCTCAGCCGCGCCGCCCGCAAAGAAGTGCAGGCCGCCGAACGCAAGGGATCCTTCGTCAGCATCAATGAAGAAGCGATGTACGACGTGGGCGTCCGCTACGAGGACCTGGTGGGCGCCGCCGAAGCGCTCGTCACGAAGCCGGGCTACGGCGTGATCTCGGAGTGCATCGCCAACGACGCCGCGGTGCTCTACACGTCCCGCGGCCACTTCCCCGAGTACGACGTGCTCGTGGAGGAGATGCCGAAGTACGTCCGTTCGGCGTTCATCTCGCACGACGATCTCTTCGACGGCAAGTGGGAGACGCACCTCGACAAGCTGCTCAACCAGGCCAAGCCGAAGAAGAAGCCCGAGACCAACGGCGCCGACGTGGCCGCCGAGATCCTGCTGAAGGCGCTCGACAAGCCGCCGAAGAAGCCGCGCGGCCGCCCGAAGGCGAAGTTCTAAGGCTCGTCAGAATTTCCAGGCCAGGCCGATGCTCGGTCGAACCATCCAGCCGTCCACGACGGACTGGCCGAGCGCGTGCACGCGCAGGCCGGCCACGACCTGCGCGTGTTCGGTCATGCCGGCCCGCATCTCGATGCCCACCACTGGCCCGGCGGCGTACTGCGTGGTGCGCGAGGAGTACCCGCGCTGAATCGAGGGGTCCACCGGCAGGATGAGGCGCGGAAATCCGAACTCCGTGTCCCGAACGACGCGCGAGAAGCCGACACCACCGAGATACGCGAGCTCTACGCGACCGCCGAGCGGCTGCCGGGCCACCAGCAGCGCGCTCGTCGTGGAGACACGCACGCGCGTCGATTGGCCGATGATCGACGGCATGATCAGCTCCGGAAACGGGCCGCTGCTCCCGACGACGGACGACCAGGACGCGAACGAGGGGGAATCGAACGCGGCCGGATAGATGACGCCGCCGAGATCGGCTTCGATCTCGCCGGGCCGGAAGTATTCCAGCTCGACGCCGACCCGCGGCGTGATGAACGTGCCGAGGCGAATCGCTCCGGCGAACGCTTCCCCGCTGCCGCTGTCGTACGTCGTGCCGCCGCTCTTCGTGGACGACGTGCGCACAACTTCGGCGCCAATCACGCCGCCCAGGTAGATCCCTTGCGCCGACGCGCTGCCAGCCCAGAGCACACACACCACCGTCACTGCCATCCGTGAGATCGTCATGCCCCCATTTTCGATCGACATGGGCACCCCGCGCCACGACACGCGGGCGCGCTAGGTCGCCGACACGCTCCCGACGTCCGGCGCGCCGTGGCCGGCGGCGCGCTTGACCTGATAGCGCCGCAGCAGCTCGGTGGCCAGCGCCGGTTCGATCGTCCCGGTGTCGAAGAAGGAGGCGTACTGCGCCTCGGGTAAGGCGTGGCGCATCCGCTGGCTCACGCGGTAGGCGAGGAACCGCGCCGCGGTGTACTCGGTGGCTGGCAGGTCTGGCGTGGCGCCACCGCGATCGTCTTCGATCCAGTTGCCCTGGTTGGCCCCCATCTCCGTGGCCAGGAGCGCCACGAGCTTCGTCTCCATGGCGGCGGGGTCGGCCTTCGGAAACGTGACGGTTCCAACGAGCACGCGATGCTCTTCGGCCCACGCCCGCGTCAGGTCCACGAGCGGCGTCCGCTCTTCGCCGATGAACGGAATCCAATAGAGGCGGAACTCGAGCGGTCCGGTCTGCTGCCGGCGCGTCCAGTCTTCCGTCAGGTAGTGGGCGCCAGCGGACGACGGCCGGTGCTCGTTCACGTCGGCGGTGGGCACGAACGTGAACTTGCCGAGGACGTCGCGCGCGCGCACCACGCCGGTCCAGTACTGCTGATAGGCGGTGCTCGATCGCGAGGTCCGCGCCGTCTGCCGAATCACCTGCGTGGCGATAGCCGGCGCCCGGAGGCCGGCGTGCCGCACGAGGCCGGTGAGCAGCCTGGCCTGCGAGGCCAGCATGCTCACGGCGCCCGCCCCCTGCGTACCGACCGCGGCATCGGCAGTGGCTTTGAGCAGCGCGACGAACTCCTTCGGCGTGTCGGTGGGCGCGCCAGTGTCGTTGATGGTGATGAAATCCACGCGCCGGCCGTCGGGGGCCCGGAAGGCGGCCATCAGGCCAAGGAAGTCCGCGTCGGTCTCCGCGTGCGGGCATCCAAGGCCGTTCGACATGCGGCCGATCCCGATGCGAGGCGTGTCGCCCGTCGGCGAGAAGATGCCGAGTCCCGCGAGCTCCGGCGGCAGGGTGTCGTTGACGCGCAGCAGCACTTTGCCGGCGCCGAGCTGCGGCTGGTGCGCGCCGCGATCCGGCTGCGCCAGCTGGGGATGGTTGGCCACGAGCGTCTGCTGAACGCCGGCCACTTCTTCGGCCAGCTGTTCGAGCGCGCGGCGTTCCTCGGGCGACGGAGAGTAGCGCTGTGTCATGGCCCTTGCCTCCTGCGGTTTGCGCGTCGCGTGAACGGACGTCCGGCGGGACGCGAGTGTCCGTTCGCTTCAACGCCAAAGCAAGGGCCAGCGAACAAGGCTCAGCTGGGCGTTACACGACGGCGATCGCCTCGATCTCGACCATCAGCTCCGGAAACGCCAGCGCCGAGACCTGCACGAGCGTCGACGCCGGGCCCTTCTTGCCGAAGAACTCCTCGCGAACTCCTGAAAGATCGGCGCGGTACTTCATGTCGGTGACGAAGGTCGTGAGCTTGATCACGTTGGCCATCGTGCCGCCCTGCGATTCGACCAGCGCCTTGATGGCCTGGTAGGCGCCGCGCGCCTGCGCCTTGAAGTCGCCGGGGAAGGCAGCGCCCCCTTCGGGCGTGTACGCGATCTGGCCCGACAGGAACAGGATGGTCTGCGCCTGCGTGACCCTGATGCCTTGTGTATAGGTGGGCGGTTCGAACAGGCCTGGCGCGTTGAACGGGGTGACCGTGCGCATGCAACCTCCTCGCGTCGTGTGGCGAGGAGCTTACCGCGACGAATCTACTCTTTAGCGCAAGTAACCAGCGACCAGATCGGCGGGAAGCTGACCTTCTCGATCGACAGCGGCTTGAGCTGCGCCTGGGCCAGCACGCCGTGCAGATCGAGATCGGCGGTGAAGCCGATGTGCACGGTGAGCGGTGAGATGGCGCGTTCGAACGTCGCCATCACCGGATTCGTGCTGCGGAAGTGATTCAGGATGATGATCTTGCCGCCGGGTCGGCACACGCGGCTCATCTCGCGCACGACCGCCACGGGATCCGGCACGACGCTGATCACGTAAGGCGCGTAGACGACGTCGAAGGAGTTGTCCTCGAACGCCAG
Organism: Vicinamibacterales bacterium; assembly: GCA_035646375.1. Classification (GTDB taxonomy): domain Bacteria; phylum Acidobacteriota; class Vicinamibacteria; order Vicinamibacterales; family UBA2999; genus DASYRM01. The sequence goes on from DASRPM010000128.1 coordinate 17,024, forward strand.
CTTCGTCGCGTCCATCTCGAGGAGCTCGACGTTCGTCAGCCCTTCCTTGGCCACGCGCTCGTGCGCCCGCTCGAGCATCTTGGCCGAGAGATCGATGCCGGTGACGTGGCAGGTGCGCGGATAGAGCGAGACATTGATGCCGGTGCCGATGCCGACTTCGAGCACGCGATCGCCGGGCCGGATCTTCATCCGCTCTTTGGCAACGATGCGGCCGGGATGCAGTGCGGGTCCGAAGGTGAGGTCGTAGACGGTGGCGAGTTTCTCGTAGACCTTCCAGACGAAATCGGTTTCGACGGCGGTCACCGAGAGGGCACGCGTGGTGCCGTCTGCTCCGTAGTCCTGGTCCTCACGCTCGAACAGCGCCATGCAGACTCCTCAGGCCGCCAGGAAGCTCGGGCCGCGGGGCACTATATACCCCTCTGCCTGTGTCCGGGCAACCAATCTCGCCACGAATGTCAGCGCTGTCCGGCCGCCGCGGGAATCTGGGCGCTCGGTTGCGGCGCCACGAGCAGGTCGCTCTTGTCCCACACGAAGTCGTCTTTGCTATAGACGGCCAGTTCGTAGTCCTTGCCCATGAAAATCGCCGATACCGGGCAGGCTTCCTCGCACATTCCGCAGAAGATGCAGCGCGTCTTGTGGATTTGATAGACCTTGGCGTAGCGGGGCCCCGCCATGACCGTCCCGTCGTTTTCGGCCGCCTCGAGGTAAATGGCGTCGGCCGGGCAGGCCACCGAACACAGGCCGCAGGCGACGCACTTCTCGAGCCCGTCCTCGTCCCGCATCAGCACCTGTTTGCCGCGGTATTTCGGGAAAACCGGCACCTTCTCGTAAGGGTAGTTGACGGTGACCTTCTTCTTGAAAAGGTGCTTGAAGGTGAGGGAGAAGCCCTTCAGCAGGGGTCCAATCATCGACAAATCATACCATCGGAGCTAACCTGTTGCCCGCAAAGGCCTAAGGCCTAAGGCACAAGGCCGTTAAGATACTCCCGATGCCCCAGGAGCCGCGTTTCCTCTCCGCGGACCAGCTCCTTCTCACGACGCTCATCGTCAAGCTCGCGGTGATCGCCGTGATGGCCACGATGCTGGCCCGCTACCGGCGGTTCCGCCACATCCTGATCTTCGAGCGCCGCGGCTGGACGGACCGCCTGGTCTTCACCCTCGCGACGTCGGTGCCGCTCATCGGCGGCGTGGTCGTGCGCCGCCTGTTGAATTACGACGCCGCCGACCTGACGCTCGAGGGAGCCTTCCTCGCCGGGCTCATCGCGGGCCCCTATACCGGCGGACTGGTCGGCTTTCTGGTTGGCCTGCCCGCGCTCGCCTTTGGCGAGTACGCGGCCATTCCGTTCGCGGTGGGCTGCGGCTTCGCCGGCGGCGGCCTGCGCGAGGCCTGCCCCAAGGAAACCATCTGGCAGTTCTCGCCCTTCGTGTTCGTGGACCTGCCGAAACACGTGTGGAAGATGGTGCGGAGCCTCGAGACCAACTGGCCGCTCGTGCTGCTGCTGGCCGCCGTGGCGCTCGAGCTCCTCCGCCAGGCGCTCGGCGCGCGGTTCGGCGCTCACCGGCTCTTCTTCCTGGGCTCGGCGTCGCCCGGCATGACCGTGCTGGTGATTCTGGCCACCGTGCTGGCCGTGGCGACGCCAATCAAGATTTGGAACAGCGCGCGCATCGAGCACCGGCTGCAGGAGCAGGAGACGCTGCTCATGGCGGCCAAGATCGAAGCGCTCAAGAGCCAGATCAATCCGCACTTCCTGTTCAACACGCTGACGTCGATCTCCTCGCTCATCCGCTCGCAGCCGGACACGGCGCGCATGCTGATCCAGAAGCTGTCGGTGCTGCTGCGGCGCCTGATGAAGAGCCACGAGCACTTCGTCAGCCTGCGCGAGGAGATCGAATCGATCGACGAGTACCTCGACATCGAAGTGGTGCGCTTCGGCCCGACGCTCCGGGTGCGCAAGGAGATCAGCGCCGACACGCTCGACGTCGTGGTGCCGAGCATGATCCTGCAGCCGCTCGTCGAGAACGCCATCAAGCACGGGCTCTCGCGCAAGATCGGTCCCGGGTCGCTCACCATCCGCAGCCACAGTCAGCACGGACGCGCCGTGATCGAAGTGGAAGACGATGGCATGGGCTTCATGCTGGACCGGCTGGAGCAGCCGATGTCGAGCGGGATCGGACTGGCCAACGTCCGCGAGCGCCTGCAGGTGATCTACGGCGCCTCGTACCAGCTGACGCTCTTCAGCGAGCCGGGTAAGGGCACGCGCGCGCGGATCGAAGTGCCGGAGATGCAGGCCGAGGCGCGCATCACCGCATGAGCGGCGGTACGGACTTCGGCGGCAGCCTGCGAGTGCTGGTCGTGGACGACGAGCAGCTCGCGCGTGAAGAACTGTGCTTCCAGCTCAACCTGGCTGGCGACGTCGATATCGTGGGCCAAGCTACCAACGGTCCCGAGGCGCTGGCGGCCACCGACGAGCTGGAACCGGACGTCGTCTTCCTGGACGTCCAGATGCCGGGCCTGACGGGATTCGAGGTGGCCAGGAGCCTTCTCGAACGGGCCGACGAGGCGCCGGTGGTGGTGTTCGTGACGGCCTACGACCAGTACGCGGTGGAGGCCTTCGAGGTCAACGCCGTGGATTACCTGCTGAAGCCGGTGGATCCCGGGCGGCTCCAGCAGGCCCTGGCCCGGGTCCGCCGCCGGCTGGCCACGGACCGGCCGGACGGGGAACCACGCCTGTTGAACGAACAGGTCGAGCAGATCGTCAAGATGATGGCGAGCCGTCAGACCCGCCGGGAGCAGGTGGCGGTGAAGGCGGGCGAGCGATTCTGGCTGGTACAGGCCGACGAAATCATCTACGCCTCCCTGGCCGACGAGTCGATTACCATAGTGACAGGGCAGGTGGCGGGGACGTCCAACTTCCGGACGCTGGATGACCTGCAGGCGCGGCTGGACCCGGAGACGTTCTGGCGGGTCCATCGCTCACACCTGGTCAATATCAACAAGATCAAGGAGATCGTCCCTTGGTTCAGCAGGAACTATATCCTCCGGATGAAGGACGCGAAGGGCACGGAGATTCCGGTCAGCCGGTCGCAGACCAAGCGGCTGCGGGAGTATCTGAAGCTCTGACCTTCACGCCGACGCCGGTGGTCGACCAGCCGGACGGGCGGACCATCATCGTCGTCCAGCAGCGCCTCACGGTGTGGCGCGACGAGCTCGTGGCGTGGTTCAAGACGCTGGCGTCGGCGGCCGTCTACGCCACGCTCATCGTCACGTTCGGATTCCAGGTGGCGCGCGTCGAGGGCCTCAGCATGGCGCCGACCCTCGAGGATCAGGACCGGCTGATCGTCAACAAGCTGATCTACCGTCTCAGCTCGCCCCGGCGCGGCGACATCGTGATGCTCTACTACCCCGTCAATCCGGACAAGTCGTTCGTGAAGCGCGTGATCGCCGAAGAGGGCGACCAGGTGCGGATCCAGGACGGCCGGGTGTACGTGAACGACGTCCCGATGGCTGACGACTTCGTGCCGCCCGAGTACCGCAGCCACGACGACTTCGGGCCCACTGTCATTCCCGACGGCTACTACTTCGTGATGGGCGACCACCGCAACAACAGCTCCGACAGCCGCCACTGGGGCATGGTGCCGAAGAAGTACATCATCGGGCGCGTGCAGCTGCGATGGTGGCCGATCCCCACGGCTCGGGTGTTCTGACCAGCGTCTCGGCCGCCGAGATCCGCTACGGTCAGGTTTCCCGCGTCCTGTACCAGGTTCTCTTCCTCAACCTCGCGGTCGCTTTCGCCAAGATCGCCCTCGGCACCTACACGGGCGCCGTGTCGATCGTGTCGGACGGTTTCCACTCGCTCACCGACTCGGCCTCGAACGTCGTCGGCCTCGTGGGCATCTCCATTGCCCGGCAGCCGCCGGATGCCGAGCATCCGTACGGCCATCGCAAGTACGAAACGATGGCGTCGGTCGCCATCCTCATCTTCCTCATCCTCGTTCTGGTCGAGGTGGTCTCGTCAGCGGCCGGCCGCGTGATCAACGGCGGCACGCCGAAGGTCTTTCCCGAAGGCATTGCGCTGATGACCGCCACGCTGGGGATCAACCTGTTCGTCGTCGCGTACGAGAAGCGGGCCGGGAAGCGCCTGAACAGCGAATTGCTGCTCGCGGACTCGATGCACACCCGCAGCGACGTCCTGACGACGATCGCCGTGATCGGCGCGCTCCTTGGCGTGTGGGCGGGCTATCCGCTGCTCGATCCGATGGCCGCGCTGCTCGTGGCGGCGTTCATCGGTCACGCCTGCTGGGAGATTGCGCAGCAGGCCTCACGCATTCTCAGCGATCAGATCGTCATCGCCGAAGAGGACGTGCGGACAGCGATCGCCGGCGTGCCCGGCGTGCTGGGGTGCGAGAAGATCCGCACCCGCGGCTCCAAGGACTACGCCTTTCTCGATCTGCATCTCTGGCTCGACGGCGACACGCCGCTGGTCCAGGCCCACGCGCGGTCGCACGTCGTCAAGGATCTGCTGATGGCGCGCTTTCCTCAGCTCGCCGACGTGGTGATCCACATCGAGCCACCTCCACTAGGGGCCGCGCCTCCAACGCGGTGAGGCCGGGCCCGCTTCTGATACGCTCCCTCGCATGAGGCGTGCGTCAGCGCTGCTGGTGGTCCTCGTGATGGTCGCCGCCGTGGAGGCTCACCACGGCTCCGCCGACTACGACGTCAGCCGCGAAGTGGCAGTGGAAGGGACCGTCATGCAGTGGAGATGGAGCAGCCCGCACACCTGGGTCATGCTCACCGTGATGCGCTCGAATGGATCAGCGGACGAATGGAGCGGTGAGGGGCCACCGCTTCAATGGGCCGAGGCCCGCGGCTGGTCGAAGGCAACCCTGAAACCGGGTGAGACCGTGCGGCTCGTCATGTATCCGTCGCGCCGCGAGGCGCACGGTGGTCTCATCAAGCGAATCGAACGCGCCGGTGGGGATCTGATCGTCAGCCGCCCCTGGATCGACGGCCGCTAACTGCCGCACGACTGGCCCGGCGCCACCACCGCGCGGGGCCGGCTGGTTCGAAAGTGCCGACACGCCCGCGCCACGCTGGCAGCACTGCCAGCGGCTGTTCGCAGGATGACGACCGCAAAAGCGCACAGCAGGGCCGGCATTCGGTGCAGATCGCGCAGGAGCGGGCCGCTGTCCCCACCCACCGTGAGGGCCCCCCGGCGCATGGCAAACAGGTTGAAGCTCGTCGAGAGCGCGGTGAAGGCAACCGACCAGGCGAGACTCTCGGTCAGATTCGGCGTTCCGCGCACCCAGTGCACGACGAACTCGAGGAGGTGCGAGACCGCCGGCAACAGAACCATGGCCGCCACCATCCCCGCCCACGCGGGCCGAGCATCGCGAAAGGCCTGCGTAAGTGCGCCGTAGAAGCCGGCTGTCACGCCACGATAGGCCAGCTCGGTGAGGAACGCGGCGCGTGCGGCCTCGGGACCCGCGGAAATATTTGCCGCGAAGAAAAGACTCGAGCGGAAGAGCGAGCTCAGCACGGCACTCTTCCAGTTCCAACGCAGGACGAGCTGCTCGAGCGGGTGCCGTGCCAGCGTGCCGAGCACGCGGACGAGCGACGGTTGGTTCGATGCGTGGTTCACCGGTCCTCCGGGACGTCGTGCTTACAAACGCCCTGCCAGACCGCTTCGCGCACCGAGCGCTCTGCTGGCTTGCCCCTTGCACACGCCCAGTGATGGCGTCTGTGCGACTTCACGTTCAGGACAGCGGCGGTCAGGGCCGGCCTGTCATCCTCATCCACGGCTGGCCGCTTTCGGCCGAATCTTGGAAGGCGCAGATTCCGGCGCTGACGGCGGCGGGCCTCCGCGTCATCGCCTACGATCGCCGCGGCTTTGGACAGTCCGACAAACCCCGGGAAGGATTCGACTACGACACCCTCGCCGACGATCTTGCCGGGCTCATCGACGACATGACACTCACGAACGCCTCACTCGTCGGCTTCTCGATGGGCGGCGGTGAAGTGGCGCGGTACATCGGCAATCGCGGGGAGGCGAATCTTCACAGCGTGGTGTTCGCGGCGGCGGTACCGCCGTACCTGATGAAGACCGATGACAACCCGCAGGGACCGCTGACCGCAGAGAAGGCCAAGGAACTGGAGGCCGGGCTCCGCGCAGATCGTGACGCCTTCTTCGACGGCTTCACGAAAGACTTCTTCTCGGCGAACGGCAAGCTCATGGTGAGCGAGCGGGACCGCCAGGAGGCGTTGACGCTGTGCAAGCAGTCCGATGCGGCGGCGGCACTCGGGTGCATGAAGGCATGGGCGACCACCGACTTCCGCGCCGACCTGCCGCGCATCGGGGTCCCGACCCTGGTATTGCATGGCGACGCCGACGCCACCGTGCCGTTCGAGGGGTCCGGCGCCCGCACCCACGCGATGGTCAAAGGGAGCGTGCTCAAGGTGATTCCGGGTGGCCCGCATGGCGTCAACGTGAGCCACGCGGCCGAGTTCAACGCAGCGCTCGTGACGTTTCTGAAGAGCGCCCGCTAGCCCGCGCCAGGTACGTGAAAAGGGCCCGGGTGTTTCCACCCGGGCCCCGCTTCCCTAACCCGCCTCACCGGCGAGCGTAGCGAGCCGGCCTACTAAGGATCTGCCGGCCGCTCAATTGAACTTGAACAGGGCCGTGTGCGTGGAGCCGTCTTTCAGTTTGACTACCAGTTGTCGGCACTTGCCTCCCCAGGCCTTGTCCGACTTCCATACGTAGGTGTACGTATCGGTCTGCGCATCGTAGTGAAGACCGCTCGCGCCTGCGCTGGCCAGCTGCTCGATCTGATCCTCGACAGCGCCGGTCATGCATGCCAGCTGCTGGGACAACGGATACCCGGGCGACATGATGTCCAGCCCCTGATTGCCCAGCAGGCTGAATTTGATCGGCACACTGCTCCCGGCTTTCGCAGCGTTGACGACCGGGAAGTTGTCGACTGGCGAGAAGAAGCCGGTGAATGAGTACCCCGTCCCGGTGACCGTCAGGCTCGCGACGGCCGTCTTCCCTTGGTATGTCGCCGTCACCGTGTGGGGCCCGGCCGCAGCCGGCGTGCACGACGCGCCGTTGCACGACCCGCTCGGCGAGATGGCGAACTGCGTGTCGGCCGTGACGTCGCCGCGGGTATAGTCGAATCGATCGAACGCTTCGACGGTGAACGCCTGGCTCGCGCCCGCGGCGATGGTGGCGCTGGCGGGAGCAATCGCGATGCGGTCCAGGACCCCGGGCGGTGTCCAGGTCCGCTGCACCGTGTTCGACTCCAACGCACCCACGGCGGCCTTGATCACGTCGGTGCCGATGCCGCCGGTGCCGGCGTAGGTGAACGTGGCCTGGCCCGCCGCGTTCGCGGCGGAGAGGCCGCCAACGCCGGTGTTGGGGCCGCTCGTGACGTCGAAGTTGACCAGGGCGTCCGCCACGGGGCTGCCACTGCCATCCGTCACCGTCGCGGTGAGCGTGTGCTCTGAATCGAGCAGGCCCGTCGCAGTGGGGGGAGCAAGCGTCAGCGTGGCGGCGCCCGGCGGCGGCGTGGGCACGCTGCCCACGACCTCGAACTCGGTGATCGGATTCCCCGCGTCGTCGGTGAAGAACACGGGCGCCGGCGCCAGCGTGCTGAGGAAGTCCACCCGTCCATAGCCGGTCTCGGCGCCAAAGACCTGCGCGATCGAAGAGGTCGCGGCGTCCAGCATCACGGTGTAGATCGTGCCAGGCTGAAACAGGTAGGACCCGGTGACGACGGGCAGCGTAATCAACGTGTCGGACGGGGACGTGGCGTTGCGAAGCAGCTCTTCTCCCGAGGAGAGCAGGCTCGTACTCAACTGAATGCGTGTCTGCTGGAACCGCTCCTCGATATCGAGCCCGTCGAGCACCGAGTAGCCGCCGAGCAGGAATTGGCCCGCGGGGCTGCCGGCGGTTGCCAGAAGCTGGCTGAATGCGTTGGCGTTGAGCAGCCGGACCGAACCGCCAACGGTGAGAAACCCGTTCGGCAGGTCGAACGGCGCCTCCTGGAACTTCCCGTCGAGCACGGCGTTGACGCGGCCGCTCTTCGGTGTCGTGCCGGTGTACTTCACGCTGCGGAACGCCATACTGCGGGCCGGGCCCTGAAAAGCCGCGGAGTAGGCGCCGGCGCGCATGCAGTCCTCGGTGACCTGCCCCGGCACCGTGCACACGCCGGTGCCGAGAACCGCGTGGGACGCGGTGCTGCCATCCGTGGAGAACACCCATCGAACGATGGCTCCGGTCCCAACGTCGCCGCCAAGAATGTCGCTCTCGTGGCCGAACTCACCCCTGCGGGCCGCGCGAGCCACCACACCGTAGGCCGGGGCCGGTCCCGCCGGGCCCAGCCCAAACGCAGGGTTGTAGACCTGGAAGATGTCGTTCTGGATCGTTCCCGTCTTGGCGAACGTGAACTCGATGGTCGTGGCAGGGATCGCGGCAACGAACCCGAAGAAGCCGTTGCCAGTGCCGTCCAGGAAATTGTTGACGACCACCGTGTCGGTGCCGAACCGCAGCGTCACATTCCCCGTGGCAGCGGGGGTGCCGCCGGCGGTCCATCCGGTCTGAATGAAATGGCCGCCAAACGCCACGATCGGCGTCGGCATGACCAGGCGGTTGAATTTCGGCTGAACGAGTGTGGACGTCGGATCGATCATGTTGAACGTGAACACGTTACAGTCGCCGGTCCCCAGACTGCAGGTCGCGTCCGGAAAGAGGTCGAGGCCGGGATTGGAAAATGCGCTCGTCGCCAATTGGTCGATGACAATCCGGAAGCGGCCGGCGTAATCCGTGTCCAGTTGGTCGACGCGGTTTGCGCCGGTCGTGTCGGGAGGAGGGACCAGCCCAAGGCCAGTGAAGTCATAGAACTGCGCACTGGATCCGGCAGCGGCCACGGCGGCTTCCCATGCCGCGCGGTCGGTAAACGTCTGGATCTGCGCGCTGGCGCTTGCCGGGAAGCCAAGAGTGGCCAACAGCCACAGCCAACACGCGGTCACGAGGGAGGTCGAGAGGGCAGTTCGTCTGGTCATGGGCGTCGCTTTCGCAAAAGGAGGATTCGACTGTCATCCTCCTTTTGCGCCAAACCCATCACGAACCAGTCACCACCCGGGGCGGGCCTGCGGCTCAAAAAGAAAGGGCCCGGGTGTTTCCACCCGGGCCCCGCTTCCCTACCCGCCCAAGCCGCCTCACCGGCGAGCGTAGCGAGCCGGCTTACTTCGGGCGATACGTCGTGCGGGCAACCTCGGCGTACGGCACCGGGCTCACCGTGACGCGGATCTCGGTCTGCTTGTGGCGCTCGACGGTGGACTTCTTCGTGCCGCCGTTTTCCTCGCCCCACACCAGCGTGAGCTCCTCGCCAATCTGGACGTCGGGATCGACGACGCCGAGCGACAGCATCGACCGCTCGTTGTAGCTGATGCCGCTGAACATCGACAGGCCTACGTTCTTGCCGTTCTTCACGATGGCGTCGAACGACGACGAGCCGTAGTTCGAGAGCGGCAGCTCGATGTACTTGTAGTGGTCGCCCTTGCCGAGCATGGACGTCATCACCTTGGCCACGTCCTCGGCGTTCCACGCGAAGGTGACCTTCTTGCGCTGCGGCTCGTTGGCGCGCTTCTCGAGCGCCTCGCGGCCGATGAAGTCGTGGTCGAACTTCACCATGATGCCGTAGCCGAGCTCGTAGGGCGTCGAGTAGTAGTCCTCGATGTTCTTCGACACGAAGCTCCCGGCAATCGAGCAGGTCGCCTCGTAGCCCGACGCGGGCAGCCATTCGCGGTACTTCTTCATCTTCTCGCCGCTGTAAACGGCCGGCAGCGGCGACGGGATCCAGCCCGACTCCAGGGTATTGGTGGCATACGCGCGCGCGCCGACCTGGACGAGCCCGAACTCCTCACCCGCGGCCAGGATGACGTCCTTCACCTTCTCGCGCTCGGCGTAGGGGCCCCAGATCTCGAGGCCGGGTGCGCCGGCCATGCCGTGCCGGAGGGCACGCACCTTCTGGCCGCCGATGGTGATGTAGTCCATGTTGAAGAACTTGATGTCCGGGATCGGGCCGCCGTTCAGCTTTTCGAGCAGCTTCCACGCGTTGGGGCCCTGCACCTGGTAGCGATAGTGGTGGCGCACGACGGCCGCGCCCTTCGGGTTCGACGGCGAGCGGTCGTCGCGGCGCACCTGCACGTTGAAGCCGCCGGTTTCGGCCTGGAACTGCACCCAGTTGACGGTCGGCGCACGGCCGACGAGATTGAACTCGTTTTCGGCGTGGTAGAAGAGGATGACGTCGCCAATCACGTAGCCGTCGTAGCTGAGGGGCGCGAACTGCTTGGCCTTGTTCGGCGTGAAACCCTTGAAGGTGTTGGAGGCCAGGTACGACAGCATCTTCATGGCGTCGGGACCTGTGACGAGCAACTCGGCCATGTGGTGCGACTGGTCGAACAGCACCGCCGACTCGCGCCACGCCCTCTGCTCGTCGCGCCAGTTGCCGTACTCGGTCGGCACCACTGGGTACACGTAGGCGCCAATCTGCGAGTTGCGCAACATGTCCACCGCGTTGCCGGCCTTCTGAAGTACCTGCTCCAAATTCTGCTGACTCATCGACTCGTTACTCCTCTACTAATTCAGGCGTGTCTGAAGACCCGCCCCTACAAAAGCTCTCTCAATGCGACGCCGGCGCGGCCACCGCGGCGCCTTCGCCGAGGCTGGACGTCCGCGGCACGTGGCGCCTGACGATGGCCAGTGAGATGAACACGAGGGCCATCAGGATCGCCCAGCACGTGAAATAGCCGGGCGGCCCCCCTTGATCGAGCGCGTAGCCGCCCACGTACACGGCCAGCACGTTGCCAATGCGTCCGAAGGCCACCGCCGTGCCCACGCCGGTGCTGCGAATTTCAGTCGGATAGACATGCGCGGCCAGCGCGTACATCGTGGTCTGCACCGCGTTGAGCAGGCCGCCGGTCACGAGGAACATCAGCATCAGCCCCATCGCATCGGTGGGATCGAGCCGCATGCCCGCCATGATCATCGAGCAGACGATCGCCGCCGCGGACATGCCGAGCATCGTCAGCCGCGAGCCGAACCGCTGAATGACCAGCGCACCGAGGATCGCGCCGACGACGCCCCCGATGTTCACCCACTGCAGGCCGCCCGCCGCCGCCGCGGGCGTGAACTTGCCGGCGTCGCGCAGCATCGAGGGCACGAGCTGGATGGCGACGTAGTTGACCATCAGACAGAAGAAGAACGACCCGAAGAGGCCGGTCGTATCGCGGGCGAAGCGCGGCGTGAACAGCTCGCCGATCGACGGCTTGGCCTGGGGCGCCTCGGCGGTGGCGCGCGCTTCGACGAACGTCGCGTCGGCCGGCACGTCGTGACCCATGCGGCGCAGCATGCGTACGAGCTCGGGCCAGCGCTCGCGACGGCTCGCCAGATAACGCGGCGACTCCGGCAGCACCTTCCAGAGCAAGGCGGCCAGTACGATCGGCACCAGGCCGCCCGCGATGAAGAGCGTCCGCCAGCCGTATGCGGGCGCCACAAGGCTCGCCATCGAGCTGGCGAGAAATCCTCCGAGCGGAATGCACACGATGGTGAGCGTCACCGCGAAGGGGCGCTGCCGCCGTGGCACGTACTCCGACGCGAGCGTCGCGGCGTTGGGCATGGCGCCGCCGAGACCGATGCCGGCGATGAATCGGAGCACGCCAAGCGCGAAGATCGAGTTGACGAAAGCGATGGCGATCGTGAGGACGGCAAACGCGAGGACGCTGCCGAGCAGCGCCGTGCGACGGCCGTAGCGGTCGCCGAGCACGCCGCCGGCCAGTCCGCCGATCATCATCCCGAACGGGCCGGTGGCCAGCGCGTTTCTGAACGGGGCGCCGCTCTCGTAGCCCCATTCGGGAGCGATGAAGGGCACCGCATTCGGCAGCAGCTGGTTGTCCACACCGTCGAGCACGATGGTGAGCGCCGTGCCGACGATGAGCAGCTTCTGATAGCCGGTCCAGCGGCCCTCGTCGAGCACCTGCCCGACGTCGACGGTTTTCATCAAGAGTCCCCTGTATCTCCCTCAGGCCAGCTGAAAAGTATATCAGTCGCGAATATGATCTCTCTCGTCCGTGCCGGCCACCGCACACACCAGCCAGCTCTTACTTGGGATTTTCGCCTCAGACATCCTGCCCATTTTCGTGATCGCCGGAGTGGGGTTCCTGCTCGCCCGCCATTTGGCAGTGCAGGTCCAGACGTTGTCGCGGGTCACGTTTCACGCCCTGGCGCCCGCGCTCGTCTTCACGATGCTCACCACGTCGACGCTGACCGGCCTCGAATTCGGCCGGATGGCGGCTTTTTACGCGCTGGTCGCGGCCTCGTCGGCGGCGATGGCGCGGCTCGCGGCCATCCCGCTCCGGCTCGACCGGGCTTCGCTCTCCGCATTTCTGCTGGTGGTCGTGTGCTCCAACAGCGGCAACTACGGCCTGCCGGTGGCCCTGCTCGCCTTCGGCCGCGAGGCCCTCACTTTCGCCAGCGTCTACTTCGTGTCGAGCGCGATCTTCAGCTACACCGGCGGCATCCTGCTGGCCGCGAGCGGCCGGCGCTCGGTGGCGCAGGCGCTCGCCGGCGTCGCCCGCGTGCCGGCGGTGTACGGCGCGGTGGCGGCCGCCATCGTCATGGCGTTCGGACTGCAGGTCCCCGAGGCGGTGGCGCGCCCGATGACGCTGCTGAGCGACGCGGCGCTGCCCATGATGGTGCTCGTGCTCGGCATGCAGCTCGAACGCACCACGTGGCCCGAGCGGCCCGACATGGTCGCGGTGGCCGCGCTGCTCTCGCTCGTGGCGACGCCGCTAGCCGCCTTCGGCATCGCGCATGTGGTCGGCCTGCAGGGAGCAGCTTTCCAGGCGGGCGTGCTGCAGGCGTCGATGCCGACGGCCGTGGTCACGACGATCCTCGCGCTGGAGTTCAACGTCGCCCCGAACTTCGTGACGAGCGTCGTATGTGTGACGACGCTGCTCAGCCCGATCACGCTGACCGTGCTGATCGCCTACTTGCAGCGCATCGCCTAGCTGCTAGGGCACGAGGCTGTTCCAGTTGGCGACCACCGTGATGGCAGGTGGCGTGGCGTCGGCGATCAGCACGTTGACGAGAAACCGGGTCCCGTCGGGCGACACGTCGTACGAATACGCATCGAGCCGGATGAACGGCCGGATCCGTACCTCGAACAGCGGCCGCGGCTCGCCGACCCGCAACTCCTGACTGACGTCGGCCACCATCAGCTGATTCGTGGCGGACAGAAAATAGATCGCGCGTCCGTTGCGTGCCCAGCGCGGCCATCCGCCTCCGGCTCTCGACACCAGACGCCGGGCGCCCCGGCCGGGAAATCGATCCACGTAGACCTCGAAACGACCGGTCTCGTTCGACGAGTAGGCAAACGACTGACCGTCGGGAGAGAACCGGGCCTGCGTCTCGACGAACGCCGACTCGACGAGTGGCCTCGCCACCCCCTCGCCTTCGACCGGCATGGTCCACAGGTCGCTCCGGCTGATGGCGCGGCCGCCGCCGATATACATCACCAGCCTGCCGTCGCGAGACCAGTCGGTCGCGAACCGTCCCAGTCCGAGCGGGTCTGCACCCAGCGGCCGCGCGCCGGCGACGCCGTCGGCGTTCTTGACGAACAGCCGGACCGAACCGTTCGCCAACACACTGAACAGAATGCGAGTGGCATCCGGAGACCACACCGGCGCGAACTTGTCGCCGGAGTCGAAGGTAAAGCGCTGCCCGCTGCCGCCGGATGGGCCGTCGTAAATCCAGAGATCGCGGATGGAGGACTCCGGCGCCATCAGGCTCACCGCCAGCCGCGTGCCGTCGGGAGACAGCGCAACGTCGTCATAGTCTCCAGGCGCGCCAAGGGCGGCGATGCGGCGGCCGGTCCGATCGAACCAGGTGAGCTGCGACATCGTGGGCGACGCCGTTTGATACGCGAGGACGCCGCCATCTGACGCGCTGAACGAGCCGGTGACGCCAGTGGCCCCCGCCGTAAACAGACCGACTTGTTCGGCAAGGGACACCGGGACACCGCGAAGCTCGCGTCGATCGGGATCGAAGGGCTGGGCCCAGAGCCGGCCACCCTGAAGGAAGATCACGCGTCCGTTGGCATAACGGGCAAGCGTGGCTCGAGGCAGCAGAAGCTTCGCGGGCTCGCCGGCCATGAGAGATGCGATGTACACGCCGCGCGAGTCGAGCGCGCCGCCGGCCTTGGTGCCCAGCCCAAGGTAGAAGAAGTGTTGCTCGTCCGGCAGGAACGACGGATAGGCGTGCTGAACCTCGCCGTCGGCGGCGTTGAGCTGGGTCACCCGGATCGGTTCGCCGCCGGAGTCCGGCACGCGATAGAGCGGCGACGAAGCCCCTGGCGCGAACAGGATGACACCGCTGCCGTTCCACGCGCTGCTTCGAAATCCTCCCTTCGCCACCGTGACCGGGGTGCCGCCGGCCACGCTGATCTTCTTGATCTGATCGCCCGCGATGAAGCCAACGAACTCGGAGTCGGCGGACCAGAAGGGATACGAGGCGTTCTGTGTGTCTGGGAGGGGCTGGAACCCTTGCGAGGCCAGACTTCTTATCCACAGTCGCGACGCGCCGGATCCCTCCGCGGCGACGATCACCAGCCGCCGTCCATCGGGCGATACGGCAAACCGCGATTCGGCGTTGCGTGCTTCCATGCCGCCGGCGAGCTGCATGCCGGCGGGCAACACGACCGAGGAGATGATCGCCGGAGCCTCGGCAACCGGCGGCACCCTGGTCACGACCCAGACCACGAGGACGGCGGCGACCACGATCGCGGCGGCCGCCATCCCCACCAGACCGCGTGACTGGTGCCAGAGGGGCGCCGACGGGGCCGCCGCGTCTCCGGCCGCGCGCGGCGCATCGGCGGGCGCGCGCAAGACGTCATCGAGCACCAGACGGACGTCGCCGATGTCGCGCTGGCGGCGCCTGGGATCTTTTTCGAGACAGTGCTCCAGCAACGACCGCACCGCCGTCGGCGTGCTCGCAGGCAGGAGACTGAAGTCCGGAGGCTGTTCGAGCACGGCCGCGAGGCTCTCGGAGGCCGTCGTGCCGGCGAACGGCCGGCGCCCGGTCAGGAGCTCGTAGAGCACGCAGCCGAATGCCCAGATGTCTGTCCGCTTGTCCGTCGGCAGCCCGCGCGCCTGCTCGGGACTCATATACGCCGGCGTGCCGATCGCCGCGCCCGCCTCAGTTGCACTGCGACCGGTGGCCAGCGAATCAACCCCGTCGAACCGTTTCGCAATCCCGAAGTCGAGAATCTTCACCTCGCCTTCCGCCGTCAGCGCGATGTTGGCGGGCTTCAGGTCGCGATGAACGATGCCCTTTTCATGGGCCGCGTCCAGCCCGTCGGCGATCTGGCGCGCGATGGTGAGGACGCGCGACAGCGGCACCGGAGCCTCGGGCTGCCTGCCGATCACGTCGGCCAGCGTCGGGCCCTCGACCAGTTCCATGATCAGCGCCGGTGCGCCAGCCGACTCGTCGAGGCCAAATACCTGCGCGATGTGCGGGTGGTTGAGCGAGGCCAACACCCGCGCTTCCCGCTCGAACGCCATCAGCCGCTCGCGATCGCCGGCCACGGCAACGGGGAGGATCTTGATCGCGACGTCGCGCTGGAGCCGCGAGTCGTGCGCGCGATAGACCTCGCCCATCCCGCCCGACCCCAGGACACCGACGATGTCGTGCCCACCGATGCGCGTGGGCCTCCGATCGGCATCCAGGGGCTCGGCTTGGAACAGCCGCGAGAACGGGTCGCCCTGGGTTTCGGCGGCCAGCAACTCGGTAAGCCGCCCATGAAGATCGGGATTGGAGGTTTTCAGCGCGGCGAGACGGCTGGACTGTTCCGCGGGGTCGAGGTCGCTGAGAGCCCAGAACGCGTCCTTCAGCTCGGACCAGTCCGTCACGAAGTGGTCCTCGCCTGAGGAACCGTGCGGCTCAACTCCGCGGCGAGCCACGCGTGCGCGAAGCGCAGTTCGCGCTTCACGGTGGTGAGCGACACGCCGAGCACCGCGGCGGTCTCTTCGAGCGACAGGCCGCCGAAATAGCGCTGCTCGACAATCTGGCCTTGGCGGGGATCGAGCGCCTCGAGCCGCTCCAGCGCTTGGTTCAGATCCTCAAAGGCATCGGCTTGCGCGTCGGAGACCCAGAGCGCTTCGCCGACCTCGACCGGAGGCACGTCGCCGCCGCGCTTCGCCGCACGCCGCGCTCGTGCCTGATCGACAAGGAGGCGCCGCATCACCCGCGAGGCCATCGCCAGAAAATGCGTGCGGTCTTCGAACCGCACCCGTCGTACGTCCACGAGCTTCAGGTACGCGTCGTGGACCAGCGCCGTGGTGTTCAGCGACGGACGGGCGGCCTCGCGGCGGAGCCGTCCATGGGCCACGCGGCGCAGCTCGTCGTACATGAGCGGCACCAGGCGATCCAGCGCTTCTCGATCGCCGTCACTCCATTGACGCAGCAGCCCGGTGACGTCGGACGGCGCCGGTGAGCCGTTTTGGCGACCGATTGCGCCGAGAGGAGTGGCCGCTAATCGGCCCAGGAGGTCACTCATGAAAAGGTTCTATCTCGCCGCCGGAGTCGTCATTTGCGCACTGTGCGCCGGTTGCAGTCAATCGGTTTCGCCGACCAGTCCGACGTCGGCCCCCGGTCGTTCACTCACCGGGTCGTCCACCCAGCTTGTCGCGGACGTGCCATTGAAGGGTCAGTTCGACGGAACCGTCACCGTCACCCCGCTGGATCCGCCGTTTGCCCAGGTGAACGTCTCGGCGACGGGCCAGGCCACTCATCTCGGGCGATTCACGATCGAAATCCCGCACGTCGTCAATTTCGCGACCTCCAGCGCCACGGGCACCATGACCCTCACGGCGGCAAACGGCGACACGCTGACCGCCAGTTTCTTGGGGCAGGCGCAGGTGGCCGGGTCGCTGGTGACCATCGTCGAGACCGCGACCGTGACGGGCGGAACGGGCCGCTTTGCCGACGCCAGCGGCAGCTTCACGGTCCACCGGCTGTTCGATCGCGTCGCGGGCACGACCCAGGGCACACTCGAAGGAACGATTTCAACCCACTGACGTTCGGGTGATGACGACGAACGGCGTGACGAGCCGGCTGCCGCGCCCATAGCGGCGGCCGGCCCTGGGCTACGTGCCTGCCTCGCCGAAGCGCGGAGCGCGAAGGCGGGGCAGCGTCCGGTGTACGGCGAACGCCGTGATGCCGCAGCCGGCCACG
>DASRPM010000129.1:0-11248 GCA_035646375.1 Vicinamibacterales bacterium
GCGCATGAGATCGCCCGCACGTACGGGGCGCGCGCGCAGCTCGCGCAGCCGCCGATAGGCGAACACGCGCTCGATGAACGCCTCGCGCAGTTTCGGATCGTTGAGGCGCCCTTCTTCTTCGAGCGGCAGCAGCGGCTGCGCCTCGGCGAGCCCGGCGGCGAACAGCCCTCGACCGTCACGGGCGCCACCCGAGCCGCCGTGGACCTTCACGCGAAAGAGGCCGCAGGAGGGCGAATCCTTCTTCAGCACGTAGCCGTCGAGATCGAGCGAGGCGAGCTGCCGCAGCCTGGCAGCCACCGCCGTCTGCAGCTGATTGGTGACGTCGAGCCTGGTGCGCACCGTCACGAGCCGCGCGCCGTCGCCGGCGCGAACGAGGTGCATCGGCTCGCGTGGGGTTCCGAAGCCGGCTTCCACTTCGGGACAGACCGGCACCCACTCGACGAAGCGGCCCAGGAGATCGGTGAGGAACGGGTGCCGCTTGTGGCCGCCGTCGTAGCGCACCTCGTTGCCGAGCAGGCAGGCCGACACGCCAAGACGAAGCGTGCCGGCCTCGACGGATCTCACATCGAGATCGTATCCCGCCCTAGCGGGACGGGGTTCCGCTATCGCGCGACACCTCCCGCACCAGCTCCGCGACGTCGTGCTCGCGCCCGGTCCACGCAAGGTCGGCCTGCGCGATGATGCCGACGCAGCAGCCCTGGGCGTCCACCACGGGAAGCCTGCGGATCTGATGGGTCTCCATCGTGTGCATGATCTCCTGCAGCGGCGTATCGGAGGTCACCGAGATCACGGGTTGAGTCATGTATTGCTCGGCCGTATGCGCCATCGGGTTCTTGCCGTCCGCGACCACGCGGCAGACGATGTCGCGATCGGTGATCACGCCGATCAGCCGCTCGGCGCGGTCCACCACCGGAATCTCGCCGCAGTCGTTCTGCACCATCAGCTTTGCTACCTGATCCAGCGTCGCGGCGGCCGTGCAACACGACGGCTCCGTCGTCATGATGTCTCGTGCCAGTGTGGTCATCGTGCCTCCTTCTCTCTGTGTTCTCTCTGTGCCCTTGGATCACGACTCAAGGCTGCAAAGTGCATTCCTCGCACTACCTCGACCCTGGACGGAAGATGTGACATAGGTGAAGGCATGCCACCGGGACCGTTTCCAATCGAGCCACCCGTTGAGCCGATGCTCGCCAAGCTCGCCGCGGAGCTGCCTCCGGACGGCGGCCACTTCCTCTTCGAGCCGAAGTGGGACGGCTTTCGCGCGATCGTCTTCCGGGGCGGCGGCGACGTCTTCATTCAGAGCCGCGATCTGCGGCCGCTCGATCGCTACTTTCCCGAACTGCACGACCTGTTCCTCGAGCGGCTGCCCGACGGGTGCGTCGTGGACGGCGAGATCGTCATCGCGACGCCGGACGGGCTCGATTTCGACGCGCTGCAGATGCGGCTGCATCCGGCCGCGTCGCGCGCCGCGAAACTCTCGCGCGACAGCCCCGCCGCGTTCGTCGCGTTCGACCTGCTGGCTGTCGGCGGCGGCGACGTGCGCGAGGCGGCGCAGGAGGAGCGGCGCGCCCGGCTCGAGCAGCTGATTGGCGGCGCGGGCGAACCGATCCATCTGACGCCGATGACGCGCGATCGGACGGTGGCGGCCGAGTGGCTGCAGCGCTTCGAGGGCGCCGGGCTCGACGGCGTGGTGGCCAAGCCCGCCGCCGGCGCCTATCAGCCCGGCAAGCGCGCGATGCTGAAGATCAAGCACGCGCGGACCGCCGACTGCGTGGTGGCCGGATTCCGCTGGCACAAGGCGGGCCCCGGCGAGCTCATCGGCTCGCTGCTCCTCGGGCTCTTCGACGACCAGGGCCGGCTGCACCACGTGGGCGTGACGTCGGCGTTCACGATGGCGGGACGGCGCGCGCTGGCGGAGGAGCTGGCCCCACTGCGGGTCAATGCGCTCGAGCACCATCCGTGGCGCGAATGGGCCGAAGCTCAGGCGGCGATGGGTGGCACCCGGATGCCGGGTGGGCAGAGCCGGTGGAGCGCGGGCAAGGACCTGTCGTGGGAGCCGCTTCGCGTCGAGCGCGTGTGCGAGGTGAAGTACGACCACATGCAGGGCGACCGCTTCCGGCACGCGGCCGTGTTCGAGCGCTGGCGGCCCGACCGCCAGCCGCGCGACTGCCGCTACGACCAGCTCGAAGTCACGACTCCGTACGAGCTCGCGAAGGTGTTCGGCGCGGTGTAGAAACGAAGCGACGGGCCGCGCTCACCGCGCAACGTCGGTGAAGCGTGTGCCGAGCCAGCGTTCGGGCACTCGCACGCGCAGCTCCTGGTATCGCCCCTTCCGGAACACGGTGAACGCCATCATCTCGTCGTACGAGAAGCGCACCGCCACCTGGTACTGGCCCACGTCGTGTACCCGCCACCCATCGACGCCCACGATGATGTCGCCCGGTTCGAAGCCAAGCGACTGAAGGCGCGTACCGAACAGCTTGAATCGGATGCCATCGCCCGCCGCCGCCGGCAGCGCGTGCGCGACGAGCGGCTGCGGCCCGAGTGGGTACTCGTCGCGCATCTGTTCAGCCGCCTTCGTCTGCAGCGCGCGATCGTTCGTCGCCAGGGCCCGCCGCATCAAGAACGTCCCCATCGGCGTGGTGTCCTCGTAGCGCTCGTCGATTTGCTGCAGCAGCTCCGCGGCCTCTCGCGGTCGCCCCTGACGCTCGTGCCATTCGGCGGCCAGCTGCAGGCCCCGAGACGAGCCGGTTTCTGCCGCCTCGCGCGCGAGCGCGTCGGCGCGCGCCGTGTGCCCGTTGGCCAGGTGATAGCGGAAGAGCCACGTGAGGCCGTTCGACACGCCGACGCGGTCGCGCCAGCCGTCGGCCCATGTGTCGTACGCCTGCGCGGCTTCCGCGGTGCGGCCGGCCAGGAGGAGCATGTCGGCAAGCCTGTCGCACTGGCCCGGGACGAGGCCGCACAGCGACCGCGCCACATCGAACCACTCCGCTGGCGGCAGGTTCATGTAATCGAGGAGTTTCCTCAGCGCGGACTCGTCGTATTCGAGCAGCGGGCCGAACGCCTTGCGCACCGCGGCGAGCGTCGGCTTGCCGTCCACACCCAGCCACTGATCGCCCCACTGCGTCCAGTGGTCATAGGGCATCTCACGCGCCCACGCGGCGGCCTGTGCGCGCGTCGCGGGACGCGGGCAGCCGGGGCGCAGGGAGCGATCGCCGAGCTCGAACGCCGTGCCGGCCGGCACGGCCGGGGTGAACCATGCCTGATCGAGCGGAAACGGCGCGGCGCGATCGGCATAGTCCGGTTTCTGGAGCAAGAGCGTCCACCCGCGCTGCGTGATGAGATCGGGCGTGTCGCGGACGAGGGGCCGGGCGCGTTCCAGCGCGAGCTTGTACTGAGCCGGCGAGTCGGCGATCCACCGGAGCGCGATAGGCGACAGCCGGAGCGCGCCGAATTTCTCGTCGACCATCGCGAACATTCCTTCGCGCTGCTCGTCGTCGCCCAATTGGCCGGCGAAGTACGCGCGGGAGATGAACGCGTGCAGCAGGTGCCGCTGCTGATGCGCGGCCCACATGCCCCAGTCGAGCACTCGGACCTTCACCCAGCTGCCTGATCGTTCCACCGGACTTGCCGCCGGACGCGCATTCAGCGCCTGGAGGAGATCGCCGACCCCGGGCACCTCCGTCCGGCCGTGCATCTGCATCCAGATGGACGCCGACTCGATCACCTCGTTCTTGATCTGGTCCGCCGTCCAATGCCCCGCTTCGATGTTGATGCCGCCCTCGTCGAACGCGAACCGGGCCCAGTCCACGACCTCGGGGCCGCTGTCGCCGAGCGTGTCCATGTAATCCAGAAACGCGTCGGTGCCGAGCCGCTCCCGAACGGCGCGCGCGTACTCGAGCTGCAGGAGCCTTGGCGCGCCAGCCGGAAGCTTGGCGCGCCAGTCGCCCGTGATCCGCAGCCGCAGCGCGCGCACCCACGCGCGGTCGCCCGCAGATCCGGCGCGCGCCTCCACGCCGTCGACAATCGCCATCGCCTCGCGCTGGTGCCCCACCAGGGCGGTGAGAATCGCGCGGGCCAGCGTGCCGTCGAGCGTCTCGTCGATGGACGGCCGCCGCAGCGCGCGCGCCACCGCCAGGTGCGCCGCCATTCGCGACAGCGACGGCCGCACGTCGTGGAACCAGGCCGACGCTTCGCGGAGCGCGAACGCACCGACGATCAACGCCGCCGCCTCGTGCGCCGCCGGCGCCCGCATGTCGCGCTCGAGCACCAGCGACACGCGCCCGTTCTGCTCGATCAGCGTGCTCGACGTCAGGTTGACCAGGTGCTCACGGACGGCGAGATCCGAGTCAGCGGGCGCGGGTTCGAACGCCGCCTCGGCGGCGCCACGGTAGGTCGCCGGCGACCAGATGTGATTCGCGATGACTGCGGCGGGCAGCGCGGTCTTGCCGCTCATGTCCTCGATGGCCGCCATGACGTCGGCGAGAATCCACGCCTGCTCGGTGGCGAGCCTGGGCGCGGCCGGCGCCGGCGCCGTCGTCGATGACTGCGCGACTGCGACGCCACGTGAAGCCGTGAGGACCACGGCGGCGAGAATTGTGACGACGATTACGGTCTTGCGCACGGTGAACAGCTCGACTGCGAGAAATGGGCGCGCATTCGCGCGCGCACGATTTCCCAGTGCAAGCCGTCAGCCGCGCCGCGTGCGCGGCCACTCCCCTTTCGGCCAGTCGTTCACGTCCTCATCGGGGTCGAGCGCTTCCTGCGATGGACGCGCAGCGTCAGGCACGTGCTGCAAATTGACGCGGATGCGCGTCCAGGTGCGGAACCGTCCGCGCATGGCGTCCACGAGCACGTCGGCCGGCTCGAGGTGCGCGGCCGCACCCGGATGGCGCGCCTTCCATCGCTCGAACCCGGCGATAGCGTCGGTCTTCTCGCGGGCCCGTGCGATTTCGATCAGCGGGTGCTTCGGCACGCGCCGCTTCGATGGCGCCACGCGCGGCGCTTCGCCCGGCTGCTTGCGATAGTGCGGCGGCCAGGGCGCGTCGCCGAGCCCGTCCTTCTCCTGGCGGGCCGACAGTTCGAGCAGCGCGTCGAGGCTGGCGGGATGCCGATCGATGTCGCGATGTCGATCACCCACGGCCGCGAAACGAGCGAGCATCGTCGCCAGGGTGAAATCGGCCGGCTCGCACGCCTCCACTTCGTCCCAGGCGAGCGGCGCCGACACGCGTGCGTCGGGCTTGGGCCGGATGGAATAGGCCGCGGCAATCGTCCGGTCCTTCGCGTTCTGGTTGTAGTCGAGGAAGACGCCGTGGCGCTCCTCCTTCCACCACTTGCTGGTGGCGAGCGCCGGCGCGCGGCGCTCGACCTCGCGCGCAAAGGCGAGCGCGGCGCGGCGTACCTCGGTGAACCCCCATCGCGGCTCGATGCGCACGTAGATGTGCATGCCGCGCGACCCCGACGTCTTGGGCCAGCCGGTCAGACCGAGGTCCGCGAGCGTGGCCCGGACCACGGTGGCCACCTGCCGCACCTGCGGCCACTCGACGCCAGGCACCGGATCGAGGTCGATGCGCAGCTCGTCCGGATGCTCGAGATCGGCGGCGCGGACCGGATGGGGGTGCAGCTCGAGGCACGCGAGGTTGGCCATCCAGGCCAGCGACGCCGCGTCGCGCGGCACGACCTCGTGCGCCGTTCGCCCCGACGGGAATTTCAGCTCGACGACCTCCACCCACGGCGGGCGCGACTCCGGCGCCCGCTTCTGGTAGAACGACTCGCCGTCGATGCCGTTGGGAAAGCGGAGCAGCATGTTCGGCCGTCCGCCCGCGGCGCGCAACGCCCCGTCCGCGACGGCGATGTAGTAGCGGACGACGTCGAGCTTGGTGTGGCCCGCCTGCGGAAACAACATCTTGCGCGGGTTCGACACCTGCACGTCACGGCCGGCGATATTCAGGAGCTCGGATTCGACGGGCGCCGCCACCGCACACAGCTTAGATCGCTCGGGAACCGCGCTCGATCCGCCTCGGCGCGGTTCGTGCAGCACGAGCGGACATGAGGCGGCGCCCCCTTCTCCAGCTCGTCTACGCCGCTCTTACGGTGCTGACGCTGCAGGCCTGCGGCGTCGGCGGCGCCCCCATGCCACCGCCGCCGCTGGCCACGGTCGAGCAAGTGCCGATCGCCGGGCTGGCGCCCGCCACGCTCACCCTGCCGAACTCGCCGAACTCCGTGAAGTTTGCCGTCATCGGCGACAGCGGCCGCGGCAACCAGGCGCAGCGGGACGTGGCGGACCAGATGGTGCGCTTCCACGAGCGCTTCGCGTTTCCGTTCGTCATCATGGTCGGCGACAACCTCTACGAGGGGCCGGCGTCGCCCGAAGACTACCGCCTGAAGTTCGAGGAGCCATATGCGGCGCTGCTCGACGAGGGCGTGGAGTTTTTCGCGGTGCTCGGCAACCACGACGACCCGAGGGAAGTGAATTACGAGCACTTCAACATGCGCGGCCGCCGCTACTACCGCTTCGCGCCGCCGGGCAATCTCGTGGCCCGGATCACGACGCCCGTGCAGTTCTTCGCGCTCGACTCCACCTATCTCGACCGCGACCAGCTGACGTGGCTCGACGCAGAGCTGGCGGCGTCGGCGGCTGAGTGGAAAATCGTGTTCCTGCATCACCCGATTTACACGTCAGGACGGTACCGGACGTCCGCGTTCGTGAACCGCGCCACGCTCGAGTCGATGTTCAGGCGCCACCACGTCAGCGTGGTCTTCTCGGGGCACGAGCACATCTATCAGCGGTCCACGCTGCAGAGCGGCATCCAGTACTTCATCAGCGGCGGCGCCGGCTCGCTGCGGCCCGGCGACGGCGCCCCGGCGCCGTACATCGCCCGCAGCTACTCGGCGAACTATCACTTCATGCTGGTGGAGATCGAAGGCGAAGTGCTGCACTTCCAGGCGATCTCGCGGACCGGCGCCACGATCGACGCCGGCCGGCTGCGCCGCGAGCCGATGCAGGAGACCCGCACGCTCACACGGGCGGACACGGAGGCCCCTCGCTGATGAGGCGCACGCGGGCCTTGAACGCCTCCACCCATCCGGCCACCGGCCTGACGTCGCTGAACAGCCCGCGCTTCTGATCGAAGCGGGCGGCGCTGAACAGATCAACGATCTCCTCATCCGTCAGACGTCCGAGCAGTCGCGCCGCGAGCTGACGGCCCGCCTCGCCCACCCGCACGTCCTGAAATGTCGCCCCGCTGTACGGCAGGTGCCGCATGGTGACGAGGCACTGCGTGCGGTCGGCCCAGATCGTCGAGACCCGCCATCGCCGGAGGCTCACCTTCCGTGGTCCGAAGGAGCCGCCGAGATCCTGGAGCAGCACGACAGGCGCGGCGCACGGCCGACCTTCGGGCCACTCGCGGCTCTCGCACACCAGGCGCTGGTTCTCGGACTTGTTGTCCCAGTGGGCGAGGAACACGGCCGCAATCCGGAGGGCGTCTACGTGGGCGCGCGGCGCACCTCCCTTCGAGGCGTCGATACGATCCAGCTCGGGGAACTCCCAGCCTTCCTGCATCGCCGTTTCGATTGGCCACGCGTCGTACTTTCGCTCGAGGGCCACCCATTCGTGATCGTGGAAATCGTCGTAGTCGAGCGCGTGCTCGTAGACTCCGCCGGCTTTGACCGTCTGAACAGCTTTCGAGGTGGTGAACGGCTCGAGCGGGCACCCGTAGCAGCGCAGGCGGCGCACGAGCACGATCTCGTCGGCGGCGAAGCCCAACGCGCGCAGGAGGCGGGTGGCGGCCGCCTCTGCCGGAATCTCCGCGCCCTTGCCGTACTTGATGCGCACCTCTTCGCCGGTATCGAGCACACAGTTGAACTTGGGCGTCGTCCCGCTCAAGCGCTTCAGCACGAAGCGGCACGACAGCTCGTCGATGACGGCGTGGGCGGGCAGATGACCGCCGCCTGCGCCCCGCGCGGGCTCGCGCCACACCTGCGCGCGAGAGAGAGATTCGAGCCGCGCTTCGCGAGAGACGACGCGCGCCGCGGCGGCCCGGTCGGGCCGGTCGGGCCCGCTTCGCGTCGGGAGGGTCGAAGATACCGGTTCCGACGACCGCACGGTTCGCCCCTGAAACCAGAGGATGGCTCCCACTGCCGCAAGGCCGACGAGTGCCAGGACGACGGCGCGCCGCATGACGTTGCTCTGTGCAAGCTGTGCGCCGATGTGTTGTCGAGGTGGCATTCGAAGCCCGGCCGCGGTTGTAGACTTCACGCGTAGAGGCGGACCTCGGGTCCTGGAGGAACTCATGAAACGAAGCATCGTCGGCGTTCTCTGCGGTGTGATCCTCGGCGCGGCCGCGTCGCTCGCGGTGCTCGGCGCGCAGAACCCTGGGCCGTCGGCGCCGCCCCCGGACCCGAACAGCGTCCGCATGGTGGGCGACCGGTTCAAGCCGCTCACCTACGCGGAGATGACCCCGCCGCAGAAGAAGATGTTCGAAAACCTGATCTCGGGCGAACGCCGCGGTGCCGCCGGGCCGTTCAACGCGCTGCTGCGCAGCCCGGAGATGGGCGATCTGGCGCAGCAGTTCGGCGCGGCGAATCGGTTTCACTCGTCGATTCCGCCGCGGCTCAACGAGCTGGCGATCATCATCACCGCGCGGCACTGGACGTCGCACTACGAGTGGTACGCGCATCGACGCGCGGCGCAGACCGCCGGCTTGAGCCAGAGCATCATCGACGCGGTGGCGGCGGGCAGGCGTCCGGCCGCCATGCCGCCGGAAGAAACCGCCGTCTACGACTTCGTGAGCGAGCTGCTGACGACCAAGCAGGTGAGCGATGCGACGTTCAAGGCGGCGAAGGACCGTTTCGGCGAGCGCGGCGTGGTCGATCTGATCGGCGTGAGCGGCTACTACCAGCTGGTGTCGATGCTGCTCAACGTGGACCGCTATCCGCTGCCGGATGGTGTGCAACCGGAGCTGAAGCCGCTGCGCTGATCGGGCGGATCAGGCGCGGGGCAAACGTAATCGGCACCTCGGACACCGTGCAGCCGAGAGCCAGCGCTTCGGACAGCAGCTGCACCAGGACGTCGCGCTCGGGGTCGATGCGATCGAGCGGCAGCAAGGCCAGGGCGTCGCGACGCCAGCCACGGAAGCCGCTGGTGCAGTCGCGCACCGTGATCGAGCGGAAGGTGCGAATGCAGGTGTTGACGGCGGCGCTCCACAGCCTGCTCCGGAATGGCCAGTTCGCGATGCGGCTGCCCGGCACGTGGCGCGAGCCGATGACGAGATCCGAATGCCGCGCGGCGTTCAGGAGGGCCGCGAGGTCTGCGGGCTGGTGCGAGGGGTCGGCGTCCATGTGGCAGATGACGTCGGCATCGGTTGCGAGCGCCCGGTGGATGCCGTCGAGGTAGACATGACCGCGGCCGCGCGTGCACCCGACCCGGTGCATGACCGTGACGCGGCCCCCGCTGCGCGCGGCGATCACTTCCGCCGCGAACCCCGTCCCGTCGAGCGACGCGTCGTCAACCACGAGCACGCGCAGGTCTGGAATCTCGAGCAGCTGCGGCACGAAACGCTGCACGTTCTCGCGCTCGTTGTACGTGGGGACGATCACCAGCGGCCGCATCCGCCCGCGATCCGGGGCAAGCAGTCTGCCAAACGCGGGTTTGCCGATTTCGCGCCGAATCCCGGCCGTTCCTCGCGAGATCGTCTGACCGAGACCAGACTCTAGTCGCCCGTGCGGCAGATGCCGGGAGACACCCGTTCGGCCAGCACCGGTGTCTAACGGACCGTGAACCGGTCGTCACTCCTGGCCGCGGTCGTGGGCGTCATGCTGGGTGTCGGCATCGCCTCCGGGCAGGCGCCTGCCTTCGACGCCGCGTCGATCAAACCGAACCGCGAGGGCGGCGCCTCAGGCGGCATCCGTCCGCTGCCCAACGGCCGGCTGAACGCCACCAACGTCACGCTCGAGGAACTGCTGCGCCGCGCCTATGGGCTGCTCCAGTCGCAGGTGATCGGCGGGCCGGCGTGGATGCGAAGCGATCGGTTCGACGTCGTCGCCACCGCTGGCGCGCCGCCGCCGCGCGGCGTCGACGACGTGTTGCTGATGCTGCGCGCGCTGCTGCAGGAGCGCTTCCATCTCGACGCACGGCTCGAGAAGCGCGAGCTGCCGGCGTACGTGCTGGTGCACGCACAGGCGGACCGGACGCTCGGCCCTGGCCTGCGCCCCTCGGCGGTTGACTGCGCGAAGAACGCCGCCGCGCTCACGCCGAACACGGCGACGCTCGACGCGGAAGGCTGGCCACCGTGCGGCATCGCGTGGGTGCTCACCACGGCCAACCGATCGTCGGACGGCGGCGTGCGCGCCGGCAGCCTCATGAAGCAGGCGGGCGTCCCGATCAGCGAGATCGCGACCCGGATGCAGAATTTCGCCGGCCGCCCCGTCGTGGACGCCACCGGGCTCACCGGGCTCTTCGATGTGACCTACGAGTTCGAGAACGTCTCGGGGACGACACCGCCCGCGGCCGCGGGCGCCGAGCTGCCGGATCTCTTCACCGCGATTCGGGAGCAGCTGGGGCTTCGCCTCGACGCGCGGCGAACGGCCGTGGACGTGCTGGTGATCCGTTCCGCCGAGGGGTTGGTGGAGAACTGACTAGGACGCTTCTCGAGGCCATTCGAGCCTCAAGTGCCGTTTCGCGAACGCACAGCCCGACTCAGTTTTCAGGTACCGTTCGAATTTGACTGCGCGATGTTCATCGGCAAACTGGATGAACGATCGACTTGCCGTGGCCGACCATCGGCCGTGTGCCTGCATCTGCCTGCGTTGTGGTCGGCGAGTCGGCTGTGAAGTTCCGACGTCAGACCCGTGTAGTAGCGACGTGGTTCCTCGAGACTTCCCAAGACGTACACGATGCACTTGGACTCATTCATAGCAGACCGTCATGCAAACGGGCGCGCCCGCCAGGGTTGTGACGTACAGCCGTAACGTGCCGCGCGACTCGTCTGCTCGTCGCGGCTTGTGCGAACGTTCAAGTGCTGGCAGTAGCAGTTTTTGCGAGTGGCGCGCAGCCCGAATTCACCCGACGCGGGAGTTTGGCTTCCCGCTATGAAGGTTGGCTTGCCAACGAAGCTCTCGGAGCGGGAAGGCCCACCTTCGCGCTATTGCGCTACGGTGGGCAACCTTCGCCTGGATCAAGAGCGAAGGTTGGTGGACCAGACCGGGATCGAACCGGTGACCTCATGAATGCCATTCATGCGCGCTCCCAACT
>DASRPM010000130.1:0-9512 GCA_035646375.1 Vicinamibacterales bacterium
CGCCCACAGCGTGTCTTCGATCGACACGAGATCGTAGGTGGCGTTGGGATCGCGGTTGCTCTCCGGCACGGACGCGGTGCCGGTATAGCGATAGACGATCCCCGGAAAACTGGCGCGCGACGCCACGACGGCGCGGCTGGCGGCCTTCACGCCGTGTCCTTCGGCCTCGATGTAGACGGCCGGGCGCCCGTCCACGAAGGTCATCGAGCCATCGAGCTTCAGGCTGCCGTTCGACACCCGCCGGTTGTCGCGGTTGTCGTATTTGAAGAACACGTCGTGAGCGAGCGTCTCGAGCAGCATCGCCTTGCCGAACGGCGACCCGTCCTTCTCGATCGTGATCGTGCAGCCTTCCATGTCGTTCTCGTGCTCGGTCTTCGGCGCGAACCCTTCGTACGGCCGCGCGGTGTAGTCGCGCGGGTGGTAGAACGCGTAGGTGATGAAGTAGTGGCTCGTGGACTCGATCACGCTGTAGTAAACGTGGCCCGTCAGATCGTAGAGGTAGGCGTTCCTCCAGTTGTTGTCGCCCTTCCAGTCGCCGTCGTAGTCGAACTTCGTGACGAAGTCGAGCACCGTGGACCGGCTTTCCTGGAAGACGACCGGCGCGTAGTGCTCGGCGAGCCGGCGGTGGTTGGCGTCGGCGCCGGCCGCCACGCCCGCCGCCCCGAGGAACAGCGCAAGGAACAGGGAGAGCGCTCTCATGCGCCGGATCCTAGTGGGCGCATCGCGGCCCGATCAAGCGCGATCGTCCCCTCTCGGGGCCTGGCCGAGTCTTCAGTCGCCGAACCGGACGCCGACCGTGCCCGCCAGACGGCTGTGCAGCTCCCATCCGAGCCTGGCTTCGGCGCCCACGTAGACGCGCCGCGTCACCCAGATCCGCGCGCCGCCGCCGCCCGTGAACGTCCCCTCGTTCGACGCGAAGGTGTCTGGACCGAACCGGTTGGAGTGCCGGAAGAACCCGGCACCGCCGACGACGTACGGCACCACCAGGCCGGGGCGCGCGGCGCCGCGGAACAGATCCCAGGTCAGGTTCCCCGTCACGAAGAGGTCGCGATCGGAGCCCGGGCCCACCATGTACGTGATCTCGGGGCCGACGCTCAGGCGCGGCGTCAGCGACCACCGCACCGTACCTCCCACCAGACCGTGCGCAATCAGCGCGTCGTCCACGAAACCCGCATAGCCCACCGTCGCCTCCACCACCAGCGGCGCGGCAGGCTGGGCGAACGCCGGGCCGGCAAGCACGAGGCACCCGGCCGCGAGGAGCCCCACCACCACCCACAACTGTCGCACTGCAGTCACTGCCGTTCCCTCCCACTCCCTTAGGTGCCGAAACCGGGGAAAAGGGGTCAGGCCGGCCGCGTTGCGAAACGCGGTTTCGGCGGCCGTAAGCGTCTTGCGGGGAAATCCCTGGAATCCGGCCGACTCCGTTGCCGAGCCGGTGGCAGCAATCGTGCTCCGTGCGGCGCCGTTGGCGGCGCTATGCAGAAACGGCGCGGGGCCCCTGCCGCCGGCGGACGGTCACACATTCAGCGGGCCGAGGGCGGCCTGCTCGGACAAGGAGTGGACTCCATGAAGAGAGCACTACACGTGGGCGCGGCAATGGTGTCGGCCCTGCTGCTCGGCGCGGCAGCCGCGTCGGCCCAGGTCGTCGTCGTAGCGACGGCGACGCTCGGCGGCGGCGAGGAAACGCCAATCCTGTTGTCGGGAGCCGCCGGGACCGCCGAGGTCGCGATCGACACGACCGCAAAGGAGTTCGCGGTCACCTTGCGGATTTTCAACATCCCCACGACCACCACCGCGGGCCACATCCACGTGGGCCCCAAGGGCATAGGCGGCCCCGTCGTGATCGACTTCCCGGCCATTGCCGGGCGGCTCGGCGACTTCGTCACCACCTTCCGCGTGGGTGAAGCGGCGTTCCGCCCCGCCGCCGGGATCGGCATCAACACCATCGACGACGTGATCCAGGCCGTAGCGAACGGCAATGCCTACGTGAACATCCACAGCACTACGAACCCTGGTGGCGAGATCCGGGGACAGCTCGTACCAAAAGCGCCGTAGGACAGGTAGGACGGGTGGGACAGGTGGGACAGGTAAGAACCTTTCGTCGTCCCACCTGACCCGCCCGTCGTTCTCCCCACCAGTCCTACCAGTCCCACCCGTCCCACCAGTCCTATAATGGGCGTGCTGAATCCGACGCCCACTCTCGATCGCGTGGCCACTCTGTGGCGGCTCGAATGGAACGACGAGCGGCTGCTGTGCGCCGTCTACCGCGGGGCCGCGGGGCTTCAGCTGTGCGTCGAATCCCCCACCGGCATCATTGCTTCCGAACGGTTCGCGCTGCGGCCGCGCGCGGTCGCGCGGATGCGCGCCTTGCGCGACTCGCTGCTGCGCCGCGGCTGGCGCGAATTCCCCGGCTAGCAAACCGGCTTAACGCCGGTTCGCAATTTAGATCTTCTGGAGCGTCACGAAGTTCGACGGGCCGGAGCCGAGTTCCGGGCTCATGCTCACGAGCACGATAGCGGAGCCGGCGGGTACGATGCCGCGCGCGGTGAGGGTGGCGCCGATGCGCCGGGCGGCCACATCGATGTCGCCCGACAGGTCCGCCAGCAGTGGCTCGACGCCCCACGACATCGCGAGCCGGCGAAACACGGCCTCCCGATCGGTGGCGGCGACGATCGTCTTGGAGGGCCGCAACGCCGAAAGCAGTGCGGCCGTCTTGCCCCCGCGCGTGACCGCCACAATGGCCGCCGCCTGGCCCCGTTCGGCCAGCGTGACCGCCGCTTCACAGATCGCCTGGCCATGGGGCGCGCGCACGTGCACCTCTTCGAGCGGGATGCGCGGCGCGGACGTCTGCTCGGCATCGCGCAGGACCAGATCGAGAGTCTGGATAGCCTTGGTCGGATAGCTGCCGACGGCCGTCTCACCGGCCAGCATCACCGCGTCCGCGCCGTCGCCCACCGAGTTGGCCGCGTCGCTCACCTCGGCGCGAGTGGGCCGCGGCTCTTTGATCATCGACTCGAACACCTGCGTGGCCACGATCACCGGCACGCCCAGCGTGCGGGCGCGGAGGCAGATGGCCTTCTGCACCCGCGGCACGCTCTGCAGCGGCAGCTCGAGTCCGAGGTCGCCGCGCGCCACCATCACGGCGTCGCACGCGCGCAGGATGTCGTCGAGCGCCTCGATGGCTTCCGGCCGTTCGAGCTTGGCCACCAGCGGCAGATCCGGCGCGCCGGCCTCGCGCAGCGCGGCGCGCGCCTGGCGCAGGTCGTCGGCGCTCAGCACGAAGCTCATGGCCACGAAGTCCACGCCCGCGCGCACGCCGAACGCCAGGTCCGCCTTGTCCTTGTCCGTGAGTCCCGATGCCGGCAGCGGCACCCCGGGGGCGTTGATGCCCTTGTGCTCGCCGAGGACACCGCCGTCCACCACCACCGTACGAATCTGCTGGGAGTCTTCGGACTCGACGCGCAGCTGAATGCGGCCGTCGTCGAGCAGCAGCACGTCGCCCGGCTTGACGAGCGACGGCAGGTATTCGTAGCTGGTGGACACGCGCCCGGGCGCACCCAGGAAGTTGCCCACCGCGATCACCAGCTCGTCGCCATTGGCGAGCGCGATCGGCGCGTGATCGCGCAGCAGCCCGGTGCGGATCTTGGGGCCGCTCAGGTCCTGCAGCAGCGCGATGCTCCGGCCGGCCTCGGCCGCCAGCGCGCGGATGCGCGCCACCACCTCGCCGTGCGCCTCGTGCGAGCCGTGCGAGAAGTTCAGCCGGAAGACGTCCACGCCCGCGGCGATCAGCTCGCGCAGCGGCCCTTCCGTGCTCGTGGCTGGCCCGACCGTAGCGATGATCTTGGTCCGCCGCATGGCGGACCAAGAGTATCGCGGCTCAGGGCTAGAGGCTAAAGCCCAGAGGCTAGAGGCTTATTTCAGATACCAATGCGCCGACAGCGTCATCATCATGCCGTCGAGCGTGTAGCCGACAAACGGGCTCTGGTACCACTGGTAGCCCACGTCGGCGCTCAGGCCGAGCCGGGGCACCGCCGACAACGTGAGTTCGGTGCCGCCGAAGAACTGGGCCGCCATCCGGGTGTCCGACGCGGAGAGGCCCGTCAGCGGATCGTTGACCGACGCGCGCAGGACGTGCGCCCCGGCGCCGACGTAGGGCCGCAGCCAGGTGCTATCCGACACGTGATCGCGGAACGCATACAGCACGCGCGGTCCGAACTGGGTGGACGACATGGTCGTGAAGAACACGTCGTTGGTCATCGAGCTGTGGGTGACGTCGAACTGGACGCCGATCTTCTGCGACTTCGACCACCCGCGAACGCTGATGCCGGCGCCCACGGCGGAGCCGCCGATCTGTCCGCCGATGCCGAACCGGTGCGACGGTGCCACGTAGCCGGCGGGCGTCGGGAGCTTGATCCTGCCGGCTGTTCCTGTCTGCGCCGAAGCCGCAGGTGCCGACCCTGACGCGGACGCAGTTCGTGGCGCGGACCCCGCACGCGGCGCGGCCGCCGGTGTGGCGGCTCCGGTAACGCGCACCTCGCGCCCGAGCGCCCCCATCGTGCCCGCGCTCTTGCGGACGTAGCCGACGCCGTCGGGCGATTGCGACCAGGCCACCTTCACCCAGCTGCCGACGTCACGTGTCACCTCGAGCGTGGCGCCCTGCTTGGCCTCGCCGAGAACCGGGCTGACGTTGGTCGGTGACTTGTAGATGCTGGCCGAGGCCGCGCTGACGGTGAAATGGGTGCCCTGCGCATGCACCGTCGTGGCGGTGAGACACAGCGCGGCGGCGATGGCGATGCGAATACGGGTCATGGCAGTTCCTCCTCCAACGGTTTCCCGGACCTGCGCGTGCCCGCCTCTCGCGCCTGACGATTCCGTCACCGCGCGCACGAGCCCGTTGCCAAGTGGCCGGAGAACCGCGTGTGGACGAGATATGGAGCAAAGTGCGTGCTGAAGGGCTCCGGCGGGCCGCAACGGCGCTAAAATGACCGCCATGTCACCTGTGATGACGGCGTCCGTCCGGCTGGGGACCGACGTGCTGCTCTCGTCGCCGCAGCTGCGCGGCAAGCGTGTCGGCATCGTCTGTAATCACGCCTCGGTGGACCGCGGCTTCGACCACGTGGTCGATCGCCTGGCCGCGGCGGACGGCGTGACGCTCGGCGCGATCTTCGGCCCGCAGCACGGCTTCCGCTCCGACGTGCAGGACAACATGATCGAGACGCCGCATCGCGACGACCCCGGCCGCCGCGTGCCCGTCTACTCGCTCTACAGCGAAACGCGCGAGCCGACCGCCGACATGCTGCACGGGCTCGACGCGCTCGTCATCGATCTGCAGGACATCGGCGCGCGCATCTACACCTACATCTACACGATGGCCAACTGCATGCGCGCGTGCGCCCGCCATGGCGTGCCGGTGATCGTGTGCGACCGTCCCAACCCGATCAACGGCGTGGACGTCGAGGGCGGGTCGCTCGTACCCGGCAACGAATCGTTCGTCGGCCAGTTCCCGATTCCCATGCGTCACGGCATGACGATCGGCGAGCTGGCGCGCCTGTTCAACGGGCACTTCGGCCTGGGCGCCACGCTCGAGGTCGTGAAGATGGAGGGCTGGCGGCGCGAGATGTTCGCCGACGACACCGGCGTACCGTGGGTGATGCCGTCGCCCAACATCCCGACGCTCGACACCGCGATCGTCTATCCGGGCACGGTGCTGTTCGAAGGCACGCTCCTGTCCGAAGGCCGCGGCACCACGCGGCCGTTCGAGCTCGTCGGCGCGCCTGGCATCGAGGCCGAGCGCTTCGCGCAGCAGTTGAATGCGCTCAAACTGCCGGGCGCGTTCTTCCGGCCGGCGGTCTTCGAGCCCACGTTCCAGAAGCACGCGAAGCAGGCGTGCGGCGGCTGCCAGATCCACGTCACGGATCGACGGGCGTTCAAGCCGGTGCTGACGGGGGCGGCGCTCATCGCCGCGTTCCATCGCGCGGCGCCCGAGCGGCCACTGTGGCGCCAGCCGCCGTACGAGTACGAGCACGAGAAGCTGCCGATCGACATCCTCTCGGGATCGCCGGCCCTGCGCGAGCAGATCGAGGCGGGCGCGAGCGCCGGTGAGATGGGCGACAGCTGGCGCGGCGACGAGCGCGCGTTCAAGGAGCTCCGCGCGCCGTTCCTGCTCTATTGATCGGCCGGGAACACGTAGCTGCCCGGGATATCGGGCGGAAAGACGTGGATGCGTTTCTTGAAGCGCCACCCCTTCGCCGTCTTCACGTAGACGTCCTGATAGCCGCCCACGTGCCCGGTGTGCGTGCCGTCACCCGTGATGCCCTGCACGCCCGGATACACCAGATAGCTCTTGCCAATGGCGCCCTCGGGCGACGCCTCGATCACGGCGTTCACCGTCATGTGCGTCTGGATCGGATTCTCGCGGTTGGCGGTCTTCTGCCTCTGGCACCCCTGCTTGCCGCCGCCGGCGGCTTCAGCAAGCTGCTCGCGCCCCACCGACTTCCGGCCGCCGATGCCCCAGTAGAAGATGCCGTCGGGCGTGTACAGGTCGGCGTAGTCGTAGCCGTTGTTGGAGCAGGTGTCGAGCGCGAACGCGTAGCGGTGCAGCAGCTGCTGGATGTCGATGTAGTCCTGTGCGGTCAGCGGCGTCACCGGGCGCGGGGCCGGTGTTTGGGCAGCGGCGCTCGACCCGGCGAGCAGCACGGCGGCCAGGGCAAGGGCGCGAAGCGTGAATGAAGTCTGCACGGTGGCGATCATAGCGCCACCGTGCATGGATGCGAGCCGTTCAGACTTGCGGGAGATTCGTGTACCGGCGGATCGCCACGCTGGCGCCAGCCGTGAACTCGGTCCGGCTGACCACGCCGGCGCAATCGGTGTCGAGCAATTTCAGCTGCGTTTCGTCGCGCGCTGTCGTGGGATCGGTGGTACGAGCCTCGGCGGCCGCCGGATGCTCCACTAGTCGGCAGCGCCTTCGGGGACTTGACCTCATGCATTATGAAATGGGCTAAGCTGCGCCGGATGAAGCCGCCTGCGGCCCTGATCTGCGTCGCAGTGCTCGCGATGGCCACGCTCGCGCGTGCGCAGGCGCCGGCCACACCCCCGCCCGAGGACCGCTTCGTCACGGTGGGAGGCCTGCGGCTCCACTACCTCGACTGGGGCAACGCCGGCGCGCCGCCGCTCGTCCTGCTCCACGGCATCGATCGCATCGCGCACACCTTCGACCACGTGGCGCCGCGATTCACCAGCCGCTATCACGTCATCGCGATGGATCTGCGCGGCCACGGCGACTCGGGCTGGGATCCGGAGGGGCGCTATCTGGTCGAGGACCATGTGGGCGACCTCGAGCGGCTGGTGCGCGCGCTGGGCCTCCGAAACCTGACGCTCTGGGGCAATTCCACCGGCGGACGCGTCGTGCAGGTGTTTGCCGGCCTGCATCCCGAGCTGGTTGCCGCGGTGATTGCCGAGGACGTGGGCCCGGAGCGTCCGCGGTCGATTGCCGACGCGTACGCGCGGCGCGTGAAACAGGAGGAGAACGGCTGGGCGAGCGCCGAGGAGCTGCTGGTGCAGATGCGCGCGGCCGCGCAGCCGCTGCCTGCGGCCGTGCTCGAGCCCTACGTGCGCTACGGCACCAGGCGGCGCGACGACGGCCGTCTCGTGTGGAAGCGCGACCCGAACCTGGTGAAGGGATTCGTCGAGACCGAGCTATGGCGCTACGTGCGCAGCATCAAGGCGCCGATCCTCTACGTGCTCGGCGGCCGCAGCACGATCGTGCCGGCGGCGACGCAGGACGAGCTGAAGAAGGTGCTGCCGCAGGTGCGCATCGTCACGATGCCCGGCCTCGGCCACTACCCCAGCGACGAGAGGCCGGAGGAGTTCGTCCAGATCGTCGACGAATTCCTGCGGCGGTAACGTAGCTCGGGTCTTCAGAGCAGGGCTACCGGGTGGGGCAACCGTCGCGACGCTCACGCTCGTCTAACCCCGGCATGGGCAGAATGCAGTGGGGCGCGCTGGCCGGGCTCGTCGTTCTGCTGACGTCCGCGGCGGCAGCGCAGCAGGTGGCGGACACCGGCTTCGCGCCGGCCGTCGAGCGGCCCGCCTACGCGGCGGACCGTGGTCCCAAGGTCGCGATCGACGAAGCCCACCTGAACTTCCACACGGCCGACGGAGGCTACGCGCCGTTCGCGAAGCTGTTGCGCCTCGACGGCTACCAGGTGCAGGCCAACCGCGACCCGTTCACGGCCGGCTCCCTCGGCCGCGCCGACATCCTCGTCGTCGCCAACGCGATGCACAAGCAGAGCGAAGCCGACTGGGCTCCCCTTCCCACGCTCTCCGCGTTCACGGCGCAGGAAGTCGCCGCCGCCGAAGCGTGGGTGCGGGCGGGCGGGTCGCTTCTGCTCATCGCCGACCACATGCCGCTGGCCGGACACGCCGAGGCGCTCGCGGCCGCGTTCGGCGTGCGCTTCCAGAACGGCTTCGCACAAGACTCCGCGGGCAACGGGCAATTGACGTTCCGCCGATCCGACAGCTCGCTCCCGTCCACCGTCGTCGCCAATGGACGCGACGCGGGCGAACGGGTCGACGCCGTCACGACGTTCACGGGCCAGGCGTTCCGGCTGGATCCCCAGGTCAAAGGCCAGGCGCTGCTGGTGCTGCCAGCCGGATCGCGGTTGCTGCTCCCCGAGGTGGCGTTCCAGTTCTCGGATCGCACGCCGCGGATTCCGGCGGCTCACCTGCTGCAGGGCGCCATCGTGTACCACGGCCGCGGGCGTGTCGCCCTGCTCGGCGAGGCGGCAATGCTGACCGCCCAGCTCGCCGGACCCGACAAACGCCCGATGGGCATGAACGCCCCCGAGGCCCGCGAGAACGCCCGCTTCGCGCTCAACCTGCTGCACTGGCTGAGCGCTCTGCTTCCGTAAGTAGGGGCCTTCAGGCGGCCCAGGGCCGGCTAAAGCCGGCCCTCACGTACGAGATCAACTGCGGGTCCTGGCGAGCTGCGGTGTCTTCTTGGGCGCGGGCTTCTGCAGGTGATGCTCGGTGAGATGGGCCTTCAGCAATTCGAACGCCTGCTCCGGGGCGTCGGCGCGCTTGATGAGCGTGCAGTCGGAAGGGGCAATCGCGCCCCACTCGGCCATCGGCTCGAGGTTGAGGATCGGATCCCAGTACTCGGAGCCGTAGAGAATGATTTGGATCTTCTCGCCGAGCTTCTCGGTCTGCATCAGCGTGAGGATCTCGAACATCTCGTCGAGCGTGCCGAAGCCGCCCGGGAAGACGACGAGCGCCTTGGCCAGGTACGCAAACCAGAACTTGCGCATGAAGAAGTAGTGGAACTCGAACTGCAGCCCCTCGGTGATGTAGGGGTTGGCGCCCTGCTCGAACGGCAGCCGGATGTTGAGGCCGATCGTCTTGCCTCCCGCTTCGTGCGCGCCGCGGTTGGCGGCCTCCATGATGCCGGGACCGCCGCCGCTCGTCACCACGAAGCGGTGCAACGGCGAGTCCAGCGACATCGACCACGTGGTCAG
>DASRPM010000131.1:0-16310 GCA_035646375.1 Vicinamibacterales bacterium
GGCGACGACTCCACCATCATCAACGGCGTCGCGGCTGACGAATTCGCGCTCGGCTACGTCGGCTACGGCTACTACGAGCGGGCGAAGGAACGGCTGAAAAGCGTCGCCATCGACGATCTCGACGACAGCATCGGCCAGGGCGCCATCCCGCCGTCGCCCCAGAATGTCGGACGCGGCGTGTATCGCCCGTTGTCGCGCATCCTGTTCATCTACGTCAACAACGCGCGGGTGGAGCGCCCGGAGGTGCGGGCGCTGGTGGACGACTATCTGCGCCACGCCGGCGAGCGCGCGGCGCAGGTGGGGACGATTGCGCTGATGTCGAACGTCTACGACCTGGCGCGCCAGCGCTTCACCAAGCGGCGCACCGGCACGATGTACGGCTCACCGAGCGCGGCGGAGCTCGGGATCGAGTATCTGCTCACGCAGTAGGAGCAGGGGCCGCCTTCAGGCGGCCCGCCGATTCACGCGCGACGTCCGGATGCGGCATGAGGCCGAGCACGCCGACGATGGCGGCAATCGTCGTGGCCAGCATGTACCACGCCGGGACCATTGGACTGCCCGTGCGCTCGATGAGCCACGCCACCACGAACTGCGTGGTGCCGCCGAAGATCGTCGTGCCGAGCGCGTACAGGATCGAGAGGCCGCTCGACCGCACGGCCTTGGGGAACGCCTCCAGCAGGAACGCGTAGACCGGTACGATGCCCATCGAGAACATGGCGCTGATGGCCATGTACACCGCGAAAAGCGCCGCGAGCGACGACTCCGGCGATGTGAGCACGACGAACGCGGGATAGATGCTCGCCGCGAAGACCAGACGCGAGGCGGTCAGCACCGCCTTCCGCCCGAAACGGTCCGCCCACACGCCTGCGACACCGCCCAGGAGCTGCGCGACGTATCCCATTGCCGACAGCGAGGTCCCGACCGCCGGCGACAGGTGCAGCGTGGTGATCGCGTAGGTGGTCATGTAGGTGAACACATACGTCGAGACGGTCCCGCCGCAGATCACGAGCACCCCGAGCAGCACCGGCCGTGCGTGGTGGCGCGCCAGCTCGCCGAGAATCGCGCGCGACGATGCGTGCATCTCGCTCGGCTGAATCGTCTCGGGCAGCTGTCGCCGGATGTAGAGGCCGACCGGCGCGATGAGAATGCCGAGCAGGAACGGCAGCCGCCATCCCCACGAGTACAACTGCTCCTCGGAAAGGATCGACGTGAGCGCCACGCCCGCAAGACTGCCGGAGAGCAGCGCGAGGATCTGGCTGAAGCCCTGCCATCCGGCCATCGCCGCCCGTTTCTCCGGCGGCGCCGATTCGAGGAGGTAGGCGGTGGCGGGGCCCACTTCGCCGCCGCAGGAAAACCCCTGAATCAGGCGCGCGACGACCAGAATGATCGGTGCCGCAATCCCGATCTGCGCGTAGGTGGGCGCCAGGCCCATCATGGCGGAGCCGACCGCCATGAGCATCAGCGTCAGCGTCATGGCGGCGCGCCGGCCGGCCCGGTCGGCGTAGGTGCCGATGACCGCGGCGCCCAGCGGCCGCGTGAAGAAGCCCACGCCAAAGGTGGCGAGCGCGCTCAGCAGCCGCCCGAACTCCGAATCGCCGGGAAAGAAGGCGCGGCCGATCATGACCGCGAAGAACGTAAAGGCCAGGAAGTCGTAGAACTCGAGCCAATTGCCGATGACGACCGCGACGACGGCCTTGCGCGACAGGACGGGGGCGGGGGGCGGAGCCGACACTGATGGGCCGGCGCCGATTATAGGCGCGCAGGCGGACCTGAAGGTCCGCCTCTACATCAAGAGCGCATCAGAATCGCTGGTCGTCGGCCGACGGTCCGTAGAGCGCCGGCACCTTCGCGCCCATCAGCCGCAGATACACCGTCATCTGCCCGCGATGGTGAACCCAGTGGTTGATGGTGTCGCGAATCATCAGGTGCCGCGACATCTGCATCACCGGCCGGCCGCCGGCGAGCAGCCGCCACGACGTCTCGAGGTGCCCATCGTCGGTGCGGGTCAGCGCCTCGCGCGCGGCGGTCATCGCCTTGTCGAGCCCCGCCAGGAGCGCGCCGCTCGACGTGACGGGCTCGCGCTTCTGCTGGGAGCCGCCCGGCGGCGCCACGTCGAGCTCGTCCTGGTTGACGATCATCGCCACCCAGTTCGGGATGTTGGCCACCATGTCGGCCAGGTAGCCGAAGATCATCGACCGGTCGTGCGGCTTCCAGTCGTGTTTCCCGTCGGGCACGCACTCGAGCGCGCGCCGGCTCTTCTCGGCCTCGCTCTCGAGCTCGTTGAGCAGCAGCTCAGTCAGTTTCATGCCAGTCACCTCGGCCCCGGGCGCTGCAAGAATCCGACCTATTTCCAGTTCTGCTTCACGAGCGACCACTCCGCGCGCAGCATCTCCACGACATCCACGCCATCCCGTGCCGGGCCCGTCCGTGCCCGCTCGGGGATGAGCGCCTGCTCCATCACGCGATCGAGGTCGCCGCGGAGCTGCGTCATCGTCGTCGGATTCAGTGTCGACCTGACCCAGGCGGCAATCGCCGCGCTCCAGGCGCGGTCGAGATCGCCGACGCCGCGCGCCGCCACGACCTGCCAGTAGTTCGCCACGCCGTTTGCCGGGTCGTCGCGCAGCTCGCCATCCATACGATCGCCGATCCGCTGGTAGACGGACGGGCGGCGGTCGAACGGGCGCGTCTGTGCGTCGCGATCGAGCGCGGTGGCCCACCAGTCGAGGAGCATCGAGCGATCGCGCGGTCCGAGACTGGTGCCCTTGTCCAACGCGGTGGCGAAGAACTCCGCCGCCGGCGCGTACACCTCGCCGAGATACAGCGCCTGGCCCAGCCCGATGAGCAGATCCACCTGATCGCGCTGATTGAGCGCCGCCACGCGCACGGCCTGCAGCGCTTCGCGCGCGTCCGCCAGCTCCGACGCGTTCATGCTCTGGCGGTAGCGTTCCAGGCGGGAGCGTGCGATGACCAGCGACGACGCATCGGCCCACTGCGCCTCACGGCGCGACACCGAGGCGGCGTCGATGGCGCCCTCGTAGTCGCCGGCGTTGTAGAGGGTGCGCGCGCGGGCCAGCGCCGGCGATTCGGCCGCCTCGCTGGCGGCCGGAACCGCGCAGATGACCGCAAGCAACAGCATGGACACGAGATACGTGCGCATACCCGGCATGCTAACACCGACCGCTTTGCTACAATTCCAAGCAGATGGGTGAGCCGAAGATCGTGCCGAGGTCCGAGCACGTACTTTCGCGCAAGCTTGTCGATCCCGAAGCGCTCAAAGTCCTCTACCGGCTCAATCAATCCAAGTACACCGCCTATCTCGTGGGCGGCAGCGTCCGCGACCTGCTGCTGGGCCGAAAGCCGAAGGATTTCGACATCGGCACCTCGGCTCATCCCTACGAGGTCAAGAAGCTCTTCCGCAACTGCTGGATCATCGGACGCCGCTTCCGGCTGGCGCACGTCCGCTTCGGCGACAAGACCGTCGAAGTGGCCACGTTCCGGCGGCAGGTGTCGGCAGAGGAAATGGCGGCCGACGCGCCACTGCAGACGCTGGCGCCGCCGGAAAGCGACGTGGCGGCGCCGGAGCTCGACGACGCGCGCGATCGCCTGATTCACCGCGACAACACCTTCGGCACTCCCGAGCAGGACGCCTTCCGGCGCGACTTCACGATCAACGCGCTCTTCTACGACATCGAGACGTTCTCGATCATCGACTACACCGGCGGCCTCGAAGACCTGCGGGCGGGCATCGTGCGCTGCATCGGCGTGCCCGAGGAACGGTTCCAGGAAGATCCGGTGCGCATGCTGCGCGCCGTGGCCATGGCGGCGCGGCTCAACTTCAGGATCGACGAGCCGATCGAGGCGGCGATGGCCTCGCATCGCAGCGACATCGCCCGGAGCGCGCCGGCGCGCCTGATCGAGGAGTTCTACAAGCTGCTCCGCTCCGGCGCCGCCGAGCGGGCCTTCCGCATGCTGGCCGAGCACAAGCTGCTCGAGCCGATCTCAGAGGAACTGCAGGAGCATGCCGGCGACGCGCTGTGGCAGTCGCTGGCCGCGGTAGATACCTACCGGAACCGGTTCGAGTCGGCGCCCGACACGCTCACCACACCGATCCTGCTGGGATCCCTGCTGATGCCGATCGGTCCAGCGGCCAAGGCGGTGACCAACCCGCCGCGGTGGACCGACGACATGAAGAAGGAGCCGCGCATCTCGCTGGGGCTGCTGCCGCTGGCGCGGCGCGACATCGAGCGGCTGCGGCAGGTCCTCGGCCTGCAGCGGCGGCTGCTCGACCCCAAGCTGTCGCCGCGTGGACGCCGGGCGCTGATGCACAAAGGCACGTTCCGGGAGGCGCTGACCTGGCTCGAGATCCACGGCCAGGCGCCGGAGGCCGTCGCCGAATGGCGCGCCCTCGTCGAGCACGCCACCGCGCATCCGGCCGAGCAGGGCGCTGGCGAGGAAGAAGCGGATCGTCCGCGACGCCGCCGTCGGCGCCGCCGGGGACGGCGCCGCCCGCCCCCATCCTCACCCCCGAATTGATGTAGAGGGCGGCCTTCAGGCCGCCCTGCAGGACGCTCCCGGTGGGGCGGGCATGTCTCCGCTGAGAGGTCTGTCGGCGGACGCCGGAAACCGGCCTCCGCTCGTACCTTCCACTGCCGACGCGAGTAGGCGCTGATTCGATCGACCGTCGTACCCGCGGTCACACCGGCGTTGCTGATCCCGGCGTTACGGATCACGCGTACCGAACTCGCGTCGTGAATCGCTTCGCCCGGTTTCCGGATCTCGGCGTGCCGTCCGCCGAAAGACCTTCAGCGAAGACATGCCCGCCCCACCGGTCGCAGGCGTGGGCGCGTGGCGACCACGCACGAACGGCGGAGCGTCGGTGGCGAGCGTGTTTCGCCGGCCCGACTGAAAGCCAGCGACCGTCGTCTACGGCAATGTTTGCCGGAGTCCGGCGTTGCCGCCCGCGGAGCGGGCAAGAAATGCTGTTTGCGGCGACGCGTAGCGTCGCTGCATCGAAGCCGCGCCGGCGCAGGCAGGCACTGGCGTGGGCGGCGGGAGAAAACGGCTACCCGTGCGCGCGTTCGAACTCGCGCATGAACTGCACGAGGGCGTCCACGCCTTCTTCGGGGAACGCGTTGTAGATCGAGGCGCGCATGCCGCCCACCGAACGGTGCCCCTTCAGGCCGTCGAGGCCGTTGGCGGTGGCCTGCTTGTCGAACGCCTTCTCCAGCTCCTCTGACGGCAGGCGGAAGGTGACGTTCATCATCGACCGGCTCTCCGGCTGCGCGGTGCCGCGGTAGAAGCCGGTGCGATCGATCTCGGCATAGAGCCGCTTCGCCTTGCGCTCGTTCACGGCGCCGACGGCGGCGAGGCCGCCCTGCGCCTGCAGCCACTTGAGCGTCAGGCCGAGGATGTAGACGCCGAAGGTATTGGGCGTGTTGTAGAGCGAGTTGTTCTCCGCCTGCACCTTGTAGTTGAGCATTGCGGGGAGCGACGCCTGCGAGCGCGCCATCAGATCCTCGCGGATGACGACGAGCGTGACGCCCGACGGCCCCAGGTTCTTCTGCGCCCCGGCGTAGATCAGCCCGAAGCGCGAGACGTCGATCGGCCGGCTGAGGATGTCGGACGACGCGTCGGCCACGAGCGGCGCGGCGCCGGCATCGGGCAGCGAGTGCCACTCGGTTCCTTCGATGGTGTTGTTCGTCGTGATGTGCACGTAGGCGGCGCCGGGCGTGAGCGACAGCTCCTCCCGCCGCGGTATCCGGTTGTAATTGTCGGCCTTCGTCGATCCGGTGACGTTCACGGGACCGACGCGCTTGGCTTCCTTCGCCGCTTTATCGGCCCACGTGCCGGTGTCCACGTAGTCGGCCGTGCTGCCCGGCGTCAGCAGGTTCATCGGCACCATCGAGAACTGCAGGCTGGCACCGCCTTGCAGCATCAGGACCTTGTACGACTCGGGCGCGCCGGTGAGCGCGTGGAAGTCCGCGATGGCGCCGTTCAGCAGATCCTCGAACGCCTTCGACCGGTGGCTGATCTCCATTACCGACATGCCGACGCCCGGCAGCGACAGCATGTCGCGCTGCGCCTGTTCGAGCACGGGCAGGGGAAGAACGGCAGGACCGGCGGAGAAGTTGAAGATACGGGTGGTAGTCGGCATTTTTCGATCCTACCGCCTCTGGCCTCTGGCCTCTAGCCGCTGGCCAGAGCTTCCCGACAAACACGAGTAGTACCTAGAGGCCACAGGCGGAAGGCTAAAGGCCGAGCGCGTCAGATCAAGTGCGTGAGCAGTCCGTCGCGCAGCTTGGGCTCGAACCAGGTGGACTTGGGGGGCATGACACCCCCGGCGTCGGATATCGCCATCAGCTCGCGGACGCCGACGGG
Source organism: Vicinamibacterales bacterium (assembly GCA_035646375.1). Classification (GTDB taxonomy): domain Bacteria; phylum Acidobacteriota; class Vicinamibacteria; order Vicinamibacterales; family UBA2999; genus DASYRM01. The sequence continues at coordinate 6,379 of DASRPM010000131.1, forward strand.
AAAAAGCGAGAACGCCACCGCCCACTCACCTGACTCGACGCGGCGCTCCAGTTCGTCAGTGCCCCGGCCGCCGCCCACGAAATCGATGCGGGAGTCGGTGCGCACGTCGCCGATGCCGAGGAGTGGCGCCAGGATGAGCGCGTGGAGGCGGCTGACGTCGAGCCGCTCGTCGGGCAGCAGCGATGCCGGGACTCCACCGAGCCCTACGGTGTACCACTGCCCGTCGAGGTACATCGACACGTCGCCGTGCCGGGTCGGCGATGGCGGGCCCGCGGCGACAGTCAGCCGCTCCCGCAGCGCGTTCAACAGCGCCGCGGGCGTGTGGCCGCCGAGGTCCCGCACGATGCGGTTGTAGGGAAGGATCTGGACTTGCGCATCGGGAAACGCCACCGCCAGGAACGTGTCCCATTCCCCCGCGTGCCCGCCCGCGCTGAAATGCCGGCGGGCGCGCGCGGCGCTGGCGGCGCGGTGATGGCCGTCGGCGATGTAGAGCGCCGGCACCGACGCAAACGCGGCCACGAAGGCCGGCGTCAGCTCGTCGGACACGCGCCAGATCGCATGCTGGATGCCGTCGACCGCGGTGAAACCGAAGAGCGGCCACTCGCCGGTGACGCGCCCCACCAGATCGTCGATGCCCACTTCGGACCGGTAGGTCAGGAACACGGGACCGGTCTGCGCGCGCAGGCGAATCAGGTGTTTGGTGCGGTCGTCTTCCTTGTCCGGCCGCGTGTGCTCGTGCTTCTTCACGACGTGGTGGTCGTACTCGTGCAACGAGAAGCAGCCGGCGACGCCCGTCTGCACGTGCCCGCCCATTTTCAGGCGATAGATATACAGGCCGGAGGCCTCGTCCATGACGAGCGGCGCCTTCTCGCGCAGCTCGGCGAAGTTGCGCGCGGCGCGGTCGTACACCTTCTCGTCGTGCGGATCGGTGCCCGGCGGCAGATCGATCTCGGCGCGGGAGACGTGGAGGAAGCTGAGGGCATTGCCGAGCGCCAGCTCGCGCGCTTCGGAGGTGCTGACGACGTCGTAGGGCACCGCCGCCACTCGTTCCGCCGCCGCCGGCACGGGGCGCAGCGCACGGAAGGGGACGAGCGCAGCCATCTGTCGAAATTATAGTGGCCGCTGTCCCTTGCCCTCGAGCTGGGCGAGCGCGCGGTCGCGCTCGGCCATGAACGCGTCCATCGCCGAGGTTGGCACCGGCTCACCCGGCGGCTGGTTCATGTGCTCCCGGAGCGGATTCACGAACACGCCGTTCCGCGTGAGACCGTAGTGCAGGTGCGGCCCGGTCGCGAGCCCCGTAGCACCCACCAGCCCGATCGTCTGGCCCTGATCCACGCGCACACCGCCACGGATGCCCTGGCCGAACGCCGACAGGTGAAGGTAGAACGACTCGTAGCCCGACGCGTGGCGCACGCGCACCATCCGGCCGTTGGTGCGGTCGAAACTGGCCGACACCACGACCCCGGCGGCCGCGGCAATCACGGGCGCGCCCGTGGGCGCGGCATAGTCCACGCCGCGATGCGCCCGGGCGGTGTGCAGCACCGGATGGCGGCGGCTCGACGAGAACCGTGAGGTGACGCGCGGCTCGAACTTCAGCGGCGAGCGCAGGAAGAAGCGGCGCAGCGAACGGCCGCGCTCGTCGTAATAGGCCGGCTTGCCGCCCGGCACCGCGAAGCGGATTGCGCGCAGCACCCGGCCGTCGTTGCGAAACTCCGCCACGGTGATGTCTCCGTAGCTCGACTGGCCACCCTCGCGCGTGTACTTGTCGAACGCCAGCGTGTAGGCATCGCCCGGCTGCAGGTCGGAATTGAAATCGATCTCGCCCGAGAAGATCTGCGCCAGCGACACCGCCAGCTCGGCGCCCTCGCCCGCGCCGGCTACCGACTGAAAGAGCGACGGCGTCTCGGCGTCGATTCGGCCGGTCGCGGTGACGCGCTCGAGCGTCTTCGGGATCGGCACGACGATGGCCGCGAGCGTGCCCGAGCCGGCCGCGGAAGGCGCCACGCGCAGGAATCGATCGTTGTCGATCTCGTACTGAAAGAAGCGGAGCGTCCCCTCGACCGTACGCTCGAGCGCGAAGGGCTGCAGCGCGCGCAGCCGCCGCGGGTCGAACACCTGGTGCGCCGCGCTCACGACGTTCATCGCGGCGTCGTCGGCCACGCCGTGCCCCCGCAAGAGGGTGTCGAGCGTGGTGCGATGAGGGACGAGCCCGGAGACCAGCGTCGTATCGGGTGTCAGGACGATGTCGCGCACCTCCGACGGCAAGACCGCCGGCGGGGCGTCAGGGTCGCCCGCGGGCTCGGCCGTGCAGCCGGTCATGGTGAGGGCCAGCAGGCCGGCCAGCAGCCTTTCCCCCAGCGCGCGCGTCATGAGGCCGGTCATTATCTCCTTTTCGACCACGGCGGCCGGGGGGATTAGCTACACTCACAAAATGGACGGTTCCAGCACGCGGCGGTTGGCTTGGGGCGGCCTAGGGGTGGCGCTGGCGGTCTCGCTGGCGTTCCCGTCGGCGCAATCACGGACCACGGCGAAACCGGCTCCTGCCCCGGGAATCTCCCAGGCGCCTCGCCCCGATACAGCGGATCTCGACGCCGTCGTGCGCATCAAGGAAGAAGGGCTGCAGCGGTCGCAGGTGATGGACACGCTGTGGTACCTCACCGACGTCCACGGCCCGCGCCTCACCAATTCGCCCGGGATGCGCGCCGCCGCGGCATGGGCCCAGGGACGGCTGCGCGACTGGGGCGTCGCCAACGTCCGCGAAGAGCCGTTCCGCTTCGGCCGCGGCTGGTCCAACGAGAAGCTGACCGCCAACGTGCTCACGCCGCGCGCGTTTCCGCTGATGGCGGCCCCGCGCGCGTGGACGCCGGGCACGAGCGGCATCACCACCGCCGACGTCGTCGTCACGGCCATTCGCGCCGAAGCCGATTTCGCCACGTGGACCGGCAAGCTGGCCGGCAAGGTGGTCCTCAATCAACCCGCGGCCGCGCTTCAGCTCCTCACGACGCCGCTGGCGCGGCGCTTCACCGACCAGGAGCTGACCGACCTGCAGAGCCAGCCGGTGAATGCAGGCCGCGGCCGCGGTGGGCGAGGCGGCGGCGGCGGCAACAACGCGCAGTTCACGCTGCGCCTCAACGAGTTCTTCGCCCGCGAGGGTGTCGTGGCCACGCTCGAGCCCGGGTCGGGACGCAACGACCGCGGCACGATCCTGGTGCACAACGCGCCGGCGAGCTACTACGGCGAGAAGCCGCCGGCGATCACGCCGCAGCTCATCGTCGCCTCGGAGCAGTACAACCGCATCCTGCGGCTGGTGGACGGCAAGGTGCCGGTGCAGGTGGAGCTCAACGTCCAGAATCGCTTCACCGATACGCTCGACAGCTTCAACATCGTCGCCGAGCTGCCCGGCACCGACAAGGCCACCGAAGTGGTGATGCTCGGCGCGCACTTCGACTCCTGGCATTCGGGCACCGGCGCGACCGACAACGCCGCCGGCTCGGCCGCCATGCTGGAGGCGATGCGCATCCTGAAGACCACCGGCCTGCGGCTGCGGCGCACGGTGCGGCTCGCGTTGTGGACCGGTGAAGAGCAAGGCCTGCTGGGCTCGCGTGCCTACGTGAAACAGCGCTTCGGCGATCGCGACACGATGGTGCTCACGCAGGAGCACGCGCGCGTCTTCGGCTACTTCAACATGGACAACGGCGGCGGCGCCATTCGCGGCGTGTATCTGCAGGGCAACGAAGCCGCCCGCCCGGTGTTCGCGGCATGGCTCGAACCGTTCCGCAGCCTGGGCATGACCACGCTGTCGATTCGCGGCACCGGCTCGACGGACCACGTGGCGTTCGACGAGGTCGGCCTCCCGGGTTTCCAGTTCATTCAGGATCCGCTCGAGTACGGCAGCGATTCGCATCACTCGAACAACGACGTCTACGACCGCATCCCGGCGGAAGACCTGATGAAGAACGCGGTGATCATCGCGTCGTTCGTGTATCACGCGGCGAACCGCGACGAGCTGCTGCCGCGCAAGCCGCTGCCGCGGCCGCGGCCTCAGGCGCCGGCGCCGGCGCCGGCGCCCGCCTCCAGCCAGTAGCCGCATGCCGCTGTCGCTCTCGCTGCTGCTCATCGCGGTTGCCGTTGCCCTGACGTATCTCGTCACCCGCGCGATCGGCGCACGGCAGCTCGCCGACGCGGCGGCCACCGGGGCCGCCGAACTGGCCGCCGCCCGCCGCGACGCGCAGTGGCTGCAACAGGAGGTCGAACGGCAGCAGGCGTCGGCCAACGCCATGCAGGCGATGGCCGACAAGACGCAGGCGACCATGCGTGAGGCCTTTCAGTCGCTGGCGGCCGAAGCACTGCACACGAACCGCAACGCGTTCTTCGATCTCGCCAGGACGGCGGTGCAGCCGCTCAGCGACACCGTGAAGCAGGTGCACGATCGGCTGGGCGCCGTGGAGCTGGAACGCACGGCGTCGTTCGCGCAACTCAACGAACAGATCGCCGCGCTCGGCACCACCACCAACACGCTGTCGCGCGCGCTGCGGTCGCCGTCGGTGCGCGGGCGGTGGGGTGAGATGCAGCTGCGGCGCGTCGTCGAGCTCGCCGGCATGCTGCACCGCTGCGACTTCGAGGAGCAGCCGGGGCTGTGGTCCGACACCGGCCGGCAGCGTCCCGATCTGATCGTGCGGCTGCCGCTCGGCAAGAGCATCGTGGTGGATTCCAAGGTGCCGCTCGAAGCGTTCCTCGACGCGCAGGAAGCGACCGACGACGAGTCGCGCACCGAACGGCTGCAGGCACACGCACGCCGGGTCCGCGAGCACATGGAGCGCCTGGGCAGCAAGGCCTACTGGGAGTCGATCGACGGCGAGTCGCCCGAGATGGTGGTGATGTTCCTCCCCGGCGAGACGCTGTTCAGCGCCGCGCTCCAGTACGACCTCTCGCTCATCGAGCACGGGCTCAAGAACCGCGTGCTGCTGGCGAGCCCCATCACGCTCATCGCGCTGCTCACCACCGTGGCGCACACCTGGCGGCAGGAAGTGCTGGCCGAGAACTACAAGGAGGTGGCGCGGCTGGGCAAGGAGTTCTACGACCGCCTGGCGCGCTTCACCGAGCACTTCGACGACGTGCGGCAGAAGCTGGACGGCGCCGTGCAGTCGTACAACAAGGCCGTCGGGTCGCTCGAGTCACGGGTGCTGGTGAGCGCCCGCCGTCTTCGTGAGCTCGACGTGACGTCGAGCCCCGAGCTCCCATTTGCAGAGCCTGTGGCCACCGTCGGCCGCGCGCTCACGCCGGTGGGCCGGGCTGGACTCGCCGAGGACGCAGTGCCCCAACCCGACCTCCCCGAGTAAGATCGGAGGTTCATGTCAGAGAGTGCCCCGCCGCTCGAGTCCGCGCGGCCGCTGGATTTCATTCGGGACATCGTCACCGAAGACCGCAAGGCCGGTCGCCACGGCGGCCGCGTTCACACACGTTTTCCTCCGGAGCCCAACGGCTACCTGCACATCGGTCACGCCAAGTCGATCTGCCTGAATTTCGGCGTCGCCGGCGAGTTCGACGGCCTGTGCAACCTGCGGTTCGACGACACGAACCCGGCGAAGGAAGACGTCGAGTACGTGGACTCGATCCAGGAAGACGTGAAGTGGCTTGGCTTCGACTGGGCCGACCGGATTTACTACGCGTCGGATTACTTCGAAGAAATGTACCAGTGCGCCGAGCGCCTCATCGAGGCCGGGCTCGCATACGTAGACAGCCTCACCGCTGATGAAGTCCGCCAGTATCGCGGCACGCTCACCGAGCCAGGACGCAACAGCCCGGACCGCGCGCGGCCGCCGGCGGAGAGCCTCGACCTCTTCCGCCGCATGCGCGCCGGGGAATTCGACGAGGGCAGCTACCTGTTGCGGGCAAAAATCGACATGGCGTCGCCCAACATCAACATGCGCGACCCGGCGCTCTACCGGATCCGCCGCGCCACCCACCACCGCACTGGCGACACGTGGTGCATCTATCCGACCTACGACTACGCGCACCCGATCTCCGACGCAATCGAGGGCATCACGCACTCGATCTGCACGCTCGAGTTCGAGGATCACCGGCCGTTGTACGACTGGGTCGTGGAGCACTTCCGCGCGGGGGACTCACGCACGTCGCGTCCGCAGCAGATCGAGTTCGCGCGGCTGAATCTCAACTACACCGTCATGAGCAAGCGCAAGCTGCTCGCGCTGGTGGAGCTGAAGCACGTCGACGGCTGGGACGACCCGCGGATGCCGACCCTCGCCGGGATCAGGAGGCGCGGCTACACGCCCGCCGCGATGCGCGACTTCTGCGCCCGCATCGGCGTGGCCAAGAAGGAAAACGTCATCGACATCGCACTGCTCGAGGCGACGGTCCGCGAAGACCTCAATCGCACGGCGCCGCGCGCGCTCGCCGTGCTGCGGCCGCTGAAGGTGGTCATCGAGAACCTGCCCGACGGGTTCGGGCGGACAGTCACCGCGATCAACAACCCCGAAGACGAGTCGGCCGGGAAGCGTGAGATCCCCCTGTCGCGCGAGATCTACATCGAGCGCGAGGACTTCATGGAAGCGCCGCCGAAGAAGTTCTTCCGGCTGTCGCCCGGCACCGAGGTGCGGCTGCGCTACGGCTACATCGTCAAGTGCGATCGCGTCGTGAAGGACGACGCCGGCGAGACCGTCGAACTGCGCTGCACCGCGGACCTCGAGTCGCTCGACGGCGCCACCGCGGCCCGGCGGGTCAAAGGCACCATTCACTGGGTGTCGGCGGCATACGCCGTGACCGCCGAAATCCGGCTCTACGACCGCCTGTTCAAATCCGAGAACCCGGGCGAGGGCGACCGCGACCCGCTGACCGACCTCAACCCCGCCTCCCTCGAGCGCCTCACCGCGGCCAAGGTGGAGCCGTCGCTCGCGGGCGCACCGGCGGGAACGCGCTATCAGTTCGAACGCCAGGGCTACTTCTGCGTCGATCCGGACTCACGGCCGGGCGCGCCGGTGTTCAACCGCACGGTGACGCTGAAGGACACCTGGGCCAAGGTGGCCGCGAGGGGTTAGCGTACGTAGTTGCGGGTCTTTAGACCCGCCTCAGCGTCATGGACCCTCAGGTCAACCCGTTCGCCGTCTTGTCCCTGATCGCCGCGCCGGCGATTCTGACGAACGCATGTTCGCTGCTGGCCATGAGCACCAGCAACCGGCTGGCGCGGGCGGTGGATCGTGCACGGGAGCTGGCGCGGCAGCTGGAAGAAGCCGGGGGGCTGGCCACGCCCGAGGCCGGCCGGCGCCTTCGCGAGCTGACGGTGACCGAGCAGCGAACGCTGCAGCTGCTGACGGCGCTGCGAAGCATCTACATCGCGCTCGGAAGCTTCGCGTTCGCCACGCTGATCTCACTCATCGGCGCCGTGCTGGTGCCGTTCCAGACGGGCGTGCTCGTTCGGACACTCGAGGCGATTGCGGTCGTGGGTGGCATGATCGCCGTCGGGGCGCTCGTCCACGGTTCGACACTGCTGGTGCGCGAGACGCGACTCGCCGTCCAGGTGCTCCACGAACGCGCCGAGAACATCCGGGCCCTGGCGGCTGGAGCTCGGGAAGGCTAACGCGAAATCCGGGCGAAGATCAGACCCAGCATGAGACGGATCCCAGCGCTCTTCGCCGCGGCACTCGTGACCGCTCTCGTGAGCACCGTGAATCCGGTCCTGTCGCAGGCGCCGGCCTCCCCCCCGCGGCCGGCGCTCGTCGAAGACCTGGTGGTGGCCAATCGCATTCTGGCCAACGAGGGCGTGGTGGACGGCTACGGCCACGTGAGCGTCCGCAACCCGGCGAACGCGAACCGCTACTTTCTCGCCCGCGCGGGCGCGCCGGCGCTCGTCACCGCCGCCGACATCGTCGAATACGACCTCGACAGCCAGCCGGCCAGCGGATCCGGAACCGGCTACACCGAGCGCTTCATCCACGGCGAAATCTACAAGGCGCGGACCGACGTGACCGCCGTCGTGCACTGCCACTGTCTCGACGTGATTCCCTTTGCCGCCGCCAACGTGCCGCTGCGGCCGATGTATCACATGGGCTATTTCATCGGCGAAGGCGTGCCGGTCTTCGACATCCGCACGGCCGCTGGCATCAGCGACATGCTGGTTGGCACGCCGGCGTTGGGACAGGCGCTCGCGCGTGTGCTCGGGCGCCGGTCCGCGGCGCTGATGCGCGGCCACGGAGCGGTGGTCGCGGCCGACTCGCTCCACGTGGTGGTGGCCAAGGCCTACTACTTGAACGTGAACGCACGCCTGCAGTCGGAAGCCATGCGGCTGCGAGGCAACGGGGTGACGTATCTCGATCCCGAGGAAGCGAAGAAGGCGGTCCAGACCTACGAGCGGTCGTGGGAGTTCTGGAAGTCGAGGTTGCCCCGGTAGCGGGCGCACCACTCGCGCAGGCGCTTCACGGCGGCAACCGCGTCGGGCTCGAACGCCAGCCGCTCGTTGGGCCACGGCATGCGCCACGTCCAGTTGCGATCGTTCACCGTGGCGGGTGTGTTGATGCGATCCTGCCAGCCGAACACATCCGCCACCGGCAGGATGACGAGCGCCGAGTTCGACGCGAGCAGCACCTCGATGAACGCGTCGCGCACGGCGGGCGTCAGCACGCGGGTCGCAAGGGCGGCGCTGCAGCCCTCGGGCCCGAGCCGCTCGGCGACGAGCGGAATCGCCAGGATCGCGGCGCGCTCGTCGTCGGGCGCGATCTCCCACCACGTGACCATCGGCTCGGTGTCGTGCGTACCCGAGGTCGCCATCGACCGCGCCGGGTAGGTCAGCGGATCGGCAAACGGCTGCCCCTCCGTGTGCCACCGGCGCTCCCAGCGGAATACCTTGCAGCCCGGGATGTCCAGCCGCGCCAGCGACGCCCGGACGAAGTCCGGGACCAGGCCGAGATCCTCGGCCACGATTTCGGCGCCCGACTCCTGAAAGACGCGCAGCACCTGCTCGCCGAGCGCGGTCTGCGCCGGCTCGTCGGCGGGGGTGAACTGCCCCGGCCCGGTGCTGTCGCCGAGCGGCCGCCAGAAGGTGCGGTAGAAGCCCACCAGATGGTCGACGCGGTAGCCGCCGAAGAGCTCGGCGTTGCGGCGGGCGCGCTGGCGCAGCCACGCAAACCCGCCCTCGGCGATCGCCTCCCAGTTGTAGACCGGCAGCTTCCAGTCCTGCCCCGTCTCGCTGAACGCGTCGGGCGGCACGCCCAGCGAGGCGTCGAGCCGGAAATCGGGCTGCCGCGCCCACACGTCGGCGCTGTCGAGGGCGACCATGAACGGCAGGTCGCCAAAGAGCGTCACGGCGCCGGCCGCGTCGCGCGCGGCATGCCACTGGTCCGACGCGAGCCACTGCAGGTACTCGCGGTAGCACACGTCGTCGGCCAGCTCGGCTCGCGCGTCAGCCAGCGCGACGGGATGGTGGGTGCGCAGCCCTTCGGGCCACTCCGTCCACGGCAGCGGCCGCATCCGCTCGTGCAGCGCGCGGAAGAGCGCGTAATCGGCCAGCCACCACGCCTGGTCTTTGGTGAATGCGGCAAACGCCCGTGCCCGCTCGCTGCCGGTCTGCAGCTCCGTGTCGCGGAAGCGCTCGTAGGACCGGCGCAGCGCCAGATGCTTCAGCCGCCGGACGCCGGCATAGTTCACGGTGGGCTCGATGCGCAGCCGCTCGAGGTTCGCGCGCAGCTCGGCCTCGAGCCCACGCTCCCCGCCGATGGCCGCGAAGTCCTCGACGTCGGCCATCGTCAGGTATTGCGGATCGATGGCCATCGCGCTGAGCGACGAATACGGTGACGTCTCGTGGAGCGGCAGCTCGTTGATCGGGAGGAGCTGCAGCAGCGACAAGCCGGCCGAGCCGAGCCAGCGGGCGGCGGGAGCGATGTCGCCAATCTCGCCGATGCCCCAGCCGTGCGTGGACCGGA
>DASRPM010000132.1:0-25032 GCA_035646375.1 Vicinamibacterales bacterium
CAGCCGGATGTTGAGGCCGATCGTCTTGCCTCCCGCTTCGTGCGCGCCGCGGTTGGCGGCCTCCATGATGCCGGGACCGCCGCCGCTCGTCACCACGAAGCGGTGCAACGGCGAGTCCAGCGACATCGACCACGTGGTCAGCAGCCTCGCGAGCGAGCGGGCGTCCTCGTAATAGCGCGACCACTCCACGGCCTTGCGTGCCCTGGCCAGCACCATCTCGTCCGCGATGCCGCCGGTCATGTGTTCCGACAGCGCGAGCTCCGCGTTCTCGCGGCTGTGCACGCGCGCCGAGCCGAACAGCACCACCGTGTCCTGGATGTTCTGGGCCTTGAAGCGGCGCATCGGCTCGAGATACTCGGCCAGAATCCGGAGCGGCCGGCCGTCCCCGCTTGCGAGGAAGTCCGCGTCCAGATACGCCATCGGCTGGGGGTGCATACGCCTGATTATCGGACAGTGTCCCTGCCGCGGACACGCGGGGTCGGTATGGCATGATCGGAGGTCTTGATGACTCCAGAGGACTGGCTCGAGAGCGCCCGCGCCGACGCCGAGCGGCGCGGCCTGCCGGACTTGCGGGCGGCGCTCGAGGGGCTGGCCCGTGCCGCCGGCGTGCTGCGCGAGGCGGACTGGAACGACGACGCCTCCGGATCGTCCGAGCCCGCGCCCGACGCGCCGCCGCCTGCTGGATGACGCCGCCTGCCGAGCTGCCGTCGCTCGTCGATCTCGGGCGAGCCATCCGCGCCGGGGAAACCACGTCCGAGGCGGCGACCGAGCGCTGCCTCGCGGTCATTCGCGACCGCGACCCCTCGATCAACGCGTTCATCACGGTGCTCGCCGACGCGGCGCTCGACGCCGCGCGGACGGCCGATCGCGAGCTGCGCTCGGGCCGCGATCGGGGGCGCCTGCATGGCGTGCCGTTCTCGATCAAGGACATTTTCGACGTCACGGGCCTGCCCACCACGGCCGCGTCGCACGTGCGTCGCGAGCACGTGGCCGGCCGCGACGCCACGGTGGTGGCCCGCCTGCGGAACGCCGGCGCGGTGTTCGTCGGCAAGACCAACCTGCACGAGTTCGCGCTCGGAACCACCAACGAGGAATCGGCGTACGGGCCGGTGCATCACCCGCTCGACTCCAGCCGCTCGCCCGGCGGGTCCTCCGGCGGCTCGGCCGCATCGGTGCTCGCCGGCATGGCCTACGCGTCGGTCGGCACCGACACGGGCGGTTCGATTCGGATTCCATCGGCCGCCTGCGGCCTGGTGGGGCTGAAGCCCCGCTATCGCGACGTGCCCACACAGGGCGTCGTGCCGCTGAGCGCGTCGCTCGATCACGTCGGGCCGCTGTGCGCGACCGTGGCCGACGCGGCGGCGATCTTTGCCGTCATTGCCGATGCGCCTGGCGGCGGCGATCCGGCGGAGGCCGGCGCGGCGCGCGGCCTGCGGCTCGGGGTTCCGCGTCGCTACTTCCTCGATCTCCTCGACGACGACGTGGCGCGCGCGTTCGACGCGACCTGCGCCAGGCTGTCGGCGGCCGGCGTCGTCCTGGAAGACGTCGTCATCCCGCATGCCGGCGAGACGCCCGCCGCCTACTTGCACATCGCGCTCACCGAGGCCGCGGCGTTCCACGCCAGGACGCTCGAGACCCGGCCCGACGACTACACGCCCACGGTGCGCGTGCGGCTCGAGGCCGGCCGCTACGTCCTGGCCGAGGACTACCTGCGCGCACAGCGCTGCCGCCACGTGCTCCGCACCGAGGTGTCGGCCGCCCTCGAGGGTCGCGACGGGCTGCTGCTGCCCTCCCTGGCCGTACCCGCGACACCGCTCGGCGCCGCCACGGTGCGCGTCAGCGGCGCCGACGAACCCGTACGCAACGTCACGCTCCGCCTCACGCAGCTCTTCAACCTCACCGGACACGCGGCGATCACGGTGCCGTGCGGCGCCACCGGAGGCGGGCTGCCGATCGGCGCCCAGCTGGTGGGCGCGAGCACGGCCTCGGCACTGCGGATCGCCTTGTCGCTCGAACCCCATCTCCGCGGGCCACGCGGATCGTCACGCTAGACGTCTTGAGAGGCTGAATTCCTTGCGACCGCGTCAACTTCGACGAGCCGCTCAAGACGTCTACGCCCGCCCGGAGGGCGGGCCAGTAGACACTGCCCTAGCGAGGCGGAGCCTGCGGGCTCGTTGGTCCGAGGCGGAGCCTCGCTAGTGATCACATCCATCTTTCACTCGTGGGAACACCGGCTCGCGTCAGCGACCAAGAACCGCATCGTACGCCCGTTCGACTGGGGACTCGACTGGCTCTCGCTGGACGGGGCTGCGGGGCTGCGGGGCCGGGGGGCCGGGGAGGAACTGGGGAGCGAAGGAGCGACGATCGATCGGTATGTCGAGGAGGTGATGCGCGACACGCATGCCTTCTTCACGCCGCCGCCGACCCGCGACTTCGAGTTCACGCCGGCGGACCCGGGGCGATCCGCGGGCGGCGAATCGGCCACGCTGCGCTTTCCCAGCGCGCTGACGACGCCGTACCCCGAGAACAACACGGTGGCCGCGCGCTGGTTTCCGAGCACCGCCGCGCGCCGGTCTGGCCACGCGCGCGGGCCGGTGGTGCTGGTGCTGCCACAGTGGAACGCCGACGCCGGCGGACACGTTGGACTGTCGCGGCTGCTCGCGCGATGCGGCATCTCCGCGCTGCGTCTCAGCCTGCCCTACCACGACGTGCGCATGCCGGCGGAGCTCGAGCGCGCGGACTACATCGTGAGCGCGAACGTGGTGCGCACGTTGCAGGCCTGCCGGCAGGCGGTGCTCGACGCGCGCCGCGCGGTGGACTGGCTGTCGGCACAGGGCTTCGACCGCATCGGGATCCTGGGCACCAGCCTTGGCTCCTGCCTGTCGCTGCTGACCGCGGCCCACGAGCCGCGCATCCGCGCCGCGGCGCTGAACCACGTGTCCCCGTGGTTCGCCGACGTGGTGTGGCACGGGCTGTCCACACGCCACGTCCGCGAGAGCCTCGACGGGAACGTCAGCCTGGAGCAGCTCCGGCGGATCTGGATGCCGATCAGCCCGATGGCGTATCTCGACTCGATGCGCCGGACGCGCAGCCTGCTCGTGTACGCCCGCTACGACCTCACGTTTCCGGTGGACCTTTCGAAGCAGCTGCTCGAGCGCTTCGCGGACCACGGCATTCCGCACGAGCGCTTCGGGCTTCCGTGCGGCCACTACAGCACCGGGATGACTCCGTTCAAATTCCTCGACGCCTACGTGTTGATCCGGTTCTTGCGCCGGAATCTGTAAGGCTTCACCATTCTTCCGACACCGCGTCCTTGAGTTCCGGCTTCAGGTAGGACCAGTGGCTGTGAAAGATCCGCCAGCCCTTCGGCGTGCGCCGGTAGGCCTCGGTGGCGTTCCAGCTCGAGATCGCGCGTTCGCGGCCATCGTCGGTGCGGTAGCTCACGAGGTTGAACGACAGCAGCGCCATGTCGCCGGAGTGCTGCACGACCGGCCGCTGCATGTCGTAGCGATCGACGCGAATCTTGCCCGCAATCGAGTTCATCAGGGCGACCATCGCGGCGCGGCCGTCGATCCGCCGTTCCTGGATCGGGTCGAAGTAGGTGATGTCGTCGTCGAAGAGCTCGACATAGCCCGACGGATCGCCGGCACCCCAGCGATCGAGCGCGGCGCGCTCGAGGGCAATCACGTCGGCACCGGCATCGATCGTGGGCGTCATACGTCTCCCTTCGCCGCGGCGGCGCGCGGGCCCTCGAGAACCGCCTCGAATCCCGGTTGCCGCAACAGCGTGCGGATGGCGCCGGCAAGCGCCGGCGGCGTGTGGAACGGGTGATCGCGATGCACGGCGGCATAGGCGGCGTCGAGAGCGTTGACGTCCTCGTGCAGCTTCGGCGCGATCTCGCGGACGCGCGTGACGTGATGCGCGGCGAACAGCAGGTTCGCGGGATCCACGAATCCCGCGTTGATGAACGCCTGTGTCTTGCGCGCGCAGCGGCACGGGTTGGCCGTGTTCACCAGCCCGCACTTGCGATCCATGAACTGATGGAGATCCCGGCGCGCGCGTGACAGCCGCTGGCGGAAGGCGTCGCGGCTCACCTCGAGCAGCTCCGCGCCGACGGCGTCGGCCACCCCGAAGACCTCGCCGAGCACATAGACGAGCCGCTGGTCGCGATCGAGGCACAGCAGCATGCCCATCGAGCAGCCGATGCGCGCCTCGTCCACCAGCAGCTGCACGTCCGCAGGCACCGTCGAGGGATCGGGCAGGTCGAGGTCCGGCGCCGAGTCGAGACCCTCGGCGTATCGCTCGAAGGTGTAGCCCACCTCCTCGGCTCGCGTCCGCTTCACGTTGAGGAGGTGGTTGACGGCGATCCGGTAGAGCCAGGTGCGCAGGCTGCTGCGCCCCTCGAACGACGACAGCTTCGTGACGACCTTGATCAGGATCTCCTGCGTGGCGTCGTCGGCATCCTGCGGCAGATACACCATCCGCAGCGCCACGTTGTAGATCGACGGGCGGTGCCGCTCGATGAGCGCCTCGAGCGCGCCACGGTTGCCTTGGTGGACCAGTCGCACGAGATCCGCGTCGAGGGCCTCGTCGCCCGCGAAAGGATTCGAAATCGGCATCTGCCGCATTAGACACGCCGGCCGCGCGAGTGTGACAGCGCTTGATTTGTACTATTGAAGTAGTACAATCGGTCTATGCCGGACCTCGACTGGACTGCCAGCGTGAATCCGCGCGACCCGACGCCGCTTCACGCGCAGCTCGAACGCAGCATCCGCGGCGCCATCGCGTCCCGCCGCCTCCGCCCGGGCGATCAGCTCCCCACGGTCCGTCAGCTGGCGGTCGCGCTCCGGATCAACGCCAACACCGTGGCCAAGGTCTACACCCACCTCGAGCGCGACGGCGCGCTCGGCACCCGGCGCGGCGTCGGCACCTTCGTGCTCGACGCGCCGCAGCTGGCCACCGATCACCAGGAAGCCCGTGACGCCGCGCTGATGGCGGTGGCCAACCGCGCGATTGCCGACGCCTCGACCCACGGGTTCACCGTCGCCGACCTCCGCAAAGCACTCCTCTCGATTGCAAAAGGAGAAACATCGTGATGACCTCCAAGAGCCGGTCCATGTTCGACACGCTGCCGCCGGCGCCGGCCCTCGCGCAGTTCAACGTCGTGGCCGTCGCGATCTTCATCGTGGTCGCTGGCGCGGGCCTGGTGCTGACACTGCAGACGAACAACCCGTATTGGGTCGTCGGCGGCGTCCTGCTCGGGCTCGGCCTCGCCCAGGCGCCGCGCGTGGCACAGCAGTGGGAGCGGGCCGTGGTGCTGCGGCTCGGGCGGTTCGTGGGGCTGCAGGGGCCCGGTCTCTTCTGGATCCTGCCGTTCGTGGACAAAATCGGCCGCGTGGTCGACCAGCGGGTCATCACCACGAGCTTTGCCGCCGAGCAGACGCTCACCATGGACACGGTGCCGGTCAATGTGGACGCGGTGCTGTTCTGGATGGTTTACGACGCCGAAAAAGCAGCGCTCGAGGTGCAGGATTACCCGTCGGCCGTGAGCCTGGCGGCCCAGACCGCGTTGCGCGACATCATCGGCCGCACCTCGCTCGCCGATTTGCTTCGTGGGCGCGACAAGATCGAGGCCGAGCTGCAGAAGCTGATCGACGAGCGCTCCACGCCGTGGGGCGTCACCGTGCAGTCGGTGGAGATGCGCGACATCGTCATCCCAAGCCAGTTGCAGGAAGCGATGTCTCGGGAGGCGCAGGCGGCGCGCGAGAAGCAGGCACGCATCATCCTCGGCGAGGCCGAGATGGAGATCGCGCACTCGTTCGAGGTCGCGTCGCGCGTGTATATCGACAACCCCACCGCCCTGCACCTGCGCGCCATGAACATGCTGTACGAGGGTCTCAAGGAGAAGGGCGCCCTGATGCTCGTGCCGAGCACGGCGGTGGAGTCGATGGGGATGGGCGGCCTGCTGGGCGCGGCCGCGCTGCAGCAGTCGCGTCTCGCGGGCGGTGGCGGCGGCGGTGGCGGAGAAAGCAAGTGAGCGCGGCGGTCCGGACGCTCGCCGTCGCCGGACTGCTGGCCGTTCCGCTCGCGGCGCAGCAGCCGGATGTATCTGGCCCGACATTCGAGGTGGCCTCGATCAAGCCAAACCGGTCGGCCGATGCGCGGCAGCGGTTTCAATCCGCGCCTGGTGGCCGCTACACCTTGACGGCGTATACGCTCAAGGCGCTCATCGCGGTCTCCCATCAGCGCAACGCATTCGATGACCGCGAAATCACGGGCGGCCCATCATGGGTCGACACCGAGCGGTTCGACCTGCAGGTCAAGGCCGAAGACGGTGCCGTACTCAACGATCGCGACGGGTTCCCGGGTCCTCTCTTCGCGATGATCCGCGCCATGCTCGCGGACCGCTTCTCGCTGCGGAGTCACAACGAAGTCCGCGAGCGTCCGGTGTATGCGCTGACCGTGGCGCGATCCGACAAGCGGCTCGGTCGTGGTTTGACGAAGGTGGACACGGACTGCGCTGCCGCGATGCGCGAGCTCGCGTCGCCGACCCCAGGCGCAGCACGGCCAGCGGGGGCTCCACCGTGCTCCTTTGGCGGCGGGCCCGGGCGGTTGCTGGGAAACACCGTCTCGCTCGCGATGTTTGCGAGCGTGCTGTCGCGCCAGGTCGGCCGGCCAGTCGTGGACCGGACCGGCGTTACCGACTACTTCAACATCACGCTGGAGTTCGCGGGCGACGCCCGTACGGCGAATGGCCCACCAGTACCAGAGCCACCGCCCGTCGGCGACGCGCCGTCGATCTTCACGGCGGTGCAGGAGCAGCTCGGACTGAAGCTCGAATCGACGCGCGCGCCCGTGGACGTGCTCGTGATCGACAAGGCGTCGCCGCCGACGGAGAACTAGATGTAGGCTTGCCGCCATGCAGGTGAGTCCATACCTGAGCTTCAAGGGGCAGTGCGAAGAAGCCTTCCGGTTCTACGAGCGCTGCTTTGGCGGGAAGGTCGGAGCGCTGTTCCGATACGAGGGTTCGCCGATGGCCGATCAGGCGCCGCTGGACCGACGCGACTGGATCATGCATGGCAGCGTCACCATCGGGGATCTCACCCTGATGGGGGCGGACGTTCATCCCGAGGGCTACGTGGAGCCGAAAGGCTTCTCGCTGTCGCTGCAGATCACCGGAGCCGACGAGGCCGAGCGTATCTTCGCCGAGCTCAGCCCCGGTGGCCGGGTGACGATGCCGCTCGAGAAGACCTTCTGGGCCGAGCGCTTCGGAATGGTGGTCGATCGGTTCGGCGTGCCGTGGCTGATCAACTGCGAGGCCGAAGAGTCCCCTGCGGCGTAGCTGGCGTCACGGCAGGTACTTCGTCAGCAGCGACGCCCACGCTGGCGACGGCCGGTGCCAGTGGCCGTCCTGCCCGTCCCGCAGGATGGTGCCCACGTTGAGGCCGTAACCGGTCTCGCCGCGGCCGGGCAGATACAGCCACAGCGCGCCGGTCCGCACATCGCGCGCCACCGACACGGCGTACGCCGTCTTCACCGGCCGGTTCTGCGGCGGCTGCACGGAGAAGCTCACCGTATACCTCGCGACCTTCACCTGCGGCGCGGCCAAGACCGTCTCGCCGATGAAGGTGCCGGCAAATACGTTCGACCCGGCGAGGATGTCCGGCTCGGCGATCTCGATCGGCGCGGCGATGCCCTGGCCGGTGAGCGTCAGCTTGACGGTGGGGCCTTTCGCCTCGAGGCCAATAGAAGCGGCGAGCAGAGCAGGTGCGACAAAGAGGAAGCGGCGCATGGCGATCCTCCAGGGCGGTCTAAAGACCGCCCTCTACATTCGTACGTAGAGGCGGGCCTTCAGGCCCGCCTGACCAGGGCCTAAGCCTTAAGCCCTAAGCCGACAAGCTACAGATACGACAGCAGCCCCGAGATCGCCGTGAAGATGACGTCGGCGAGCTGGCGCACGAGCGGCGATACGTCGCCCGTTTCGAGAGAAGTCGCCACGGTGACCGGATCTGTTAACAGAAGCCAGATGACGGCGGCGGCGACGACCACGGCAAGGCCGCCGATGACGACACCGATACCCACGACACGGTCCATACCGTCGCGGGGTTCGGCTTCGGAGAGCGGTTCGGCTGGAGGCACTGGACGGGCCCAGTGCCCAAGCTTACATCTGGACGGGGAGCTGCAACGGTTCGCCGAAGCTGAGCGTGTGTAACGAATCGGCCACGACCTGGGCGTCACCCACGACCAGGGCCGTCAGCCTGGCCGGATCGAGGTATTGCGCCGCCACGCGCGTCACCTCGGCCGCCGTGACCGCACCTACCGTCGGTACAAAATCGGAGAAGTAGGTGTCCGGCAGATCGTAGAGCGCGAGCTGCGACAC
Organism: Vicinamibacterales bacterium; assembly: GCA_035646375.1. GTDB lineage: Bacteria > Acidobacteriota > Vicinamibacteria > Vicinamibacterales > UBA2999 > DASYRM01. The sequence goes on from DASRPM010000132.1 coordinate 8,381, forward strand.
GGCGCGCGCCACCTGGGCGGCGGTCTCGAACCCGGCGGGATAGCCGCGCGTGAGCGCGGCCTTCGCGTGCGCGAGCTCGTGTTCGGTTACGGGACGGCTGCCGCGGATGCCTTCGATTTCCGCCGAAGCGTCGGCGATGGCGGCAGCGGTGGAGGCGGTGTGCACGCTCGTGGACAGCGCAAACGGCGCCAGCCCCCGCTTCCAGTCGAAGCTGGTACGGGCGCCGTAGGTGTAGGCCTTCTCCTCCCGCAGCTTCATGTTCACGCGGCTGGTGAACTGGCCGCCGAGAATCGCGTTCATGACGAGCAGCGGCGCGTAGTCGGGTGTGCGGCGGCTCGCCGCCAGGTGGCCGATCCGAAGCTCCGACTGCGCGGCCGCCTCGCGGTGCACCAGCGCAATCCGGCGCATGGTGAGCTCGGGCGGAATCGTGGACGCCGGCGTCCGGACCGGTGCCTGGCCGGACGGCTCCGCCCACCCGCCAAAGGCCCGCTCGGCCACCCCGAGCAGCTCGGCGTGGCGCATCCCGCCCACGAGCACGAGCGTGCTCTGCGATGGCCGGAACATCAGGGTATGGAAGCCGGCGACGTCGTCGAGCGAGAGCACCCGCAGCGACTCCTCGTTGCCAAGCGGCGCGTGGCCGTACGGGTGGCGCCCGTAGAGCAGCCGGAGAAACGCGCGCTCGGCCACCGCCGAGGCGACGTCCTTGATCTGGCGCAGGCGGTCGATGCGGAGCTGGCGGATGCGGGCGAAGTCCGACTCGCGCAGGCTGGGCCGCGTGAGCAGGCCGGCCAGCAGGTCCGCGCCGCGATCGGCAAAGCGCGCCAGGGTCGTCAGCGAGAAGCCGATCGCGTCCGGGCCGGTGTCCACGTCGTAGTCGCCGCCGATGCGGGACAGCGCATCGGACACGTCGATGGCGCTGAGCGAGCCGGTGCCCTCGTCCACCATGTCCGCGACGAGCGACGCCAGCCCCTCCTGAGCGGCGGGGTCGGCGCCCGACCCGCCCTCGACCTGCACCGCGAGGGTCAGCACCGGGGCGCTCGTGTGCTCGACGGTGCGAACCTTCAACCCGTTGGGCAGGACGTGCCGCTCGATGCCGGGAAACGTGAACGCCGGCACCGGGCCGAGCGCCGGCGCGGCCGACCGGTCGAGGGGCACGCGCGCCATCAGGACACCGTGACCGGTTCGGAGCCGGGCAGCGCCTCGGCCGTCTGGCCGCGCGGCACCACGCTCAGGACCACCCGCCGGTCCGGCCGCAGGTAGCGCTGCGCGGCGTCGCGCACGCTCTCGGGCGTCGCCAGGCGGTACCGATCGAGGTCCTTGCCGAAGAACCCGGGATCGCCGCGCATCACGTTGTAGGCGTTGAGCTGATCGGATTTGCCGTCGAAGCCGCCCACGGTCTGCAGGTGATAGACGAAGTTGGCTTCCGCCTGCGCTTCCGCGCGCTCCATCTCCGGGGTGGTGGGGCCTTCGGCCGCCAGCCGCGCGATCTCCTCGTCTACGGCCGCGGCCAGATCGGTCAGCGACGCGCCCGGTGCCGCCGTGACGGCCAGCACGAAGTAGCCGGCGATCTCGCGCGACTGCTGGGCGGCGGACACGTCGAGGGCGACGCGGCGCTCGTAGACGAGCGTCCGATACAAACGCGCCGTCTTGCCGTTGGCCAGCAGATCACCGCACAGGTCGAGCTCGGCGTCTCCGGGTGCGTACATCGGCGGCGTGAGCCAACCGATGTAAAGCCGCGGCCGTTCCACCCGGTCCTCGAGGAGCAAACGCCGCTCGCCCTCCACGGTAGCCACGGCATGGACCGGCGCCGGCTTGACGCCCGGCGGAAGGTCGCCGAAATAGCGATCGGCCAGTTCGAACGCCCGGTCGGTGGTCATGTCGCCGGCCAGGACCAGCGACGCGTTCGACGGATGGTAGTAGGTGCGGAAGAACTCCCGGACGTCCTCGAACTTCATCGCCCGGATGTCGTCGGCCGACCCGATGGTGATCCAGTTGTAGGGATGGTCGGGCGGGAAGAGCGACGCCACGATGGCCATCAGGGCCAGGCCGTAGGGCCGGTTCTCGTAGTTCTGCCGCCGCTCGTTCAGCACCACGTCGCGCTGCGTCTCGAAACGCTCCTTCGTGAGCGCCGGCAGCAGAAACCCCATGCGGTCCGACTCCATCCACAGGGCCAGATCCACCGCATTGGTCGGAACGACCTCCCAGTAGTTGGTGCGATCGGCGTTGGTCGAGCCGTTCAACTGCCCGCCGGCGGCCTGCAGCGGCGCGAAGTAGCCCGAGTTCTGGTGCTCGGACCCCTCGAACATCAGGTGCTCGAAGAGATGCGCGAAGCCGGTGCGGCCGGGCTGTTCGTTCTTGGATCCGACGTGGTACCAGAGGTTCACGGCGACGATCGGCACGTGATGGTCCTCGTGCACGATGACGTCGAGACCGTTGTCGAGCGTGCGCTTGGTATACGGAAGGTCGATGAGGGGCGCGCGATCCGCTGTCATCGCACCGGGATGAGGGGGATCTTGCCGCGGTTGGCTTCCGCGTTCCGGTGCGCCGACATCGACACCTGCGCGGCGGTCCGCTCCGCCACCGTCATGAACGCGCGCGCGGCCACCGACGCCGGTTCGCTCTCGACGAGCGGCACGCCGCGGTCGCTGCCCTCGCGAATCGGCTGATACACCGGCAGCCGTCCCAGGAACGGCACGTTCATGTCCTTCGCCAGCTGCTCGCCGCCGCCGTGTCCGAAGATGTCGGACTCGTGGTGGCAGTTGGTGCACGCGAAATAGCTCATGTTCTCGACGATGCCGATCGTCGGGATGGTGAGCTTCTGATACATCCGGATGGCGCGGCGGCTGTCGGCGATCGACACCTGCTGCGGTGTGGTCACGACGATCGCGCCGACCACCGGGACGGTCTGGCTCAGGCTGAGCGCCACGTCACCCGTGCCGGGCGGCATGTCCACGATCAGGTAGTCGAGGTCGTCCCAGGCCACTTCCTTGAAGAACTGCTGGATGGCGCCGTGCAGCATCGGCCCGCGCCAGATCACGGGAGAGTCGTCGTCGGTCATGAAGCCGATCGAGACCGCCTGCAAGCCGTACTTCTGGGCCGGCACAATCTGCTTGCCGTTGGTCGTGAGCTGCGTCTTGTTGAGGCCCAGCATCATCGGCACGTTGGGGCCGTAGATGTCGCCGTCGAGGATGCCGACGCGGCTGCCGCACTTGGCGAGCGCGAGGGCGAGGTTGACCGCCACTGTCGTCTTGCCCACACCGCCCTTGCCCGCGCCCACGGCGATCACGTTCTTGACGCCCGGCACGGGCGTCTTGCCGGTTTCCGGCGCCGACGCCGACCGCACCTTCGCGGTCATCTGCACGTTCGCCTTCGTCACGCCGGGCAGCGCCTGCACCGCGGCCACCGCCTGGTCGCGCAGCTGGTCCTTCACGGGGCAGGCGGGCGTCGTCAGCTCGATCGTCAGCGACACGTTGCCGCCGTCGGTCACCACGTCCTTGACGAAGCCGAGGGTGACGATGTCGCGGCGCAGGTCGGGATCGACCACCACGCGCAGGGCATTCAGGATGGCGTCGCGATCGGGGGTTTGGGACATCAGATGAATTTTAGTCGGCTTTGGGCTCTGGGCTTTAGGCTTTGGCCGGCTCTTGGCTGCAGAGGCCGAAAGGCAGCCAAAGCCCAGAGTCCAGAGCCAAGAGCCGACGACGGTTAGGTTTGCAGATGTGGTTCGAACAGGCGGTGGGCGTCGTTGGTCAGGAGCACCCAGAGCGCGTAGACGCCGAGCGCGGTGCCGAAGGGAATCACCAGCAGATTCCCTATCGCCAGCGCCAGCATGAGGATCCGGCCGACGGGCTTGTGACCGCGCAGCAGGACCGCCGCCCAGATGTGCGCCCCGCCGAACGCCAGCGCGAACACGCCGAACAGGGCAAAGCCCACCGCAGCCAGGCCGGCGGCAAAGCCCACCGAGGCTTCAAGCGGCGCCAGCAGCTCGGCCAGCGCGCCGGCCGACAGGAGCAGCATCGAGACGCCGATGATGGCAGCCAATGTGCCCCACAGGCTGGCAAGGATTCCAAGGAGTGAAACGTGGCGTTCCATGACGAAGCAGAGTGGGCAGAGTGGGCTCCGCCTCCAGGTTCTATCGGGCGCCGACGAGCACGTGCAGCTCGATGCGTGTGGCCGGATGGTGCCGCGGCGTCACCGTGAAGCGGAACCGGGCGCCGTCGGTCACGCCCGCCGGCACGGTCACGTGCACCTGGTGGCGCAACATTTCGGCACCGGTGCCGGCACACCGGACGCACAGTTCGGTCCACGACTCGCCGCGCCCACCGCATTCGCGGCATACGCAGCGCACCGGCACGTCGAGCGGCCGCGTCGCACCCTGGCGGGCCTCGTACGGCGACAGGTAGAGGGCGGCGGCCAGCGGTGTCGAACGTTCGCCGGCCACGAAGGCGCTGCGAATCCGATCGACAGCGGGCGCCATCGACGGGAAGTCGATCGCCACTTCGTCGCCGAACCAGCGCGAGTCGTCGCGCGGCTCGTCGGCGGAGCGCACGACGACCGAATCGCCGTCGGACGAACGTAGCGTCATCCCAGCCATGGCCCTGCGGGTACCATAGGAGCCGGTCCAGGAGAAGTCAATGGCCGGACGAGACTGCCCGATGTGCGGCGAGACGATGAAGTTGAACGAAAAGGAAGTCACGGAAAAACATCCGGGCACACCGCAAACGGCGGTGGCGAAGATCCGTGAATGGGTTTGCCCGGAGTGTGACTACTTCGAAGACGTCGAGGACGGCGAGGGTTCGTAGCGGGGGAGCAGTGCCGCCCAGAGGGGCGCTCGTCGAAAGGCGGGGCTCAGCCCCGCCGGATGATCAGCGGGCGCCGAGGGTGAGCAGCAGTTCCTTGCGCACGGCTTCGTCGATGTCGTCGAGATTGAGCGCCGTTTCGCATTCATCGCACAGGACTTCGAGCACGTTGGGGCGGCCCTCTTCGGACACGTCCACGCGCGAATCGTCGAGGCGGACGACGTGCATCTGCAACGTCTTCACGAGGAAGTTCTGATCGTTGCCGCAGCTGGGGCACGTGAGCGACACGCGCGTCTCCTCTTTCGTAGTCAACACGGACTCCTTGGCTCTGGCCGGGCGATTCCCTACCGCCCTAAGATCTCGATTGTATGGGAAGGCCCCCGCCGGGGCCAGCGGAATTTCGTCTTATTTTCACGCTTTGGGCGCTTTTCTCGAATACTTCCGGGGGCCCAATAGGGGGTAGAGGCGAATGGCGTGGCTCCAGGTGCGCCGGCGGCCTCTGCTATGGGAGAGCCCCTAATCCCGTATAGATCAGCTTAGGCGTGACAACGGCACCTGGAAACAGCTGCGCCGCAACCGACGCGTAGAGCGCCACCTGCCCCGCGTGCTCCGGCCGCGGCCGGCCGGTCTTGAACTCCAGAACGGACACCTCTCCGTCGTCCACCCGCACGAGGCAATCGATGGTTCCGCGCACGATGGCGCCCTCGTGACGGACCACGAACGGCACCTCGTGAAAGATCTCGGCCGCCGCATACAGGCTTCGAACCTCCGCGTGATCGCGAAGCGCCCGATAGGCGGCCGCGGCCCGCGAGGCAAAACCGTCGCGATCGGCCAGGCCGGCGCTCTCGTCGGGGCGAAGCAGCTGGAGCGCCAGGGCCGCCACGTCGCCCGATTCGGGCGCGGTGGTGCCGAGAGCCTGCAGCAGCCGATGAACGACCGTGCCCAGCAGGCGTTCGGACTCCGAGCCTGCGGCCGGCTCGATCGCGACACCAGGGCCCGTCAGGACGTCCACCTCGGTCGCGCGTCTCACCGATGGCGCCGCGTCGAGGGCATCGAGATCGTCGGCCGCCGGGTCGTCCGTTGCAGGAGGGATCGCGGAGGCGTGCGGACCGGCCGGCAAGCCGGCGTCCGGGGCGCCGCAGACGCGAAACGCGTGGAGGTGGCCCGAGGACGCTCGCCACTCGGCCGGCAGCCCCGCGGCCGCGCTGGCAAAGCACTCGAGCAGCGCCGGCGGCAGCACCTCGGCCAGGCTGCCGCGCCCCGGCGCGATGCGGCTATCCTTCAGCACCGAGCTGAGATAGAGCCGATCGCGCGCCCGTGTGAGCGCCACGTAGAGGAGTCGCTTGGTTTCCTCGCGCTCGCGCGCCTGGGCGTCCTCGTCGTATTCCGAGATGAAGTCGCCGACGGCCACCGACGCGACGCCGGACACAGCGCCGCCCTCCAGAGCACCGCTCTCCAGATGGGTGCCGATGCGGATGTAGTCGCGGCGGTTGCCGGTGCCGCGGGCCAGGTTGACGAGGAAGACGACCGGGAACTCGAGCCCCTTGGCCGCGTGCACTGTCATCAGGTTCACGGCGTTGGTAGCGTCGAGCGAGGCATTCGACTCGTCGCCGACGGCCAGCCGGTCGAGGTGCGAGGCTATGCGGGCAAACGTCGCGTAGCCCCGGTTCTGAATGCGCCGCAGCAGCGCGCGGAACTTCTTGACGTTCTCCCGCGCCTGCTGGAACCGCGGCCCCCGAAGCTCGACGCCGTAGGCCGACTCGTGGAGCACGAGATCCACGAGCTCCGCCGGCGGCATGCGGTCGGCGCGGGCGCGCCAGCGGGCCGACGAGGTCCGGGCCGCGGCCAGGCGGGCGGCATCCGCCGCGTCGAGCGCCGGGTCCGGCGGTTCGGCTCCGGCCAGGGCGTCGGCCAGCCCCGGCGCCAGCCGCCGTAACGCTTCGTCGGACAGCCGCACGAAACGCGAGCGAAGGAAGGCGGCCGCTCGCAGGTTCGACGCCGGTTCGGCGAGATACCACAGGAGCGCCAGCAGATCCTTGATCTCGTCGGCGTCGAAGAACCCGAGGCCCTTGTAGACGTACGACGGCAGGCCCACGCGCGCCAGCGCGTCCTCGAACTCGCGGTGGCTTTCCCGGGTCCGGAACAGGATGGCCACGTCGCCCGGGCGCACGGGCCGCGGCACGCCGGAGTCGCGGTCGCGCACCGTGATGCCGTCGCGGACGAGGGCCGCAATCTCGCTGGCCGTCGCCGCGGCGCACACGTCGACGTCGGGTCCGGTGATCAGGCCGAGCGCCGGCGCCGGCGCCGCGGGCACCTCCACGGGGAAGATGTCGTCCTCGCCGTAGGCGAAGGCGTCGGGGCGCGCCGCCACTTTGTCGAGATCGGCGCACACGTCGTTGACGAAGGCCAGAATCGCCGGCACCGACCGGAAGCTCCGCGAAATCGACCGCCGCACATCGCCGCCCGGCCGCAGCTGGGCGATGGCGCGGCCGGCTTCGCCGAGGACGGCCACGTCCGCATCACGGAAGCCGTAGATCGACTGCTTGCGGTCGCCGACGATGAACACCGTCGGCTCGACCGGGCCCTGATACGCCAGGCCCGCGCCCTCGCCCCACGCCCGCACCAGCAGCGACACGAGCTCCCACTGGGCACGGCTCGTGTCCTGGAACTCGTCCACCAGCACATGGTGATAGCGCGACTCGAGCCGGTAGCGGCTCTGCGAGAACTCTTCCATCTGGCGCAGCAGCCGCAGTGTGGACAACAGCACGTCGGGGAAATCGAGCACCGCGTGCGCGTCGAGCGTGGCGCGGTAGTAGCGCTCGGCCACGGCGTACATACGCCACACGCCGCGGGCCACCAGCGCGTTCAGGTCGCGGCGATAGCTGGCATGCGCGGTCACGATGGCGGGCGCGTGGCCGATGACGAGATCGCGGTGGCGCTCGTAGTCCGTGGCCGTACGGAAGTCGCTCTTCTTCGCCACCATGCGGCTGCGAGGCTTGCCGTCCTGGGTCAGGAAATAGCCGCGTGCGCGCGCGAACGCCGCGTGCACCGCCGCGGCGGCCGGCTCACCGGCCGCGGGGTCGAGCACTTTGAGCTGGCGAGCGAGCAGGCGGAACGCCGGAACCGCTGGTCCCGATGCCAGCAAGGCGGCGAGGCCACCGCGCATGCCCGCGAAGACGTCGCGCAACGCCGAGGCACCGCGCGCCGCCACGGTGGCCACGGTCCACTCGGGCGGACCCTGCGCCAGGTAGCGTCGAAGCACTTCCGGCGCCACGAGGCGGCGGCTCAGGAGCGCCGCGAGCCCGGCTTTCGCCCGCCGATCGCCCAGTTGCGCGAATACCAGCGCGACGTTCTCGTCCTCGCGCGCCAGAGCCCGGCAGGCCCGCAGCGCGCGATCGAGCGATTCGTCGATCAGGCGCGGCACCTCCGTGTCGTCGGCCATCGAAAAGCCGGGATCGAGATCGGCCTCGAGCGGAAACTCCCGCAGCAGCGACAGGCAGAACGCGTCGATCGTGCTGACGGCGATGTCGCCGGTGCGGTCGCGCAGCTCGCGCCAGCGCGACGGCGGGATCTCGCCGCGCTCCGCCGCCTGGCGGAGCGACGACAGGATGCGGTCCCGCATCTCGGTGGCCGCCTTGCGCGTGAACGTCACCGCCAGGATGTGGCCCGGATCGACACCCGCCTTCAGCAGGTTCAGATAGCGGTCCACCAGGACGCGCGTCTTGCCGGTGCCCGCCGACGCCTCGAGGGCCACGTTGAAGCGCGGATCGACGGCCCGCTCCCGCGCGGCGCGGTCGCGCGCGTCGATGCGCGACTCGAGCGAATCGTCGCCTTCGTCGAACGGCAGCCGCGGCACGTCCCTAATCGTCATCGACGTAGTCCTTGCGGCAGATCGACGAGTAGGCGCAGTAGCGGCACCAGCGCGGCTCGTAGGGTTTGGCCGGGAACTCGCCGCGCGCGATCCCGTCGAGCACCTCGTGCAGCCGGGCGCGCGCCTCGCCCAGCGTTGCTTCGCCCTTTTCGGCGGCGTCGGCCGCGTTCACGACCGGCACGAGCGTCCGCTTGGCGCTGCCGAGCGCGACATAGGCGGCCTCGTGCACGGTCCACGGCTGGCGGTCGCGCCCGCGGAGCGACTCCTGCGCGCACATCGCATAGACCGGCACCTGCAGGGCGCGTTTGACGTCGGGCTCACCGCCCGACTTGTAGTCGATCACCCGCAGGCGGCGGCCCGGAAGCAGGTCGACGCGGTCCGCCACGCCGTTGAGACCCACCGGAGCCCCCCCGGGGCCGATCGCAAAGGCTCCGTCGAACCGGTGCTCGAGCCAGCGCTCGACCACCGGCTCCGCCGGGCGCTCCACTTCGTGCGCCAGCACGATGTCGACGAGCCCGGTGGAAATGGCGGTCCCGAACAGCCGTGCCCGCTCGATCGCGGCGTCGGCATCGCCGAGCGCCTCGAGCAGCGGCTCGGCCACCGTCACCGCCACCTCCCTGGCCCGCTCGATCGTCTCGGCGGTGATCGGGCCGATGCCGGTCTGGTCCCAGGCCGCGAAGAAGCGCTGCAGCACGTCGTGCACGAACCGTCCGCGGGCGCGCGGCGACGGCGCCGACTGGTCGTCGGGCGGCTCCTCGGCCCGCAACACATCGGCCGCAAAGAACTTGAAGGGGCAATCGAGGTAGCGCTCGAGCGAGGTCAGCGAGTAGACGCGCGCGTGGTGGCCATCGGTGGCGCCCCGGAAGCGTGGCTCGGCCTGGTCGCGCGCAGCCAGGCGAAGCGCCGCCCAGGCGCGGGCCTCGGCGTCGAGCGCACGCACGTCCGCCGGCTCGAGCCCCAGCGCCTCGTGTTCGAACACCCGGCCCGCCAGCGGCGCCTCCTCCATCGCGTCGAGATTGGCGCGGCGGATCTCGTCGAGCAGCGACGACGCGCTGACCAGCGCGTCGGATTCGAGCGCAAAGGTGGAGACGGTGAGACGCTGCCGCGGCAGCCGCAGCAGATCGGCGAACTCGGCCCGCACGCCGTCGAGCCGCATCGTCTCGGAGGGCCAGCCCAGCTCCCGCAGCACCGAGTTCGAGTAGAAGATGCTGCGCCGCGAGGGGTCCGGCCATTCGCCCTCGACGAGGCCCGCCAGCTGCACCTCGTCGAACTCGCCGAAGCGGGCGCTGGCGCTGTCGAGCAGGTGCACCCCCGCTTCGCCGGTGCGCGGCGAGAACGTCTGCGCTTCGATCCAGCGCCGGCACACGGCCGCCGTGTCGTCGAACTCCACCGGCGTAGAATCGAAGCGGGCGTAAGCGTCGCGCAGCGCCGTCAGGGTGCCCAGGAGTGCGGCGCGAGCCCGGAGCTGCCGCGCGCGCAGCGGATCATCGGGGCCCGGCGCCGCTTCGTGACCGGCGAGGAATGCGAGGACCAGGCGCAGGTGATCCGCCACCGGCGCGGGCGAGCGCAGCGGTTCGAGCTCTGCCGCCATCCGTTCGAGGACGCGGCCGGCACGCGCGGCCGCGGCCAGCCGGGAGCGAGACTTGTCCGCCGTAGCCTTGGCGAAGGTGGACGCTGCCCGCGCCGTCCACGACTCGACCAGCGGGCGCAGCGCCGACAGCTGGCCGAGATAGCCGTGCTCCGCGAGCGCGCGGTCAAGGGCGGCGACTTCGGCAGGTGTCAGCCGTTCGCCCTCCTCCTCGAAGCGGAAGTGCGGCGATCCCAGGAGCGCGACGGCCGGCCCGCGGGCAAATCCGGTCCCGACGGCCGAGCAGGCCAGATCGAACGCGGCCGCCCACGACTCGGCGGCGAGCGGGAGCGCGTCGAACATCTGGCACGGCACGCCGGCCGACCGCAGCACCTCGCGCGTCACGTAGACGTAGGGCAACGGCGTGCGGACGACGAGCGCCGCGCGATCGAGGCGATCGAGCGCCCCGCGGCGAACGGCCGCCTTGACGCGCCGCGCGAACCCGGCCACTTCCTCTTCGCGATCGCGCGCCACGTGGACCGGCGCATCGCCGGCGGGCACTTGCAGCGACGGCGCCACCGACTCGCCGGCGTCGCCTTCCCGCACTTCGTCGAGGCCGGGCAACAGATGGTGCAGCCGCTCGTGGAGGTCGCCGGCAAGCGCCGTGTCGGTCACCACGACGTCGAGCCGCGCGAGCGCGGGCAGCCGCGACAGCAGATCCCAGTCCGCGGGCCACAGGCCGTAGCGATCGCTCGAGCGGTCCCCCACGGCCACTACGACGTGGCGGTAGGGTCGCGGCGCGGGTGCGGCCACGAGCCGGGCGCGCAGCACGTGCTCGTCGGCGCCGGCGCCGGCCTGCCGCTGCTCGAGCTCGCGAAACGCCGCGGCGAGAAACCGCGTCTGCCGCACCAGCCGCTCGGCGCCGCGATCGTCGGCGGCGCCGGGCTCGAGCAGCCCGAGCGCCAGCCGTTCGAACGTGTCCATGTCCTTCTGATAGCGCCCGAGCGCGTCGTAGAACCGCAGCGCCTCGGCCACCAGGCCCGGCCGCAGCCGGAAGGGCGGCTCGTAACCGGCGTCGCGGGCGGCACGGCACGCCACCATCGCGAGAGCCTCGCGCTCGGTGTCGCGGAGGACGGCCTGGCGTGCGTCGAGCCGCTCGGCCAGCCGGAATACCAGCTCGTCGGCGGTGGCGAAGTCCGGGAGGACGACCGCCGGGCGGCTGTCGTGAAGGGCGGTGCTCTCGATGGTGCGGACGAGCTGCGCGGCGGCGGCGCGCGTGGGGACGACCAGAAGCCGGTCGCGCGCCTCGAGCGGCGGCCCACTCGTCGCCAGCCCGACCAGCGCGCGGCGGAACGCCTGGAGGTCCGGCACGCGAACCAGGCGTGTCGTGCGCGGGGTGATCACTTCAGACGGGGTAACTCCAGCAGATCCTGAATGCCTCGTTGCACTTCCGACAGTAGCATCAACGCGCCCGCGGCCGCCGACGACGCTTCCCAGGCGCGCGCCACGTTCCCGGTGGACACCGCGTCGACGCGGCCCCTGGCGGCATTTTCCGCGAAGCGCCAGGCGCTGATCAGATTGCTGTGCGTGTTCCGCAGATCTTCCGGCACATCGATCCGCTCGAGCTGCTCGGCGCCACCAGTGAGCCGCGACTGGAGCGACTGCAGGGTGCTCAGCGGGGGGCCGTCGAGTCGCCGGATCGCTTCGAGCTGCGGCTGGGACTTCACCAGGCTGAGCAACCGGCCGCCGACGACGCGCTGATAGTCACGATAGAGCGCCTGGCGAAGGATCCACTGATCGCGGAGCAGCCGCAGACGGCGCGCGTCGGTGAGGCTGGCCTCGATCGACGCGCGAAGCGACTCGATCATCTCGGGCCGCCGCTTGCCGAGCTTGGCATCCTCGCGCGCCAGGCGGTTCATCGCCTTCTCGACGCCGGTGATGCGCGCCCGCGCCGCTTCGCGCGACGCACGGCGCGTGAGCTGCTCCGCCAGCTTGGCGTACTTGCGGTCGACCTCGTAGTCGGCGCGAATGCGCGACTGGAGCGACGCGCGCATCGCCGCGATTTCGGTGCCCACCAGCCCGGCACCGTTCTCGTTCACCATGGCGAGCGCGCTCTGCAGGAGGCTGACGCGATCGGTGGCGTTCGGCACCTTGGCGGCCAGGCGCAGCACCTGATCGAGCTGCTCGCGCAACGACGGCATGCCCAGCACCGGCTCGAGCGGCACCGTCGGCGCCGAGGCCACGAAGGCGAGGTCGAAATTCGTGGCGCCGCCGGCGGCGCGCAGGTTGGCGATCGACTCGTCGATGAGCGAGACGATCTCGCGCACGTCGTCCTGGCGGTAGCCGTGGTGCTGTCGCGGCCACTCGGCCAAAGAGGCACGCGCCAGCAACGCGAGCTCCAGCGCGCGCGCACGGTCGGTGCTGAGGGCGATGTCGTTCAGCACCCGCGCCACTTCGTTGTTCAGGATGGCGAAGTCCTCTTCGCCCTTGGTCTCCGCGTAATGCTGGAAGCGCGCCGACTCCGCGTAGCGGTTGGTGCGGGCCCAGTCCACCGAGGTGGCCGGAATCCAGACGACGTGCAACCGGGGCTCGTCGAGCGCGCCGCCGACCGGCATGGAGAACACGACCCGGTCGTCCACGCGCGTGTACTCGCCGTAGCTGACGACCGTGCTGCCGTCCGTCAGGTACAGACGGAACAGCGTGGCGTCAGCGGCCGCGCCGGCGGAGACGGCACATGCCCAAATCGCCAGCGCGACGAGGAAGCGGAGCATGGCGCGCATCGGCCTGAAGGCCATCATTGTACTCTCGGCCTCTTCCGGTTCCCCGGATAGGGCCTTCCGCCAGCTCCAAAGCCCGTCGCGGTCCTCCCGGTGTGGAAAAGCTGTGGACGGCTCGTGCAAAACCTGTGGAGAAGCTGACGACGAAGAATTATTTATGGCCGGATCGTGGCGTGGATCCTACGTCCGGCGGCATGTGGACGCCGCCTTCGCGGCGGGCTTCGCTTGATCATTCCTGCGGCCAGCGTAGGATCGTGCGCTCTACCTGACTCACCCAGCACACGACAGACTGTGACCGTTCATTGCTTTGAAGAATTCATCGGCGAGCGTGCCTTCGTGATCGAAGTCACCGACGCCGGCAACCGGTGGCGCGCCCAATTGCGGCGCCGTCCCGGCGTTCCCACGGCCATGATGCCGTTCTACGGTGCCTCCCCTGCTGAAGCGGCGCACCGGTTGATGGATTGGATGCGACGGGCCCACGAGCGCCAGCTGGCGTCGGTGGTGCCAAGGACCTGACCCCGGAGAACCCTGGTGCGACGGCCCGGATGCGCGCGATACTAGCGGGCCGTGACCGAGTGGGAAATCGAGGGCGTCGAGTTCGTGAACTGCAGCTGTGACTGCGGCTGTCCCTGCCAGTTCAACTCGCTGCCGACGCACGGGCACTGCCGGGCGCACACGTTCGTCCACGTCGATCGCGGGCGCTACGGCGACGTCTCGCTCGACGGGCTCGACTGGGGCATCCTGGCCATGTGGCCCGGTCCGATCCATCTGGGCGACGGCACCTTTCGCGTGGTGGTGGACGAGCGCGCCGACCCGCGCCAGCGCGCCGCGCTCGAGGCCATCGGCCAGGGGCGCGACACCGATCCCGGCACCCTCATCTGGCAGGTCTTCTCGACGACCGTCACAAAGCTGCTGCCCACGGTGTACGCGCGCATCGACCTGTCGATCGACGTCGACGAGCGCACGGCCGCGTTGCGGATCGCGGGGCTGGGGGAGAGCACGGCGGCGCCCATCCGCAACCGCAAGACCGGCGCCACACAGCGGGCGCGCGTCACGCTGCCCGCCGGCTTCGAGTTCACCGAGGCGGAGTTCGCGGCGGGGCATGCCAAAGTGACCGGCGACATCCCGCTCGACTTCAACGACACCCATGCGCACTTGGCGCGCGTGCACTGGTGCGCGCACGGCGTCGTGCGCTAGAAGGGTCCGAGCGCTCTCGTGACCGAACGCACTTCCCTCGAACGTGCGGTGCTGCGCGACCGCTGGCTCGTGCTCGGCTCGCTGCTGCTCGTCGCCGGCGCCTGCTGGGCGTGGATCGTGCCGATGTCGCAGGACATGTACGGCGACATGACCGGCCCGTCGGCCTGGATGATGAGGCCGTCCTGGAGCGGCGCCCATCTGGCGCTGCTCTTCGCGATGTGGGCGGCGATGATGATCGGGATGATGTTGCCGTCCGCGGCTCCGGCCCTGCTCATCTACGGCATGGTGGCCCGCCGCGGTGACGGCGCCGCCGATGCCCCGCTTCGCGTGCACATCTTCGCCGGCGGGTATCTGGTGGTGTGGACGGCGTTCAGCGCGGTCGCCACGCTGGCGCAGCGCCTGTTCACGGCCACCGACCTGCTGACGCCGATGATGGAAGCGCGCGCGCCGCTCGTCAGCGGCTCCATGCTGATGGCGGCGGGGCTCTACCAGCTCACGCCGCTGAAGCGCGCCTGCCTGAGCGCGTGCCAGTCGCCGGCCGCGTTCCTGGTGAAGCACTGGCGCGCCGGGCGCGGCGGCGCCTTTCGAATCGGGGTGCTCCACGGCTGGTACTGCCTGGGCTGCTGCTGGGCGCTGATGCTGCTGCTCTTCGCCGGCGGCGTGATGAACCTCGCGGTGATCATCGGCCTCACCGTTTTCCTGCTGGTCGAGAAACTCCTGCCGCCCACGATGCAGGGTGGCCGCTTCAGCGGCGTCGTCCTCGTCGTCGCCGGCATCTACATGGTCATGGGTAGCCTTTGGCCTCTAGCCTTTGGCCTCTAGCCCGTGTTCGTAGCGGCGGGTCTTCAGACCTGCCCGACCAGCGTTCGATGTACGCCTTCGCGTCGAACTTCTTCGACGTACTGGCGAACGACATCCAACGAATCGTCCCCGTCACCGGCCGCTCGGGCCATGGACGATCGTGCTTGCCGCCGATCGCCCACGCGATGTTGGCGTAGCCGTTGGGATCGCGCCCGTCGAGCAGGTAGCGATCGTTCAGCACCACCGCCAGATCGAAGGCCTCGTCCGGCCGACGCGTCCATTCGAGGATCTTCTTCGCCCAGTACATCCGCACGTAGCCGTGCATCCAGCCGCTCTCGACCATCTGCCGCTGCGCCGCGTTCCACAGCGGATCGTGCGTCTCGGCGGCCTCGAGCTGGTCGGCGGTATACAGCACCGGTCGCCGATCGCGCGCGTGCCGCCCGAGCGTGTGCAGCGCCCACGGCTCGCAGGCATCGAGGCTGTCGTAGCGGGGATTGAACGTGACGAAGTTGACCGCCAGCTCGCGACGGACGATCAGCTGCTCGAGGAAGGCGGCGGCGCCGGCGTGCGACCCGGCGGCGTCCTGCACGGCCCGCGCGACCTCGCGCGGCCCGAGCTGTCCGAAATGCAGATACGGTGAGAGGCCGCTCGTGCCGTCGCGCTCCGGATGATTGCGATCCGCCTCGTACGTGTCGAGCCGGCGCCGGACGAACGCGCGCAACCGCCGGCGCCCCTCGGCGCGGCCGCCCGTGAAATCGCTCACCGGCGCGACGGAACGATCGCATGGAAACCCGTCGAGCAGCGCCAGCGATGGCCGCAGACGGTGCAGGCCCCTCGGGGCCCGCCACCGCACCGCCGCCCGCGGCGCCTTCGGGGTCACGAGCTGCTCGCTGAGCCGGGCGTGAATACGCGGCCGGATCGTGCGCGCGGCATACTGCTCCTTGAGCAGCAGCGCCGACGGCACCACGACGTCGGCGTCCACGGTCCAGAGCGGCACGCGCAGCCCGGCGGCAATCGTCCGCCGCCAGCCTTCGGTCTGGCGCAACGGGTTCTCGTCGCCGACGACGAGGGCCGGCTTCACCTCGTCGAGAAACGGCAGCAGCCGGTGCTCGGGAAAACGGCGCAGCACGAAGCCCACGCCGCGGCGCTCGAGCGCCTCGGCCAGCTCGGGCAGCCCTTCGAGGAGGAATCGGTAGTGGCGCAGGTTGGCGCGCTCGACGAATGCGTGCAGCCCGAAGAACACCACCACGGGCTTTCGCAGCGTGTTGCCCGCCTCGATCGCCAGGTCGAGGGCGGCATTGTCGGCGGCCCGCTGCGCGCGCTGCATCCAATACACCACGCAGCGGCCGTCGGGATCCGGCGCACCGCTACGGCGCTGGCGGACGCGCGGATCGCTCGCCAGCGCCTCAAACATGATTGCGCAGCATCAGCTCCTTGGGGTGGGGCTGCAGGTACACCTGATCGAGCAGATAGCGCACGTCGTGGCGGCGCGCGTGGTGCGCGATGAGCGTCAGCGGCACCACGAGCGGCACGAGACCGCGCCCGTAATCGGCAATCGTCGTGGCGAGCTCCCGGCGCGAGTCCGCATCCACGGCGTCGAAATACCCCGCCATGTGCTGCAGCACGTTGACGTGGCGCCC
>DASRPM010000133.1:0-3294 GCA_035646375.1 Vicinamibacterales bacterium
GTGCGCCGGCTTCGAGGCGACCAACCGCGACTTCCGGGTCATCGTCGCCGCCGACGCCGTCGACTCGATGGACGGCGAGGACATGCACCGCTTCGCCCTGCGCCTGATCGCGGCCGCCATCGGCTGGCCGCTGACCAACGAAGAGCTTCTTCGCGCGCTCGCGCCTCAAGGAGAGTGACCATGCGACCCAGGCTGCTCGCCCTCACCTTCCTCGTCGTCGTGGCCGCCGCCGCCGCGGCCGCCGCACCGTCCCTCGCCCAGAAGGGGCCGATCAAGATCGGCATGCTGGTGCCGCAGAGCGGGCCGCTGGCCGCCAACGGCAAGGACATGATCAACGGCTTCGAGCTGTTCTTCGAGGAGAACAAGTACCGGCTGGCCGGCCGCGAGATCAAGTTCATCGTGGAGGACGACGAGGGCAAGCCGGCCACCGGGCTCACCAAGATCCGCGGGCTCGTGGAAGGGCAGGGCGTCCACCTGGTCACGGGGCCGCTCAGCGCCGGGGTTGGCTACGCGGTGGCGCCGTACATCGACTCGAAGAAGATTCCGGCGATCTTTCCCATCGTGGCCGGGGATGATCTCACCCAGCGCAAGCGGAGCCCCTACATCGTCCGCGTCGGCTGGGCCGGCTCGCAGCCCTCGCATCCGTTCGGCAAGTGGGTCTACGACAATCTCAAGTACAAGCGCATCGCCGTCATCGCCTACGACTTCGCCTTCGGCTGGGAAGTGGTGGCGGGCTTCCAGCGGACGTTCGAGGAGTCGGGCGGGCAGGTCGTGCAGAAGCTCTGGCCGCCGCTGGGCACCGCGGACTTCGCCCCGTACATCTCGCAGCTCAAGCGTGACGTCGACGCCATCTACGCGCAGTTCTCCGGCGCCGACGCGCTGCGCTTCGGCAAGCAGTTCCAGGAGGCGGGCCTGCGCGAGCGGCTGCCGCTCATCGGCGGCGGCACCTTCGTCGACGAGCACGTGCTGCGCGTGCAAGGGGACGAGGTGCTCGGCGTGATCACCGCGCTCCACTACTCGGCCGCCTTGCAGACGCCGGCCAACAAGAAGTTCGCCGCCGCCTACGAGGCGAAGTACAGGCAGATTCCGTCGTACTACTCCGAGGGGACGTACGTGGCCGGCGTGGCTCTGAAGGCGGCGCTCGAGGCCACCGGCGGCGACATCGAGAACGTCGACAAGTTCCTCGGGGCGCTGCGCCGCGTGGATCTGACCGACGCCCCGCGCGGGCCGATGCGGTTCGACGACTTCGGCAACCCGATCATGAACATCTACGTGCGCAAGGTGGAGCGGGTGAACGGCCGGCTGCAGAACACGGTGATCCACACGTTCCCGAACGTCTCGCAGTTCTGGACCTACAAGGCCGAGGACTTCCTGAAGAACCCCGTCTACTCACGCGACTATCCGCCCTGCAAGGCATGCTAGTCGGCCTGGTCGGGGTCGGCCTGCTGGGCCACGCGGTGGTCTCGCGGCTGCGCGCGGCCGGCCACGAGGTCATCGGCCATGACGTCGTGGCCGAGCGCGTGAAGGCACTGATCGCGCTCGGCGGCCGCGCCGGCGGCTCCGTGAAGGGGGTGGTGGAGGCGGCGGATTTCGTGTGCGTCGTGCTGCCGTCGCTGGCGGCGGTGGAGGAGGTCGTGCTCGGCCCGGCCGGCATCGCGGCCGCCGCTGGGCGTGGCCAGACGGTGGCGCAGATGAGCACGATCTCGCCGGCGCTCACCGAGCGGCTCGCGGCCGAGTGCCGCGCGCGCGGTGTCGGCTTCCTCGACTGCCCGGTGAGCGGCACCAGCGGCATGGTGGAGCGCGGCGACGGCCTCATCTTCGTCGGCGGCGAGCGCCCGCTCTACGAGCAATGGCGACCGGTGCTCGAGAGCATCCTGCCCCGCGCCGTCTTCATCGGCGCCGCCGGACAGGCGATGGTGCTGAAGCTCGTCGCAAATCTATTGGTGGCCCTCAACAGCGCGGCCGCCGCCGAAGCGCTCTCGATGGCGGCGCGGGCGGGGCTGGACGTGCGCGTGGCCCTCGAGATCCTGACCGGGAGCGCCGCCTCCTCGCGCATGCTCGAGGTGCGCGGGCCGATGATCGCGCGCCGCGAGTTCCCGCCCCAGATGAAGCTGGACCTCTTCATGAAGGACCTCCATCTGATCCAGGACGCGGCGGCGGCCGTTGGCGCGCCACTGCCGCTCACCGATGCAGCAGAAGCGCTGTACCGCCAGGCCCAGACGGCGGGCCGCGGCGGCGAGGACCTGGCCGTGGTGGTCACCGCGCTGGACTGACCGCTGCATCCCTCCGCCCCCGAGCTGCATCACATGGGGAGGAGGAACCAATGCGTACCGTTCTCGTTGCTCTGGTCATCGCCCTGACGCTCGCCCTCGGCGTGCTCGAGGTGGTGGCGTCGCGGGCACCCCGCGCCGAGTATCCGCAGTATCCGTCGTGGCATCCCGACGCGTTCGCCATCTGGCACGCGCGCTAGCGTCTTATCGAAAGCGCGGGATCACCTCGCGCGCGAAGAGCTCCATCGAGCGGCGGATCTTGTCCTGGGGGAGACCGCCGAAGTTCATCCAGCACAGCACCTGACCGACACCGAGTTCGCGCATGTCGGCGATGTGCCGGGCCACGGTGTCGGGCGAGCCAAAGGCCAGCGTCTCGCGGACCAGGTCCTCCCACGTGACGCGCGCGAGCTTGTCGGCCATGGCGCGGAAGCCCGGCTGCAGGCTCGGATGCGCGTCCTCGATGCGCTCGGGTACCACGAAGCGCCGGAACGATTCCTGATACCAGAGCTCGGCCTCCTTGGCTTCGGCGAGCGCCTGCGCGTCGGTGTCGGCGACGTAGATCTGGCGGGACACGCCCCAGTGCGCGAGCAGCGCCGCGATCTCCGCGGCGCTCCGGCCCGACTTCTCGAGGGTCGCAACGTACGTGTCGCGATTCGTGACGAGCTGATCCACGGGACCGGTCAGCACGGAGTTCAGCATGGGCCAGCCGCGGAGCGCCGTGTTCTCGATGCCGTCCTTGCTCACGCACACCTGGTAGAGCGGCGGATGCGGCTGCTGGAGCGGCTTCGGGATGACGCGGACGTCGTCGAAGTCAAAGAAGCGGCCGTGGAAGCTGAAGCGCTCGTGCGTCCACGCCCGGCGAAGAATCTCGACGATTTCATCGAAACGCTCACGGCCCTCGACCTGAGGCACACGATAGCCCGCGAATTCTGCGGGGCGATTTCCCCGACCCACCCCGACATCGAGCCGGCCGTTCGAGATGATGTCGACCAGCGCCGTCTGTTCAGCCAGCCGCAGCGGGTGA
>DASRPM010000134.1:0-37566 GCA_035646375.1 Vicinamibacterales bacterium
TCCGCAGTCCGATCATGGCCCAGCGGCCCCTGTCGTCGGTGGCGGAGGCGAACTGCGACGGCGATGCGTCCGGGTTGCTCGCGCGGACCGTGGCGCCCTTGATGGCCTTGCCGGTTGTGTCTTTCACCGTACCCATGGCGCGGCCCTGCGCGGAAGCCAAAGCGGCTACGCCGAGGAGGAGGGCGACGGAGGCAGTCAGTGCGCGGAGCTGCAGTCGCATGGCCCCATCTTATCGCAGCTCGGCAGGTCCGATAACGGTCCGTAAATGCTGTCTTTGCCTGAGTTTGGCGGGGGGATCGCCGCCTGTTCAGTAGAGCTGGTAGAGCATTACGTAGATCACGACCCCCGTCACCGAGACGTACATCCACAGCGGCAGCGTCCAGCGGGCGAGCCGCACGTGGCGATCGAAGCGGCCGCGGAGTCCGCGCGCGGCGGTGACGAGTGCCATCGGCAGGATGACGGCCGCGAGCACGATGTGCGTGAACAGGATGGTCAGATAGATCCACCGGATCGGGCCCTGGCCGGGGAAGGGCTTCGAGCCGACGTTCGCGTGGTAGATGACGTAGCTCACGAGGAAGAGCGCCGACGTGCCGAGCGCGGCGAGCATGGCGCGCTGGTGGTTCACGCGATCGCGCCGCCGGATGAAGACGTAGCCGATGATCAGCCAGAGCGCCGAGAGCGCGTTCAACGTGGCGTTGAGCGCGGGAAGATCGGAGATCTGCAACGGCATTACATCCAGGCGCGATTGGCGACGAGCGCGCCGAGCAGCAGCGCCAGATAGAGGATCGAGAACAGGAACAGCCGTCGCGCCGTGGCCGGCGAGCGCTCCTGCGCGAAGCGGACGCTGAGCCCGATGTAGAGGAACCCCAGCACCGTGGCGACGAGGCCGTACGGCAGGCCGGCCAGGCCGGTGATCACGGGCAGCAGGCTGACCGGCCACAGCGCCGCCGCGTAGAGCAGCGCCTGCTGGCCGGTGCGGCGGCCGTCGGGCTCGAGCACCGGGAGCAGCGGAATGCCCGCCTGCGCGTAGTCGTCGCGATACATCCACGCAATGGCGAGGAAGTGCGGCATCTGCCACAGGAACACGATGCCGAAGAGCACGATGGCCGGACCGGAGATCGTGCCGGTGGCCGCCGCCCAGCCGATCACCGGCGGCAGCGCGCCGGGCACGGCACCAATCAGCGTGGCCAGCGATGTGCGCGTCTTGAGCGGCGTGTAGAGGAAGACATAGCTCACCAGCGTGACCGCCGCGACGGCAGCCGCCATGAGGTTGGTGAACACCGCCAGCTCCACGAGGCCGGCGAGCGACAGCAGCGCGCCGAGCGCGGCGCCTTCCATGGCGCCGAGCCGCCCGGCGGCGAGCGGCCGGTTTCGCGTGCGGCGCATCCGCGCGTCGGTCGTGCGCTCGAGCACCTGGTTGAGCGCGGCGGCGCCGCCCGCGACGAGCGCCGATCCGACCAGCGTGTGGACGAGCAGCGACGCCGACACGCCGGCCGGCTCTGCGAGATAGAGGCCGGCGAGCGTCGTGATGAGGACGAGCAGGTTGAGGCGCGGCTTGGTGAGCGTCACCCAGTCGGCCGTGCGCGCGGCGCTGGCGCCGGGGGCATCCGCGTGCGGCGCGGCGGCGGGCGCGCCGGTCTTCATGCGCGAGCTCCGGCGGCGGCGTCCGAGTGATCCGGGCCGGCCGCCAGGCGGGCGCCGGCGGCGCCCCCTGCCGGCACGAGCGCGTCGGCAAAGCGGGCGCGATGCGCGCGCAGCGTGAGGACGAGGGTGGTCACGAGCACGCAGGCGCCCGTCACGACGTGGAGCGAGTTGATGATGAACTCCTTGCGGCTGAGGATCGTGAGCGCGCCCAGCGTGATCTGGACGGTGACCAGCACCAGCAGCAGAATCGACGGCCGCAGCAGTTCGAGTCGCCGGCGATGGTGGGCGAACACGTGGCCGGTGGTCGCCAGGAGCATCGCCGTCACGCACAGGGCGCCGACGCGGTGTGCGAAATGGACGGCGATCTTGGGATCCCAGTGATCAGGGATGAGGTGGCCGAACATCCACGGGAAGTCGGGGATGGCGAGGCCGGCGTCGGTGTGGCGCATGGTGGCGCCGACGACGATCTGCACGTAGATGACCGCCAGCGTGACGCGTGCGACCCGCTGCAACGTGCGGTCGTCCGCCTTCGCCACGTCGGCTCGCGCAGCGAGCCGACCAGGCAGTGCTGGCTGTCGGGCCGCTTCGCGGCCCGACCCGGCGGACAAGTCGGCCCCGTCCCGCGCGACATAGCAGCGCCGCCATCCCGGCGACGTGACGAGCGCAATCGCCGCCGTCAGGCAGAACACGATCTGGGCCAGGCTGGCGTGCGCGATCGAGATCGGATCCGGCAGGTACCACAGCACCGTGATGCCGCCGAGCATGCCCTGTGTGATCACGGCGCCGAGCGCGATGAACCCGAGACGGCGCACCCAGCGGCGCGGCTCCGCGCGCCACAACCAGAACGCCAGCACGAGGATCAGGAAGCCCACCGTGCTCGCAATCAGGCGGTGGCTGTGCTCGTAGAAGATGCCGCCCACCCAGTTCTCGATCGGGAAGGTGAACATGAACCAGCCGTACGAGTTCGGCCAGTCCGGCACCGACAGGCCCGACCCCGTGCTGGTGACGAGACCTCCCGCGAAGATGAGAACGGCGGTTGCCGCTGCGGTCAGCAGGGCAAAAAGATGAAGCAGCATTGGACCCGCACAGCCTTACCCGCTGAACGTGAAGGCGACGTCCTTCGATTCCTTGGCGCCAATCGTCACGCTCGCCGTCTTGGTGCCGAACTTCTCGTGCCAGGCCTCGAGCGTGTAGGTGCCCGGCGGCAGCCCCTTGAGCTGGAACGCCCCGTCGGCGCCAGTGACGGCAAAGAACGGATGCGCCACCACGCCCACGAACGAGTTCATCCACCGGTGCACGTCGCAGCGGAAGGGGACCATCACTTCCTGCGTGGTGAAGACGTGCGTGTCCTTCATCCCCTGCAGCGCCTGGCCCACGTTGAACTCCTGGTTCGCCTGCGGCCACGCGTGGATGTTGTGCAGCGTCGCGTCGCTGTTGAGGATCTCGATCGTCTGGCCGGCCTGCACGCCGAAGACGTGCGGGCGGTACTGGCAGCCTTTCTGGTCGAGGACCAGCGGCGTGGCCGGCACCGGGAACTTGAGGGCGCCGAGGCCATCCTTCACGTAGACGAACACGTTCTGCAGCGATCCGTCGCCCGAGACCATGACGGTCTCCGTCTTCGCGCCGGCGTTCATGCAGCGCGGGTCCGAGGACATCGAAATCGTCTCGGACGGCGGCGGCGTGCCCATGAACGTCACCTTGCCGGACACCGCGCCCGCGGTGGCCGGGTCCACGGGATTGCTGACCGGCGCGTCCGGCGCCGGGG
Organism: Vicinamibacterales bacterium; assembly: GCA_035646375.1. Lineage (GTDB taxonomy): Bacteria > Acidobacteriota > Vicinamibacteria > Vicinamibacterales > UBA2999 > DASYRM01. Next base: position 3,410 of record DASRPM010000134.1, read on the forward strand.
CTGGCTTTTCGCTTCCGCCGCAGGCAGCTGCTGTGAGCGCGGCCACGAAGGCCGTGAAAACCAGGGTTCGCATAACACTCAATTATTGCAGGTTAGGAGGCCGGCCCGCCCGCGGCCTTGATCTTGCGGAGGACGCGGTCCTCCATCCACTGCTGGCTCCACCAGTCCACCGGCGTCACCTGCTGGCCGCCGACGAGCATCGTGAAGTGGAGGTGGTCGCCGCCGGCCAGCCCGGTCATGCCGCTGCGCCCGATCACCTGCCCCTTTTCGACGCGGTCGCCCACCTTCGCGTCGATCGACGACAGATGCCCGTAGAGCGACTGAATACCCATGCCGTGGTCGATGATCACGCAGTTGCCGTAGATGCCCAGATAGGCGGCGTGCACGATGACGCCCTTCTGCGCCGCCTTGATCGGCACGTTGGCGGTGACCGCGAGGTCGAACCCGAGGTGCACCTGCTGGTCCACGTCCTTGCCCTGATAGACGTAGGTGCGCGTGTCGGCGAACTTCGCCTCCACCTGCGAGTCGCCGAGCTGCTGGAAGGCGTCCATGAACATCAGCTCCGGCGACGACTTCGCCGCCAGGCCGGCGATGTAGGCGTTGTTCGCGCGCCGCAGGTCGCCGTTGATCTTCAGGAACCCCGCAAGCGGATCGCTGGACGGCACGTCGATCGAGGGGGTGTTGCCGGCTATCGCCGGCACCACGCGGTTCAGGAAGCGGTCGTCGATCTCGATGCGGCTCTTCTGATACGCCTTCGGGAAGACACGATTGTCGAGGGCGGCCACGGCTTCGTTGCCGGCCTCGTCGCGCGCGAACACCTGGATGGGCGCGTCGAGCGGCTGGTCGTGGAGCAGCGCGAAGAACGCCACGCGCAGCGCCGGGTCGCCGCCGATGCCGGCGCCCTTGGCCGGATAGCCGGGATACTCCTTGTCGCCGACGCGCACACCCGACATGACGTCTTCGGGCGTCACGCGGTACACGACGACCTCGCTGCCGCCGTGGTTGATGAAGTGGAACGTCGAGAGCACGCCGAGCTGCGGCGGTTCGAGCCGCACCTGCACGTCCCGCGTCTCGACGGATTCGATCTCGCGCAGGCCGTAGAGCACGGGCCGCGCGGCCCGCACCGTAATCCGGGCCGGACCGGACCGGAGATCGGGAATCGTCTTCCGCCCGATCGATTTGATGATGTAGAGACGGTCGGCGGCCTCCTTCTTGGCGTCGCCGGCCGGCGCCGCCAGCGTGAACACGTCGTGGTTCACGCCGTTCTGCGCCAGCGTGACGCTGGCGTGCGAGAAGCGCCCCTCGGGCGCCTGCAGCGTGAGCTCCAGCGACGTGGACTGCCCGACGAAACGGTCGGGCCGTTTGAGATCGATCGAGGGGCCGCTCATGCGGCCGGCCCACCACCAGGCGCCGCCCAGACCGACGGCGGCGAGAAGGACGATCATCAGCAGGAACTTCAGCAGGGCTCGCATCCCCGCGATGATAGCGCGCATGTGCGGCTAGCCGTTCGGCCCGTTCACCAAGGGGGTTCCCAGGCGCGGGAACGGGCCCGGCTGGCGCGGTTCCGTCAGGACTTGGGCTTCCTGGATCGACGCCGGCCTACCGCTGTTGGTTCTTGAGCCAGGGGAGGAAGCGCTCGTTCTCGTTGCACACGAACTCGATCAGGTCGGTGTCGGCGAGCAGGCGCTGGTTGACGCGCACCGTCCACGGGCGCGTGTAGGCCTTGGGATCGTCGATCGTCACGTCGATCTCGAGGCGCCCGGCATTCACCCGGCGGAAGCGCTCGATCAGCTTGCCCTCCGTGGTGAGCGGCGCGCCGTTCACGTCGAGCCAGCCTTCGTCGCGGAAGTTCGTGCTCTCCACCACCAGCGTGTCGCCCTCCCACCGGCCGCGGGAATAGCCGAACCACCACGGCTGCGCGTCCTTCGGCGGGGCCGGCCGTCCGTCCATGAAGATCTGCCGCGTGCCGGCATTGGCCTCGTAGAGGATCACGATCAGATCGGGCGTCTGGATGATCCGGCGCGGCTGGGAGTGCGTGTGCAGCTGCATGTGCCCGAGCGGCAGGCAGGCGGCATCGGGGTTGTCCGCGCTGTCGCGGGCCATGCGCTGGCGCCGCAGCTCGCGCGCCCACGGGGTGAACGGCAGCCCTTCCTTGAAGCCGGCCTCGATGTTCCAGAAGGTCGCCTCCGGCGGCGTGCCCGGCGGTGGCGGCGGCGGTCCGCCGCGGAACCCGAGCACGCCGGCGTAGTTCCAGATGCCAGACAGATCGATCTTGCCGTCGGCGGTGCGGGGTGCCGGCGCGGTCTGATCGGGCTTGCCGTCCGCCGTGCGCGGAAGCTTCCCGTCGCGATGGGCGGGCCACTGCGCGCCGATCGAGACATTGAAGGCGCCGGCCGCGGCCAGCGCCACGAAGGCGGGTCTAAAGACCCGCTGCCACGTACGCATCTTCAGTTGCCGCTGAGACCGCCGGGCCACGGGGAGTTGATGTGATACGTGGCCGCCGGCCCGATCATCTCGACGCGGCGAATCTTGCCGCCCTCGATCAGGAACGCTTCGGTGACCAGGATGCTGCCCGGCCGGTTGAAGCCGGGGTAGCTGTGCTTCGTCCCGTCGGAGAGCACGCCGGAGTTCACGGTGCCCTGATCGAAGACGCAGTGCGCCCACACCACGCCCCGCTCCTCGTCCACGAGCGGGTAGCGCCGGCCGTGAATGTTCTGCACGACGTAGTAGTACCCCTTCTGGAACTGTGTCAGGCAGTCCAACGAGAACAGGTTGACCGCCCCGGGCGCCAGGTTCGCCGGCGGCGGGACGTTCGTGGTCGGTGCGCCGTTCTCGATGCGATGGCAGTCGGGAGTGAACGGGTAGGTGGGGCTGCCGTTCACGCCTTTGCCGTCGTTCTTCTGCAGGCCGCTGAAGTAGGCGTCGGCGATCGCGATCATCTGCTGGCGCGGCAGCCGCTGCGCCGGCGGGATCGTGCGGAACCAGATGTCCTCGGCCTTGCCGCTCTTGTCCATGGCGGCGATGTTGTTCGGTCCGCCGCCGCCCGGCTTGAAGTAGACCGACTCGATCTCGGTGATGCGTCCGAGCTCGACGCGCAGCCGCACGCTCATCAGGATCGGCGTGCCGGCCTCGATCATCGTGCCCATGAGCGCCACCTGGCCCTGCGGCGGGTCGGCGAACACGTGCTTGTAGCTGCCGATGCCTTGCGCGGTCTTCCAGAACCCGTCGCCCAGCGGCACCACTTGTGCGTTCTCCGTGTACTTCACGTCGGCGGAGAGCGGCAGCCGCTTGGGGTCGTGCGCGACGACGGCCGCGAGGTACTGATCGATCAGCCCTTCGAGGCACGCACGGTTGCAGTCGAGCGGGATCGGTCCGGTCGATCCGCTGACACGAGTGCCGAGTGAGCCGACGAGTAGTGCCGCGCACGCCGCGGCGACAGCCAGACTGGAGCGCATGGTCGAAGTCTCCTATTTCGCGTTGAGGATGTGGATCTGATCCTTCTCGTTCTCGTTGCAGAAGTACTCGAGGACGTCGGTGTCGGGTTGGAGCTCGTGCGTCACCTTGATCGTGAACGGCCGCGTGTAGATGACGGGATCCTCGAACGTGATGTCCACGTCGAGATGGCCGACGTCGCGCCGGCGGTAGCGTTCGGTGATGCGCATCCGTTCGCTGCGCGGGTTGCCCGCGATGTCGAGTGGCGCCTTGCCGTTGAAACCGATGGTCTCCACTACCAGCGTGTCGCGTTCCCAGCCGCCCGTCGAGTAGCCGAGCCACGAAGGATTCGGATCCGCCGGAAACGGCCGGCCGTCGGTATAGACCTGCCGGGTGGCGTTGTCGAGCTCGTGCATGACGAGCGTCAATCCTGGCGTCTGCACGATCTTGGTGAACTCCGACAGCATTGTCGCCAGCGGGATGCTGCCCGGCAGGCATCGCGCCAGGTTGTCGAGCCCCGATTCGTGGCGATTGGCCTTCGTGACCTCGGCAGCGACGTCCTTGCGCAACGGCGATTCGCCCGGTGTGAAGTCGATGAGGACGCTGATGCCGTACTTGGAGATCGTGTGGGCTTCCATGCCCGGCACGTCGAGCGCGTCCACGTCGTTCCCGAACAGACGCTTCATCTCGGCGAGCCCGGTGGGCTGAACGTGCCACACGCCGGAGAGGTCGGGTTTGCCGTCCTTCGCGCGTGGCGCCGGAGCGTTCAGCAGCACCTTGCCGTCTTTGCCGCGCGGCAGCCCCGGGGTGGGGTAGTTCACCCACTGCGCCTGTACCGCCACGGCGCCGAGGCACAGGAGAGACGCAAGGAGGAGAGGCCGCACGCGCCGACTGTAGTCACGCGGCCGCCGGAGGTCAACCGTTCCCGGATAGATTCCCGGATAGAGTAGGCGCGTTGATGACGCGTCGGGCGTGCGCGGCACTCGTGCGGGCGATGGTGCTTCTGGGCTGCGCCTCCGGCGCGTTTGCGCAGCCCGCAATCGACGAGCTGCGCATCATCGCGCCGGCGGCGCCGGGCGGCGGCTGGGATCAGACGGCGCGCGCGATGCAGCAGGCGCTCCAGCGCGCGGGCCTGGTGCGCATCGCGCCCGTCGAGAACGTGCCGGGCGCGGCCGGCACCATCGGACTCGCGCGGTTCATCGGCGCCGAGGCCGGACGCTCCGACGTCGTGCTGGTCTCGGGTCTCATCATGCTCGGCGGCATCGTCACCCACCGCGCACCCGTCACGCTGCACGACGTCACGCCGCTGGCGCGCCTCACCGGCGAATACGAGGTCATCGCCGTGCCGGCGGCGTCGCCCTTCCGCACGCTGCGCGATCTGCTCGACGCGTTCATCGCGCGGCCCGAGTCGATCTCCTGGGGCGGCGGCTCGGCCGGCGGGAGCGATCAGATCCTGGCGGGCCTCGTCGCCGACGCCGTCGGCGTGCCGCCGGCGCGCGTCAACTACATCGCCTTCTCCGGCGGCGGCGAGTCGATGGCCGCGATTCTCGGCGGCCAGGTGTCGGCGGGCATCAACGGCCTGGCGGAGTTCGCGCCGCAGATCGAGGCCGGCACGCTGCGTCCGCTCGCCATCTCGAGCGCCGAGCGGCTGGCCGGCGTGGACGTGCCGACGCTGCGGGAACAGGGGCTGCCGATCGAGTTCGAGAACTGGCGGTCGCTGGCGGCGCCGCCCGGCCTGGCCGCGGCCGACCGCGCACGGCTCGAGTCGCTGATCGCGGCGATGGTGAAGTCGCCACCCTGGCGCGAGACGCTCGCGCGCTACCGCTGGCTCGACCGCTATCTCGCGGGCGACGCCTTTGTCCGCTTTGCCGCGGCGGAGGAGTCGCGCGTCCGGAACGTGCTGCGCAAGTTCGCGGAGGGGCAGAGCGGGGGCACCGCACCCGAACCGTACCCGTGGATCGTGATCGCGGGCCTGCTCGTCACCGGGGGGCTCCTCGGGCGGCAGGTGTTTCGATCCGCGGGCGCACGCGACACGAGCCGCTCGCCGCGGGCGCCGGTCGTGCTGCTGGCGGCCGCCGTGGCGCTGCACCTGCTGCTGCTCGAAAACGCCGGGTTCGTGATTGCCGCCGCGGTGCTCTTCTGGCTGGCCGCGCGGGCGTTCGATCCGCGCCATCCGCTCCGCGACGGTTGCTTCGCCGTCGGGGTGTCGGTGTCCGCCTACGTGCTCTTCGCGCGCGTCCTTCATCTCTCGCTGCCGGCCGGGCTGCTGGCCGGCTGGCTGTGAGGTCGTGGCCCACTAGTGCAGACGATTGAGCTGCTGCGCGACGGCTTCGCGAGCGCGCTGTCGTGGGGACACCTGCTCTGGGCGCTCGCCGGTGTCACGCTGGGCACGGCCGTTGGCGTGCTGCCCGGCATCGGCCCCGCGCTCACGGTGGCGCTGCTGCTGCCGATCACGTTCAACCTCGACCCGACGAGCGCGTTCATCATGTTCGGTGGCATCTACTACGGCGCCATGTACGGCGGCTCCACGACCAGCATCCTGCTCAATACGCCCGGCGAAACCGGGTCGATTGCCACCGCCATCGACGGCCACGCCATGGCGCGCCAGGGACGCGGCGCGTCGGCGCTCACCACCGCGGCCATCGGCTCGTTCGTCGCCGGCACGCTGGCGACGATCGCCCTGACGTTCTTCTCGCCGCTCCTGGCGTCGGCAGCGCTCCGGTTCGGGCCGGCCGAGTACTTCGCGCTGTCGGTCCTGGCCTTCATGACCGCGTCGGCGTTGATCGGCGGATCGCTCGCGCGCGGACTGTTCAGCCTGTTTCTGGGGCTGGCGCTCGGGCTCATCGGCATCGATCAGCTCACCGGCAACGCGCGCTTCGCCTTTGGCATCCCGCAACTGCTCGACGGCATCGACGTGCTGATCCTGGTGATCGGCCTGTTCGCGGTAGGGGAGACCTTCTTCCAGGTCTGGCGGCACGGGCGCGACGCGCCCGCGGTGGTGGCGCTGCAGACATTCACCGGCATGAGCCGCGAGGACTGGCGGCGGTCGTGGCGTCCGTGGCTGCGCGGCACCGCCATCGGATTTCCCCTGGGCGTGCTGCCGGTGGGCGGCTCGGTGATCCCGACCTTTCTCTCGTATAGCGTCGAGAAGCGGTTGAGCGCGCGGCCCGAGGAGTTCGGCCACGGCGCCATCGAAGGCGTAGCGGGACCCGAAGCGGCCAACAATGCCGCCGCGGCCGGCGTCCTGGTTCCGTTGCTCACGCTCGGCCTGCCGTCGTCGGCCACCGCCGCCGTGCTGCTCGCCGCGTTCGAGCAGTACGGCCTGCAGCCAGGCCCGCTGCTCTTCTCGTCGCGCCCCGATCTCGTGTGGACGCTCATCGCCAGCCTGTACATCGGCAACGCCATGCTGCTGGTGCTGAACCTGCCGCTGGTCCGCGTGTGGGCGCGCGTGATGCTGGTGCCGCGGCCGCTGCTTTTCGGCGGCATCCTGGTGCTCGCCTCGCTCGGCACCTACAGCCTCAACTCGTCGGCGCTCGACGTGGTGCTGCTGTTCGCCGCCGGCGTCGTCGGGTGCGCCATGCGCGCGCACGACGTGCCGCTCGTACCGGCCGTGCTGGGGCTGGTGCTCGGGCCGCTGGCGGAGCTGCAGTTCCGCCGCGCGCTGGCGATCAGCGAGGGCGACCCGTCGGTGTTCGTCACCCGTCCGCTCTGCGCGGCGCTGCTGGCGGCGTCCGCGGTGGCGCTGATCCTTCCCGTGGTGTTCAAGGGCCGGCGCCCATGACGCTCGACTACGACGTCGCGGTCTTCGGCGGCGGCAACGCCGCGCTCTGCGCGGCGCTGACCGCGCGCGAGGCGGGCTGCCGGGTGGTGGTCATCGAGCGCGCGCCACGCCACATGCGCGGCGGCAACAGCCGTCATACCCGCAACCTGCGCTGCGCGCACGAGGCCGCGACGGGCGTGCTCACGGGTGCGTACGAGGACGACGAGTTCCTGGCCGACCTGCAGCACGTGAACGGCGGCGAATCGAACGCCGAGCTGTCACGCCTGCTCATTCGACGATCGCGCGACTGCGCCGGCTGGATGACGCGCCGCGGCGCGCGGTTCCAGGCGGCGCTCCGCGGCACGCTGCACCTGTCTCGCACCAACGCGTTCTTCCTTGGCGGCGGCAAGGCGCTGATGAACGCCTACTACGCGGCGGCGAGCGCCACCGGCGTCGATGTGCTCTACGACGCCGACGTCGTGGGCCTCGATCTCGAGGACGGCGTGTTTCGCGCCGCCACCATTGCGCTCGGCGAGGATCGCCGCGTCCTCCGCGCCCGGGCGGCGGTGGTGGCGACCGGCGGATTCGAGTCGAACCTGGAATGGCTGAAAGAGGCGTGGGGCGACGCGGCCGAGCGCTTCATCGTGCGCGGCACGCCGTACAACACGGGCACGGTGCTGCGGTTGCTGCTCGATGCCGGCGCCGTCCCGGTGGGCGACCCGCGCGCCTGCCACGCCGTTGCAGTCGACGCGCGCGCGCCGCGGTTCGACGGCGGCATCGTGACGCGCCTCGATTGCATTCCGCTCGGGATCGTCGTCAATCAGCGCGGCGAGCGGTTTGCCGACGAAGGCGAGGATCTGTGGCCGAGGCGCTACGCGAGCTGGGGCGCGCTCGTCGCCGGCCAGCCGGGGCAGCAGGCCTACTGCCTGGTGGACGCGAAGACCCACGGCCTGTTCATGCCGTCGGTGTTTCCGCCGGTGGCCGCGCCGTCGATCCGCGAGCTCGCGGCGGCGTTGGCGTTGCCGCCGGAGCGCGTCGCCGCGACTGTGGACGCCTTCAACGCCGCCGTCCAGCCGGGCACGTTCGACCTCGAGACGCTCGACGGCTGCCGCACCGGGGGGCTGACGCCGCCGAAGAGCCACTGGGCGCAGCGTCTCGACACGCCGCCGTTCTGGGGCTACCCGCTGCGTCCTGGCATCACCTTCACGTATCTTGGCGTCACCGTGGACGAGACCGCGCGTGTGGTGATCGGCGGCGCGCCCGCGCGCAATCTGTTTGCCGCGGGCGAGGTGATGGCCGGCAACGTCCTGCGGCGCGGCTATCTCGCCGGCATCGGCATGACCATTGGCACCGTCTTTGGCCGGCTCGCCGGCGAGCATGCGGCAGATGCGGCTCGATGATCTGACGGCGAACGGGGCGCGCACGCTGACGGTGTGCAACGCCTGCCGCTACTGCGAGCAGTACTGCCCCGTGTTTCCGGCGATGGAGGAGCGCACCTCGTTCGCCCGCGCGGATCTGACGTACCTCGCCAACCTGTGCCACAACTGCGGCGAGTGTCTCTACGCGTGCCAGTACGCGCCGCCGCACGAGTTCGGCATCAACGTGCCGCGGACACTGGCCGAGATCCGCGTCGCCTCCTACGAGGACTACGCGTGGCCACGCTGGCTGGCCGTCCTGTTCCGCGCGCACTCGCTGACCGCCGCCGCGGTCCTGGTCGTGGCCTTGACCTCCGTGATGCTGCGCGTGGCGCGGATGACGGGTCCGTCCGTGCGGACGGCGGCGCCAGGCGACTTCTACGCCATCGTCCCGCACGCCACGATGGTGGCGCTCTTCGGGGGCGTGTTCGCGTTCGTCGTGCTCGCGATTACGGTGGGTGTTGGCCGGTTCGTACGCGACGTGAGCACGGCCGGCGCATCCGGCGGGGCGAAAGTCCCGCCGCTGCGAACTGGCGGGGCGTGGCGCGCGCTGCGCGACGGGATGAGCCTGCGGCACCTGCACCCGAGCGGCGCCGACTGCACGTCGAACGAGGAAGAGCGGCGGCCGTGGCGCCGGTGGTGGCATCACCTCGTGCTGTGGGGATTCCTGCTGTGCTTCGCCTCGACTTCGGTGGCGGCGGTCTACCACTCCGTGTTCGGGTGGGTTGCGCCCTACGCGTATTCGAGCCTGCCGGTCGTGCTGGGCTCGCTCGGGGGCGTGGCGCTGCTGGCCGGCTGCGCCGGGCTTTGGGTCGTGCGCGCCCGCCGGGACGACGCGCTCGGCGATCCGGCGCAGGACGGGCTCGACCGCGCCTTCCTCGCGCTGCTCTTCGTGACCAGCCTCACCGGCCTCGCGCTGCTGGTGCTGCGTGACTCCGTGGTGATGGGCCGGCTGCTCGTGCTGCATCTCGCGGTGGTGCTGGCGCTCTTCGTCACCCTGCCGTACGGCAAGTTCGTGCACGGCTTCTATCGTCTGGCCGCGCTCTGGGTCTACGAGAGACGCCGTACGGAGAGGCGCCTGCTCTAGAATCACCTCCATGTTCATGCAGGACGCGGCCACCGCGTTTGCGTCGATGGCGCTCGTCGAGGCCGACGCGGCGCCCCGCCGATAGACCTCGCCAGCATGATCTTCATCAGCTACGCGTCGGAGGACGCGGCAGTCGCCGATCTCGTTCGGAACGGCCTGGAGCAGGCCGGCGTCGCGTGCTGGATTGCGCCGCGCGATATCAAGCCGGGCACCAGCTTTCCCGCCGCCATCACCGCCGCCATCCGCGGGTGCCGCGCCCTGATGCTGCTGCTCACCGCGCAGGCCAATACGTCGCGGCACGTGCTGAGCGAGGTGGAGCTCGCCTTCAACGCGGGCAAGCCGATCCTGGCGGTGCTCATCGGCAAGGTCACGCCGTCGCCCGATCTGCAGTACTTCATCTCCACCTCGCACTGGTTCGACGCTGACGTGTCGTTCGACGAGGCCGACCTGGCGAAGCTGAAGGTCGATCTCGAGGAGTTGCTGGCGGGCGAGCGCCGGCGCGTCGAGCAGGCGCGCGGCGCACGTCCGTGGCGCGACCGGCGCCTGATCGCTGCCGCTGTCGTGACCGTCATCTCGATAGCCGTCGCTGTCGCTTACTTTTCCTCAGGAGGGGAGCCGGCGCCCCCGACAAGGGACGCGGTGGCGCCGCCGCCGGCGGGGCCGTCCGCGACGGGTCCACCGGCCGCGACGCCACCCGCCGCCGCGGCAACGCCATCGGCTCCCGCGGCAACGCCGCCGCCTGCGCCGGCGCGCGTATCGGAACCGGTCCCGACACCCGCGTCGCCGACAGCCCGCACCAAGGTCAATACGGCCGACGGCCAGACCTACGCGTGGATTCCCCCCGGCAGCTTTGCGATGGGCTGTTCGAGCGGCGACGGCGACTGCCAGCCCGACGAGATGCCGGTGCACACCGTGCGCATCCGCAGCGGCTTCTGGCTGGCGCGCACCGAGGTGACCAACGCGCAGTATGAAAAGCGAATGCCGCTGGAACGAGCCGAGGGCACTTCCGGTGTCCACCCGGCGGTCGGCATGTCCCGGCTGGACGCGAAGGCCTACTGCGCCATGATCGGCGGCCGGCTTCCCACCGAAGCGGAATGGGAGTACGCGGCCCGCGCCGGATCGCGCGAGCGCTACTACGACACGCTCTCAACCATCGCCTGGTACGAAAACAACAGCAACGATCGCAGCCATCCGGTGGGGCAGAAAGCCGCGAACGCCTTCGGGCTCCACGACATGCTCGGCAACGTCTACGAGTGGGTGCTGGACCGGTACTACAACAAGTACGACGACACCACCGACGAGATCGAGGAGCCGCTGCCCTCCAATTCATCGGCGGTGACCCGCGGCGGCGCGTGGCACGCGGAAGCCATCGGCATGCGCGTCAGCAACCGCGCCGCGGTGCCTCGGGACCACGCCGACGGCGACATCGGCTTCCGCTGCGCGCTGAACGGACCCTAGCGGAAGAGCAGCGGGGCGAACTCCGAGAGATAGTCGCGCCAGTTGATCCAGGTGTGCCCGCCCTCGCTCTCCTTGTAGACGGGCGTGTAGCCGTATTCCTTGAACAGGTTCACCGTCGAGCGCGTGGTCTGCAGCAGGAAGTCGTCCGTGCCCGTCGCGAACCAGAACAGCTTCAGCCCCTTCTTCGTCTTTTCGTCGGCGAGCGCGGCGGCGTTGCGCTTCTCCCAGTCGCTCGAGCCCTTGGACCACGCCGGCGGCGCCGCGCCGCGGCCCGGTGTCGCGAAGACGCCGAAAAGGCCCGAGCTGAACACGCCGACGTAGCCGAACTTCGCGCCGTTCGTCGTGGCGATGTCGAGCGTCTGCCCTCCACCCATCGACAGCCCGGCCAGCGCCGTGTTCTCGCGCCCTGTCGCCGCGCGGTAGTGCTGCTCGACGTAGGGCACGACGCTGCCGAGGAAGTCGCCCGAAAACGCGGCGTTGGCATCCGCCGACACGACGCCCGCACCGGCGGGCGTGCGCGTGTGGCCGGCCGGCATGACGACGATCATGTCCTTCGCCGCCTTCTTCGCGATCAGGTTGTCGAGGATGAAGCCGGCGCGCCCGGCGGTGGACCACGAGTCGTCGCTGTCGCCGGCGCCGTGCAGCAGATACAGCACGGGATACTTGCGGCCGCTCGTTTCGTAGCCCGGCGGCGTGTAGACGTGCATCCGCCGGAACATGCCGAGCGAGGCCGAGTGGTAGGTCACCTCGGCCACCGCGCCGCGCGGCACCGGCCTGGTGTCGAAGAGATCGGAGCCGGGCACGTAAACGAGGCTCCACGCGTTGTTGTTGGATTCGCTGGTGGCCGGGTTGCGCGGGTCGAGCGTCTGCACTCCGTCCACATTGAAGGCGTAGCGGTAGGCCCCCGCGGGCAGAGGGCCCACGGTGACCTCCCAGACGCCGTTCTCCCCTTTGGTCAGCGGTGCCCCGCCGCCAAATGGTACGCCGGGGGCGTCGCTGGCGTTGAGCTGCACCGCTTCCGCCTTCGGCGCGTAGAGCCGCACGGTGAGCCGACGGTCCGACGACACCTCCGGCGAGACGACCATCGGCGCGGCAGGCCCCCCGCCGCGCGCCTGCGCGGAGGCTGGCGTGGGCGCGAGGCACGCCGCGGCCAGCAGGAGTGAAGCGGCACCCGTCAGCGTTCTCGTCATCGCGCGGTCCCCTTGAGGGTCGCGTACACGGCGGCGATGTGATCGTTGCGCACCGTGTCCCAGCGCTCGAATCCCTTGAAGGCGTCGAGCGTCAGCGTCTTCTGGATCTCGGCCAGGCTGCGCCCGGCGCCGACGCCCGCGGCCACGCCGGTCGAGATCTCCTGCAGGTAGCGCAGCAACTCGCCCGCGTCCTTCTTCGTGCCCGACAGGGCGTGCCCCGTCAGCGCGTGATCGAAGTCGAGGGCGTTGACGCGGGTGAGCGCGTCGATCCAGGCGCCGACGCTCGGCGCCAGCCCGCCCGGCAGACGGCGCACTTGCAGAATGTCGGCGCTGAACACCGCCCGCTCGGCGGGGAAGTGCAGCACGGAGCTGTCGTCGGCGTGCGCGGTACCGAGGTGCAGCATCGTCACGCTCTTGCCGCCCAGCGTCACCGTATGGCGATCGGTGTAGGTGACCGTCGGCGGGTGGACGTCGCTCACCGACCCGCGCGCGATCTCGGCGCCGCTCACCACGTCGTCGCGGTTGTAGTCGAACATCGCGAAGCGATCGCGGATGTCGGCTGCCGCTTCGGCGCGCTCCACCAGCCCGTTCTTGTTGGCGTCCATCTTCATGGCCGCCTCGGTGAGCGGTGGATTGCCGGCCGGCGGCGCCAGCGCCGCGAGCATGTTGCGGTGGCCGACGAACTCCGCGGTGTCGGCGAACACCACCCCGCCCGACGCGTGGTCCCAGTCCCGGTGCGTGTAGAGCACGTAGCGGACCGGCACCTTGAACCGCGACGCGATCTCGCTCTTGAGCCAGCGGCCGAAGTCGCGGTTGATCGGGTCGCTCATGATCACGCCCTCGGGCGTGACCAGGAACACCGTGTAGTGGTTGTTGTTCTGGGCGCGATACAGCTGCCCGGTGACGTTGACGATGGCGCGGGTGGGCGCCTGCTGAGCCGCCGCCGCCGTCGTGAGGGCGACGAGTCCTATCGCGACCGCAATCGTTTTCATGAGGCTCTCCGTGGATTGGCCGGGATTCTCCCTCAATACCCGGGGAGCCGTCGAGCCTGTGTGTCGCGGTGGCGTGATTGCTGCTTACCTCGGCCGATATGGACGACACGGCGCCGACGGCATCGGCGGCAGCGGCCGGGCTTCGCTACGTGAACGATGCCAGGATGCCGGGCATCCGTCGGCTTGGCCGAACGCGCGTGCGCTACGTGGATCCCGAGGGACGCACCGTCACCAATCGGGAGTTGCTGGCGCGCATCAGGTCGCTGGCGGTGCCCCCGGCCTGGACGCACGTATGGATCTGCCCGAATCCGCTGGGCCATGTGCAGGCGACCGGCCGTGACGCCCGTGGACGCAAGCAGTATCGCTACCATCCCCGCTGGCGTGAGATCCGTGACGACGTGAAGTACGGCCGCCTGCTCGAGTTTGCCTCGGCGCTGCCGGCCCTGCGCGATCGCGTTGCCGCCGACCTGCGGCGCGGCGGCCTGCCGCGCGAGAAGGTGCTGGCGACGGTCGTCGCGCTGCTCGAGAAGACGCTGATCAGGGTCGGCAACGAGGAATACGCGCGCACCAACCGTTCGTACGGGCTCACCACGATGCGTAACGCCCATGCCAAGGTGCGTGCGAACGCCGTGCGCTTCGAGTTTCGCGGCAAGAGCGGCATCGCCCACAGCGTCGGCGTGCAGGACGCGCGCCTGGCGCGCATCGTCAAGGCGTGCCGCGATCTGCCCGGCTACGAGCTCTTTCAGTACGTGGACGAGGTCGGGGAGCGCTGCGCGATCGGTTCGGCGGACGTGAACGACTACCTGCGCCAGGTCTGTGGCGAGGCGTTCACGGCCAAGGATTTCAGGACGTGGGCGGGCACGGTGCTCGTGGCTCGCGCGCTGGCCGATGCCGCGCGTCCCGCCACGGCGGCCGCCGGCAAGCGCGCCATCGTGCAGGCGATCGGGGCGGCGGCGCAGCGGCTGGGCAACACGGTTGCCGTGTGCCGCAAGTCCTACGTGCACCCAGCGGTCGTCGAAGGGTTCCTCGAGGGCGACGTCATCGGCCCGCCTCGTGGCCCGTCAGCGCGAGCACGCCGGCTGTCCGGCGACGAGGCCGCCGTGGCCCGGTTGATCGATCGACGGACCCGCGCCGCTCGCCGAACGGCCAAGAAGGTCGCCTGAAGCGCATACAATCCGCCGCATGCCGACGAACGGCCCGCAGAAGCCGGCCCACATCCGCGAATTCACCCCCCGCTCCGTCGCCGTCGGCCTCCTGGTCGCGCTCGTTATCGGGGCGTCCTATCCCTACATGGTCCTGAAGTTCGGGTTCGGTCCGAACATCTCGGTCGTCTCCGCCTTCTTCGGTTTTCTGGCGCTGGGGCTGCTGTCGAAGAGCTACAACCGCTGGGAGAACAACGTCGTCCAGACGGCCGGGACGTCGGCGGGGCAGGTGGCGTTCCTCTGCTGGCTGCTGGCGGCGTTCGATCTGCTCCGGCTGGAACCCGGCAGCGGCTTCGACGTGAATCTCACGCGGTTCCAGACGTGGGCGTGGCTGTCGGCATCCGGGCTGCTGGGGGTGTTTCTGGCCGTGCCGCTGCGGAAGCATTTCATCGACGACGAGAACCTGCCCTTCCCCGACGGCATCGCCGCCGGCGAGACGCTCATCCTGCTCGACGCCCGCGGCCCGCAGGCGCGCAAGTCGGCGTTTGCGATGATCGCCGCGCTCGTTTCATCGGGCCTCGTGTTCCTGGCCACGGTCCTGCAGTGGATGCGCGACGCGATTCCCCTCGTCGTCAACGACTTCTCGGCGCGCGTGGGGCTCGGATTCGGCATCTCGCTCCTCAGCATCGGGTCCGGCATCATCATCGGCCTCCGTATCAGCGCCAGCATGCTGATTGGCGGCATCGTGGCCTGGGTGCTGATGCCGCCGTGGCTGGTGCAACAAGGGTTGCTCGCGGCCGACGGCCGCCGCGTGGACATCCTGCTGCTCGTGATGTGGCCGTCGGTGGGGCTCCTCGTGGCCGGCGGGCTGTGCGCCCTGCTCTTGCGGTGGCGTGCGCTGACAGCCACCTTCCGGTCGCTCGCGGCGGCCGACGTGACCTCGGGTGATCTGCCGCTCCGGTGGGTTCTCGTCGGCGGCGGGGTGTCGACGCTGCTGGTGATTGCCGCGCAGTCGCTCTTCTTCGGCACGCCCGTCTGGCATTCAGTGCTCGCCATTCTGCTGGCGCTGCCGCTCGGGCTCGTGGCGCTGCGCGTCCTCGGCGAGACCAACTGGGGCCCGATCAGCACCATGACCAACGTCATGCAGGCGATGTTCGCGGGGATCGCGCCGGGCGATCTGCGCGCCAACATGACGTCGAGCGGCATCACGGGCGCGGTGGCCGCTGAATCGGAAGGGCTGATGCAGGACTTCCGCGCCGGCCAGATGATCGGCTCGACGCCGCGGATTCTCACCTACATGCAGCTGATCGCGGTGCCGGTCGGCGCGCTGGCGCTCGCCTTCATGTACCCGATCCTTCGCGACACTTACGGCATCACCGGCGACAACGCCCAGCTCCTGAGCCCCACGTCCCAGCGGTGGGTCGGGTTTGCCAAGCTCGTGACGCAGGATCTGTCGGGCGACAACCTGACGCCGGCGGCCGCGGCGCGCCTGGCATGGATGCAGACCTCGACGGCCGTCGGCGCCGTGATCGGCATTTTCCTCACGCTGCTCGAACAGAAGAAGTCGTGGCGCCCCTTCGTGCCCTCGCCGGCCGGCGTGGGTATCGCGATGCTCATCCCGGTGAACGCCGTCACCGTCATCTTCCTCGGCGCCGTGCTCGACTGGATCTGGACGCGCGTGTCGCCCGCGACGCAGAAGAACTACGCGATCGCCGGTGCGTCGGGGCTGATCGCCGGCGAGGCGCTCGTGGCGGTGCTCATTCCGCTGCTGGTGACGGTCGGCTTGATGTCGCTGCCTTGATGGCGGCAGTCGAGGCGACGTTCGCGCTAACCCTGCTGTGCTTGCTGCCGGACCGGCGCTGCGGCTATAGCTAGTCCTCAGTCAGTCAGGTGACTCCCGGAACGCTGGAGGAGAATCGATGACGCGTAACATTTCGATCATCGCGCTGGTCTTCCCGTTCGTTCTGTTGAGTACGCCGTCCACGGGGTCAGCCGACACGATCTGGTCGTGGAGCTTTGACGAGACGCACTTCGTCGTCGGACCGACCGACTCGGTCGTTGTTCACGCGACGGTGTTCAACAGTCCGCTCTCGACCGAGCCGCTCGTGAAGACCGGCGGCGCCAGCTTCACGGGCGACCTTCAAAAGACCTACGATTTCGAATTCGGACCCGAGGCCCAGTTCTTGGGACTGAGCCTCGATCCAGGTGACAGTTTCTCGTTCGTTCTCGGAACCCTCACGCCGATCAGCCCTCCGGTTCCAATCGGGACGTACCCGTTCTGCTGTGAAGCGCATCTCGCATTCGGGTCTGCCGGCTCTTCTGACTTTCTGCCGCCGCTCAATACGTTCGAGATCGAAGTCGTGCCCGAACCGCCGATGTGGGCGTTGTGGAGTGTCGGTGTCCTGCCCTTCGTCTGGCGTCGTCTGCGTGCTGGTGGTCGCTGACGCTACGCGAACACCACGCTGTCCACGAGCGGCGTCAGCAGGTCGGCCCAGATCAGCGCGCCGCCGCCTTCGCCATTCGTCAGGATGACGAACCCGGTCTTGTGCTCCGGCGAGAACGCCGACTGCGAATGCCAGCCGTCGAAGTCGCCCCCGTGCGCCACGACGGTGCCCGGGTCGAGATGCCAGATCTGCCAGCCGAGCGCCCATGATGCCTTGACGGGCGACGCCCCTGCCTCAATCTGAGGCTTCAGCATCTCGTTCCTGCTCGCCTCGTTCAGGCGGTAGTCGTCGGCCGGCTTCGGCTGCATCACCTCGATCAGGAACCGCGCGTAATCGGTCGCCGTGGTCATGAGCGCGCCCGCCGATCCGTAGCGGGCGATCGCCGTGGCCGAGGGCGGTGCGTTTGCGAGCGGCTTGCCGGCTGCGTCGTGCGGCGTGGCAAGTGTCCGCTGCATCGCCGGCGTGAACGCATACCCGCTGGACGTCATGCCGAACGGCCGCAGCAGACTGGCCTCCATGTACTCGCCGAAGTCGCTGGCACAGACGCGATAGCCCATGTCGAACGCGTCGCACCGCGTGTCGTCGATGCGTCCGGTCAGCCGCGACACGATCGACTGGAGATAGTGGTACCCCTCCCCCGAATACGACCACTTCGAGCCCGGCGCGAAGTTGATGCGAAGGGGGTCGCTGGGCGTCCGCCAGTTGGGCAGCCCCGTGGTATGCGACAGGACGCGCCGCACGGTGATCTCGTGCAGCCGGGGATCGTCTTTCACGAAGATGTCGCGCGTGTAGCGGGTCAGGGGCGCGTCGAGGTCGAGCACGCCCTGCTCGCACAGTTTCATCACGCGGTACGCGAAGACGGGCTTGCTCATGGACTGCGCGCTGAAGACGGTGGCGTCGTCTACCGGGACGCCGGTTGTCCGGTGTCGCACGCCAAAGTGACCCGTCCACGCGATCCTGGCGTCTCGAATGATCGCGATCGACACGCCCGGCACCTGACGTGCGGCCATCGATTCGCGAAGGCGCTTCTCGATCTCCGCGATGCGTGCGTCCCAGGTGGGAGCGGCGGCTGCGTTGGCCGGCGCGGACGTCGTTCGCGAGCATCCGATCGACGCCAGCAGGGAGCTGGCGGCAAGACCAGACCCACCAATACTGAGAAACGCTCTGCGTGTGAAAGGCATGCGACGAGCGAAGGATACCGGAACGGGATTATTTGGAAAGCGGTTTCAGCCACTCCATGACCAGGAACCAGGGCGCGCGCGCGTAGCCGCCCGCGCGCGAGGCCGGCGCGTCCGCGGACGGCGCGGGCTCGTCGAAATGGGTCAGAACCAAGCCAGCACCGAGGAGTGCGCGTAGATACGTGCTCAAGGGGCGATGGTGATTGACCACTCGAATCCCCCGGTACTCGATCCACATCGCGCGCTCTCGCATGTAGTGGTCGATCGGATAGTAGGCGCGACGGCCGGCCGCATCCTTGACCCAGCCCAGCTCCGCGCCCGCAGTGTTGAAGCTGTTGAGATTGGCGATCAACAACGTGCCACCGGGTCTCAATACGCGAGCCATATCCGGGACAGCCGCCTCGATATCGGGGATGTCGATCAGCGACAGGTAGCTGACCACGAGGTCGAATGTTCCGTCGCGAAACGGCAGCCGCTCGGCTGTCGCTTTCACGTACGTCCCACGGGGATCGCGCGTCCGCGCCACTGCGATCAAGGCGGAAGTGGGATCGACGCCCACCGCGTCGACATCCCGCGACTTGAGCATGCGGCAGAAGCGCCCTTCGCCGCAGCCCACGTCCAGCGCGTTCCCGGGAGAACGTGCGAGCGCGCGCGGAAGCATCACGGGATCCAGGACGTAGCGACGGCCGAAGTCGCCCGACGTGCCCATGTCGGCGACCCAGGCGTCCGCCGAGCTCTGCCAGCCGTTGTCCATGGACGAGGATCGTACTCGACGGTGCAGAACACGAACGACGGCTAATGGGCGCCGGCTGTGACCCCGAGCTCCTTGAACCGGCGCTCGAACGGCACCAGCCGTTCCCGGTCTCCCGCTTCGACGGCCTGCCACGCGTCCTCGCGGTGCACGATCTTGACGGCCCGGCGCACCTCCGGTCGGAAGCCGGTCTCCTTGCACAACTGTACGAGAACCTGCGCTGGCGCCAGCTCCGAGCGCGCCACTTCACCTTCGGCGGGAAGAATCAGTTTCGCCAGGTCGCCCAACTTGGTCAGGACGTTTCGAATGGCCGGGTCTCGCGATTCACCAGGCGTCATCGGTGCGGGCAGGCTGGCGGCGAGCTCGAACTCGAAGCCAACCTGCACTCGCTGGTCGCCCTGCATGACCACCAGTGGCCGCACTTCGTAGCGGGCACGATGCAAACGGACCCACTCACGCCAGTCGTCGTCTGTCATCACGCCACCGCCCTTCCGGCCTGCTCGCGCCGCGCGTTGGCCAGCAGCACCGCGATGGCACACGACGCGAGCCGCGCCGGCACGGAATCGGCGCGGCTGGTGAGCACGATGGGGACCCTCGCGCCGAGAACGATGCCGGCCGAATCCGCCCCGGCCAGGAAGCTGAGGCTCTTCGCGAGCATGTTGCCGGCTTCGAGATCCGGCACCACCAGCACGTTCGCCCGTCCTGCAACGGGCGAGTCGAGCTTCTTCATCCCGGCGGCCTCCGGGCTGATCGCGTTGTCGAGCGCGAGCGGGCCGTCCACCAGCGCCCCCGTGATCTGTTTGCGGTCGGCCATCTTGCACAGGGCGGCCGCCTCGATGGTCGAGGGCACCTTCGAATTCACGGTCTCCATGGCTGACAGGATGGCGACGCGCACGTCGTCCTGACCGAGCGCGTGCACCATGTCGATCGCGTTCTGCACGATGTCGACCTTTTCCTCGAGCGTCGGCGCGATGTTCACCGCTGCATCGGTGATCACGAGCACGTCAGCATGACCAGGCACGTCCATCACGAAGCAGTGGCTGAGGCGCCGGGCCGTTCGTAAGCCGGTGTCACGCTTGACGACCGCGCCCAGCAGCTCGTCGGTGTGCAGGCTGCCCTTCATCAGGATCTCCGCCTGGCCGGACCGTACCAGGGCAACGGCCTTCTCGGCAGCTTCCTGACTGTGACGGGCATCGACGATGGAACACCGGGAGATGTCGAGCCGCCATTCCTCGGCCACCGCCGCGATGCGGGCGGGCGGCCCGACCAGCGTCGGCGTAATCAGTCCGAGTCGCGCCGCGTCGAGCGCGCCCTCGAGCGACGTTTTGTCGCACGGGTGTGCCACTGCGGCCGGTACCGGGCGCAGCGATTGGCAGCGCGCGATGAGGCGTTCGTACTTTTCATGCGTGTGTGCCATGGCTGCCCGCGCTCGCACTATGAACAGTCGGCCTCGCCGTGACTATGCACTTTCGACATTCCGAATCGACATAGCCAGTCGACGGAGCGGCGCCCGATGCTGCGAATGGCGGAGCGCGGACGGCGCCGCCGATCGCGAAGGCGCCATGACAGCACGCACGCAGATCGTGACGCCGGGTTCGAGTGCCCCTCTCGGCGCCACGATCCACCCCGAGGGCGTCAATTTCAGCGTGTTTGCCAAGGATGCGGCGCGGCTCGAGCTCCTGCTCTTCGACGGTGAGGCGGCCACGCGGCCGGCGGAGGCCGTGCCGCTCGACTCCGCGTCGCACCGCACGGGTCACTACTGGCACGTCTTCGTTTCAGGCTTGAAGCCCGGACAGGTGTACGGCTATCGGGCGTACGGGCCGTTCAGCCCGCAGCGCGGGCTTCGATTCGACCACGAGAAGGTGCTGCTGGACCCGTACGGGCTTGCCGTCTCGGTGCCTGATGCCTACAACCGCGCCGCCGCCAGCCTTCCTGGCGACAATGCCGCCTGCGCCATGAAGAGCGTGGTAGTGGATCCGAGCCTGTACGACTGGGAGGGCGACGTTCCCATCCGCCGGAGCCCGGCCGAGAGCATCATCTACGAGCTTCACGTCCGCGGCTTCACCTGTCACCCGAATTCCGGCGTTCCGGACGACCGGCGCGGCACCTACGCGGGAGTGGTCGACAAGATTCCGTACCTCCGCGATCTCGGCGTCACGGCCGTCGAGCTCCTGCCTGTGTTCCAGTTCGATCCGCTCGACGCGCCGGCCGGCCGCGTGAATTATTGGGGCTACCAGCCGGTGTCGTTCTTCGCGCTGCATCAGGCCTACAGCTCACGGCCCGGCGCCCTGTCCGCAATCGACGAGTTCCGGGACATGGTGAAGGCGCTGCACCGCGCCGGCATCGAAGTGATTCTCGACGTCGTCTTCAACCACACGACCGAGGGCAATCAGCACGGCCCGACGCTGTGCTACCGCGGCCTGGCCAACGACACGTATTACATCCTCGAATCGGACCGCGCGCGCTATGCGGACTACACGGGCTGTGGCAACACGCTGAACGCCAACCAGTCGATCGTGCGGCGGCTGATCCAGGACAGCCTGCGTTACTGGGTGACGCAGATGCACGTCGACGGCTTCCGCTTCGATCTCGCGTCGATCCTCTCGCGCGACCAGGACGGGCGGCCGCTGCCGTGCCCGCCCGTGCTCTGGGACATCGAATCGGACCCGCTGCTCGCCGGCACGAAACTGATTGCCGAAGCGTGGGATGCGGCCGGCCTGTATCAGGTCGGCACCTTCATCGGCGACGTCTGGCAGGAATGGAACGGGCGGTTTCGCGACGACGTGCGGCGGTTCGTCAAGGGCGACCGCGGGAGCGTCTCCGCGCTGGCGGCTCGCTTGCTGGGCAGCCCGGATCTGTACGGGCACGAGGAACGTGAGGCCGAGCAGAGCGTCAACTTCGTCACCTGCCACGACGGCTTCACGCTGAACGACCTCGTCTCCTACAACGCCAAGCGCAACGAGGCGAATGGCGAGGACAACCGGGACGGCGCCGGTGACAACTCGAGCTGGAACTGCGGCAGCGAAGGGCCCACCGAGGACCCGGGCGTCGAGGCGCTCCGCAACCGCCAGGTCAAGAACTTCTTCGCCTTGGAACTGCTCGCCGCCGGCACGCCGATGCTGCTCATGGGGGACGAGGTACGACGGACCCAGCAGGGAAACAACAACGCCTATTGCCAGGACAACGAGATCAGCTGGTTCGACTGGAGCCTGGTCGAACGGCACGCCGACATCCTCCGCTTCGTCGTCATGCTGAACGCCTTCCGGCAGCGTCGTGATGTGGTGACGACAGGCACCGGGCTGAGCCTGAATCAGCTGCTGCAGCACGTGCGCATCTCCTGGCATGGCGTGCGCCTCCACGAACCCGACTGGAGCGAGCATTCGCACTCCCTGGCGGCTACGCTGCGCACCCTCAACGGCAGCTTCGTCTTCCACATGATGTTCAACGCGTACTGGGAGCCGCTCACGTTCCAGCTGCCGCTCGCGGAGGAACGTCCGCCGCAAGCGTGGCGCCGGTGTATCGACACCGCGCTGGCGTCCCCTGACGACATCTGCCCATGGCCGGACGCGCCGTTCGTCGCGCAATCAACCTATGGGGTCCAGCCCCGCTCGGTGGTCCTGCTCGCCCAGCGTCTCGAGTGATGACACGACAGGAGTCGAGGGCTCTATGGCGAACGCGCTGCTCGTACTCAATGCCGGCTCATCGAGCCTGAAGTTCTCGGTCTTTCTCGATGAAGACCCTCCGCGCCGGCTGCTGCGCGGCCAGATCGACGGCCTGCTGACGGCTCCCCGGTTCGTGGCGCGTGACGCCACGCGAACCGTGGGTGAGAAAGAGTGGCCGGCGGGAACCCGGCTCGGCCACGCCGGCGCGATCGAGTTTCTCTTCGACTGGGGGCGCCGCCAACTGCCCGGCGGCCACCGCTTCGTCGCCGCCGGCCATCGCGTCGTCCACGGCGGCACGCAGTTCGCGCATCCAGTGGTCGTCGACGCGGCGGTTCTCGCCGGGCTCGAGGCGCTGGTTCCCCTGGCCCCGCTCCATCAACCGCACAACCTGGCCGCCATCAAGGCGGTCACGCAGCTGGCGCCGGCGGTCGCGCAGGTGGCGTGCTTCGACACCGCGTTCCATCAGACGCAGCCGCCGGTGGCGCAGACGTTTGCCTTGCCTCGCCGGTATTTCGACGAGGGCGTGCGACGCTACGGATTTCATGGCTTGTCGTACGAGTACGTGGCGTCGGTGCTGCGGATGCACGATCGGCGCGCCGCGGCGGGGCGAACGGTTGTCGCCCATCTGGGCAACGGCGCCAGCCTGTGTGCACTCCAGAACAGCCTCAGTGTCGCGACGACGATGGGGTTCACGGCGCTCGACGGTCTGATGATGGGCACGCGGTGCGGCACGATCGATCCCGGCGTCCTGCTCTACCTGCTCGACCGGCACGGTCTCAGCCGGCCCGACCTCGAGCGGCTGCTGTACACGGAGTCGGGGCTGCTCGGCGTGTCGGGAATCTCCAGCGACATGCGCGCGCTGCTTGCGAGCAGCGACCCGCGGGCCGCGGAAGCGGTCGGCCTGTTCGTCTACCGCATTGGCCGCGAGCTCGGGTCTCTGGCCGCCGCGCTCGGAGGGCTCGACGCCCTGGTCTTCACTGGAGGCATAGGCGAGAACGCGCCGATTGTGCGCGAGCGCGTCTGTGCGGGCGCGGGCTGGGTCGGGGTGCGGCTCGATGACGAGGCCAACACGAGGAACGGGCCGCGCATCAGCCGGGCGGAAAGCGCCGTGTCGGTGTGGGTGGTCCCCACGGACGAGGAGCTCATGATCGCGCAGCACACGCGCCGCGTGCTGGCGTCGATGCCGTCGCCGGCTGTCCGGGGCTCGGCAAGGCCCTAGAATCAGGCGCTAGCGCGCCGCCGGACGATTCGGTACAGTCTGCCAGCGAACGGCGTGAGCGATGCCACGAACGAGCGGTTGCTTGATGGCGGCGGCCCTCCTGGTCGCAGGCGGTCTCGAGGCTTCCCAGACCAAGCCTGCGGCGTCACCAGTGGTCCGGCAGGTCGACCACATCATGATCCGTTCGGCCAACCCTCCGGAGTTGTACGCCTTCTTCACCGAGACAATGCGACTGCCCGTCGCATGGCCGCTCACCAGTCCGCGCGAGGGCGTCCTAACGGGCGGAGTCGGCGTTGGCAACGTGAACCTCGAAACGATTCAGATTCCGGGACAGACGGAGCAACAGCCCCGATTCCTCGGCTTCGCATTAGAACCACCAGCTCTTGACGAGTCGCTGCGCCAGTTGACGCGACGCGGCCTTTCGACGGGCCGAAGGCGCGAGATTGCAGGGAGCAGGGCCGACGGATCCAAAGGCGTGCTCTGGACGAACGTGACGCTGCAGGAGTTCTCCGATTCCGACGACCCGGCCCACGGGATGGTCCACATCTTTCTCAGTGAGTACAGTCCCGCTTACGTCGACGTGGGACAGCGTCGCGAGCGTCTCCGGCAGCAGTTGGCGGCGAGCGGCGGCGGAGCGCTCGGCGTCGTGGACGTGAAGGAGGTTGTTGTTGGCGTCCGCGATCTGGATATGGCGCGGAGCCTCTGGCAGCGGCTGCTGGAGCCGGCTCCGTCATCGGGGCCGAACAGCTGGCGTGTTGGAGATGGCCCGGCCATACGCCTGGTGCCAGCACCGCAGGACGGGATGCAGGCGCTGGTCATACGCGTCGCGTCGTTGGACAGGGCAAAGGCGTTTCTGCGTGACAACCGGTTGCTCGGAGCGGAAACCGAGGGACAGGCGACCATCGATCCCTCGAAGATCGGGGGCCTCGATCTTCGCCTCGTGAACAGATAGCCGGTGCACTCACCGTGTCGTGTGACTGGGGCGGCGAAGTCCGCCGATGGACGTTCTGATGGCTTGCGGTAGCTCGCCGACCTTTCAGGCGAGCAATGGAGATGACGATGCGCACCACAGTGTTGCTTGCCGGCATGATTGGCCTTGCGGTCATTCACGCGTCGGCTCAGACGACGCGCCAGATGGGCGCCTTGGCCGTTCGCGACAAGGCGCCGGCCGACAGGGCCATCGATCTCACGGCGGAAGACCTGCTCGTCGTCGCCAAGGCCATGCCCGGCAAGAACCTCGCCACGACCAGGCTGCTCGAGGGAGGCTTCTACAGCGTGAACATCCGTCGGCTGACCGGCCCCGAGACGGCACACGTGCATCCCACGTCGCTGACGATCTATGTCGTGCGCGAAGGCGCCGGCACGCTGGTCACCGGCGGCACAATCGTTGACGCCAAGGGCCAGCCGGTCGCGGCAGGCAAGCCCGGCGACGACCTCAAGGGCGGCGTCGAGCGCACGATCAAAGCAGGCGATATCGTCGTTACTCCGCCCGGCGTGCCGCATTTCATGCGCGACGTGAAGGATCACATCGTGTTCATGAACCTGATCTTCGAAAGAGAGAAGTGAATCGGTAGGGGAACCTGGCTTTTGAGCCTTGACCTCGTCCTGGGGGACGGGCATGCTCACCCCACACATCGGAGGACCGCCATGCAGTTTGCTCGACTTGTCCGCAGTAGCTTCAGCGAAAGCGGACGGAATGGTTGGACAGCGCCCGCGTTCGCCCTCGTGCTCGCGCTCGGCGCGGCATCGACAGCCGGTGCGCAAGCTCCGGCCGGCGCGCAAGGGCCGGGCGCTGGAGGGCAGCCTCCGGCTGGCGCACGGGGTGGGGGTCGTGGCGGTGCACCGTACACACCTGCGGCGGGCGCCAAGGACCTGAGAGCCGTGCTGTTCAACTGGATGTGGCACCAGGGCATGCTGAAGGGCGCCGACGAGCGTGACATGGTGGCGACGCTCGAATACCAGGCCAAGAGCGGCACGATTCAGGTGGACGGTCAGCCGTGCACGCTGTCGAGGTTCCGCGAGAGCACGAACTTCCAGACGTTCAGTCAGCGTATTCAGTACACGTGCACACGGCCGAACAAGCAGACCTACTCGAACATCGAAGTGGTCAGCTGGCAGTACGCGTGGAACGAAGACACGCGTGGCGCGGAGATCGCTGGAACGAAGGGCAAGGTGGCGACGGCGCCCGCGGCGGTACAGGAGCGGCTGATCCGCATCTGGGCGAGTCCGCAGGGCGCGGCCAAGTCGGCGCTGGCCGGGACCATGGACACCTGGAGGCTGGGCGCCAACCCGGGAACGGTGATCCCTGAAGGCGTGATCAAGGCCGGCAACACTTCCCTTGTGTTTGATCCGGCAGGCAAGCCTGTTTTGACCTTCCCGATTCCGGGCGTTGAAGGCGCCACTGGTACCGCCACGCTCGACGCCAAGTACATGGTCGAGAAGGTCGTGGTCACGCAGGGTGCGACGACGACCGAGTTCACGTACAGCAACTATCAGGACTGGAACAACCCGCTGCACAAGATCGAGGTGTATTACGCCGGCCGGTTGACCGAGCGGAAGAACGGTGCGGTGGTTCGCGATCTGACGACGAGCGAAACGGAGACCGGCAACGTGTACGTGGTGGTGCCGGTGCCGCCAAGCGTGCAGAAGGCGATGAACGTCACCACGAAGGCTCCAACCATCGTGTGGGCGAGGAACGAGCCGCCGACCAACACGACGGCACCCACACCGCGGATCGGCGGGAAGCCTGACCTGACGGGCGGCTGGGCGGAATTCAACATCGGCTGGATCGGGAACTACGGCAACCGGCGATGCGGTCCCACGCAGGTGGGTTGCCGGCGGGAAACCAACCAGACCGAAGACTTCGCGCTCTACTCACCCTCGCGCTTCGGCATGCTGGGCCGTCCTCTCTATAAGCCGGAGCACTGGGACAAGGTGCAACAGCTCGACATGTGGACCAACAAGGAAGACCCGGTCATGACCTGCCAGCCGCTGGGGCTTCCGCGCCAGGGCCCGCCGCGGCGCATCTTCCAGACGGAGACCGACATCACGTTCATCTACGGCCAGTTTCCCGATGCGGGCGGCGGATACCCGGAATTCCGCATGATCCCGATTGATGGCCGTCAGCACGGCCCGAACGCGGCGTACGCGGCCACGTACTTCGGCGACACGGTCGGGCGCTGGGAGGGCGACACGCTCGTGCTCGACTCCATCGGGTTCATCGACACGACCTGGATCGGGCGCGGCGGCTACTTCCATACGAGTGACATGCACATCGTCGAGAAGTTCAGGCGCGAGGGCGATGCGATCTTCTACGACCTGACGCTCGAGGACCCGGAGGTATTGGTGGAACCGCTGGTGTTCCCGACGCGGATCCTCCGGCGCAGCACCGGCCCGAACGCGGGTCTCATCCCGGAACGGGGCAACTGCGAGACGAGCTTCGAAACCGAAGCGGCTGCCTCCCAGATTCGGCACTAGGAGACGACGACCAGGGGGCAGATGGTGCGAGGGTGCTGCTGCTTGTTGTTCGTCGTCGTGGCAGTGGTCCCTGCGGCTGCGCAGGTCGATCAGGCGCGCGCCCAGCAGTACTTCAAGGAGGCCCAGGCGCTCTGCGAGCGGGACGGCGGGCGTCACTGGGGCGTCTCGCTGTGCGGGCCGATGGTGATCGCGGACGCCGCCACTGGAACGATCGCCACGAGCCAGCCGGCGCCGGCTGGTGACCGTCCCCGCGCGATCGGCTTCGTGAACGCGCCCGTCCAGTGGGGCGGCATCACGTGGGCCGCGTACGTCTGGCAGGGGATCCCGGCGGATGATCAGGGGGTCCGCGGGCGGCTGTTCATGCACGAGCTGTTTCATCGCGTTCAGCCCGGCCTCGGGCTGATGGCTGCGAGCGCCGGCGAAAACAGCCACCTCGATTCGCTGGAGGGCCGCTACTGGATGCGCCTCGAGTGGCGGGCCCTGGCGCGGGCGCTGGGCGCCTCTGCCGCGGCGCGCACGTCCGCCATTGCCGATGCGCTGGCGTTTCGCGCGGCGCGGCACCAGCGCTTTCCCGGCGCCGCGGCGGAGGAGCACGCCGTCGACATCACCGAGGGGATCGCGACGTACACGCAATATGTGACCGGGTCGGAGAGCGCGCAGGACGCGACCCGGCACGCCATCGTCACCCTGGCGGGCGCGGAGATGGGGACATCGTTCATCCGGACGTTCGCGTACGCGTCTGGCGCTGGCTATGGGCTGTTGCTCGACGCGGTGTCTCCAGGCTGGCATCGAAAGATCACCGCGGCGAGCGATGTGGGCCAGCTGCTGTCCGCCTCAGCTGGCGTGACCGCGTTGCCGGATGCGGCGGCCGCCGCCGCACGGTACGACGGCGCATCGCTGCGCGCGGCCGAAGAGCAGCGCGATCGCGCGCAGCAGGCGATCATCGCCGAGCTGCGCCGCCGCTACGTCGATGGTCCGGTGCTGGTGGTCCCGCGCGCGGGCAGCGGCAGTGTCAACAACGCAGGCGCTACGGTCGTTCCCGGTGCCGGCACGGTGTTTCGGGCCCTTGCCACCAAGGGCGCGTGGGGCTCCTTCGACGCCCCGGGCGGCGCGCTCATCTCGGCCGACGGCGAGACCGTCTCGCTGCCGGCGCCGGTCATCGTCGATGCGACGACGCTGAAGGGCGATGGCTGGACGGCGACCGTCGGCCCGGGGTGGACCGTGCAGCCGGGCCCACGGCCGGGATCGTTCCGGGTCGTGCGGCAATGACCAACTGCCGCCGACAATTCCTCCTCGATGCTGGTCGCGCGGCACTTGGATTCGGTGCGTTGTGGTCCAGTGCGTGTTCGTCGAGCACTTCGAACATAGCGAAAGATGCCTTCCTCCAGTCGCTCGTCACCGCGTGGGAGGCGGGAATTCCGCGGTGGCTCCCTGAGACCAAAATGCCCGCTGTGTCCGTCGCGATCATTCGCGACGGTCAACTGGCGTGGCAGCGCGCATTCGGCGTCAAGGACACGGGCACGAACGAACCGGTGGATACCGACACCGTGTTTGCCGCGTGCTCCGACACGAAGCCCGTGTTCGCATACGGAGTTCTGAAGCTTTGCGAGAAGGGCGTGTTGAGTCTCGATACGCCGCTGACGAGATACACGAAGCGGCGAATCACAACAGACCCGCGTATCGAGCTCGTCACGGCTCGACACGTGCTCAATCACACAACAGGCTTTCCGAACTGGCGGCAGGGAAATGAACTGCCGATCGAATTCGACCCCGGCTCGCGGAACCAGTACTCAGGCGAGGGATTCAGCTATCTGCAATCCGTGGTCGAGGGGATCACGCACAAGTCGTTCGTCGACTTCATGCACGACGACGTGCTGAAGCCATTGGGGATGACGGCGAGCCGCGTGACCTTTGAGGAGGGGACAGCCTATGCGCGGCTGGTCGCCAGGCGCCACGACCAGAACGGCAAGCGCATTCCGGACAATCCGGTCACGCCGCAGGAACGTGCGGAAGGCATTGCGCGGTACGGCGCCGCCGCGATGCTGATGACGACGCCGACCGACTATGCCATGTTTCTGCGGGAGTTCCTCGACCCGAAGCCGGCCGACACCTTCCGGCTGAACGACGCCAGCCGCGCCGAGATGCTGCGGCCGCAGGTAAAGAAGACGGATACGACATGGGAAGGACTGGCGTGGCACCTCGAACAGATCCAGGGGATCCCGATGCTGTTCAGCCACGCTGGCGAGGACGCCGGATACTACTGCCTGACCGCGGGATGCACGGAGCGGCGATCCGGACTGATGGTGATGCTGAACGGCGACGCCTACCTGCCGTTCTTGATGAAGATGCTCGCCAATCCCACGGGCCCGCCGCTCGCGCCGCAGAACGTCTGGCCGGAGTTTGCCAAACGGTTCTTTGGTCTGGTACCGAATCAGCACGCTTCCTTGTCCACGGCCAATCCAACTTGAATCGCCTCTGGCGTTTCGAACTTGCGAGGGGCCTTCCGGCCCTATTTGCTTGAAGTAGGAAGAGGTTCCGAAGGAGGTCCTGACGTTCGAATTGCCGAGCGCCTCGCCGCAGCCCTCATCAAGGCTGCAACGTGAACTTCAAGCAACTTGAGTCAAGGAGTAAACGCCATTGAGTGCTCGCCAAGCTTGCGCGGCCGTGCTCTGCGGGACTCTGCTTGCGTGCGGCGGCGGGTGGGAGGCAGATTCAATCTTCGGTCGGGGCGGTGAGACAAAATGGATTGACGTTCCCAACGGAAGGCTGAAGACCGAGGTCTACTCCTCGACTCCCCTGAGCGCTCGTCCGGCGCTGGTCGTCGTTCTGCACGGCGACTTGTTCAACCCGACGCCAAGCTATCAATACGCGTTTGCCCAAGCCCTGACCCAAGGGTTCGACGCACCTGCCATGCCGGATCGCGTGCGCGCGCGGCTTGGCGCTCGCCCGCACGTCGCCGACGTCGTGGCCGCCGGGCTCCTGCGTCCGGGCTACACGGACAACGCCGGCGACCGTTCGGATGGGGACCGAGGTGACGCGCGCGGCGACAACTACACAGCCGAAGTGACAGGCGACGTCGCGAGAGCTGTCCGAGCGCTGAAGGAACGGTTCATGGCCCGCCGCGTGGTTCTCGTCGGCCATTCCGGCGGCGCGACGATCGCGGCCCTCGTTCTCGGCCAGTATCCGGACCTCGCCGATGCCGCGCTGCTGGTGGCGTGTGGCTGTGGTGCGACGCGAAGTCTTCAGCCGCTCACTCTGGTGTCAGCGATTCGGCGCGACGTGACAGTGCGGCTGGTCGTCGGGAAGGAGGACGAGGTGACAACTCCCGATGTGTCGTTCCGTTATGTGGAGGCGCTGCGGAAGCGAGGAGTCGACGCGCAGGTCTCCACGCTGCCAGGGTTGGGCCACAACATCATGTTCACGCAGCCCGTGTTTGCGGAGCTCGCGCGCCTGCTCGGCAACGAATGACGGACTAGTGCCGCATCTGCGTGGAGACTTCTTTCAGCTCGCTCTCCGTGCAGCTGCCTCGCTCCGCGATGATCGCCGGGTTGTTGGAGAGCCGCAGGGTCCGGGCGGGCATGACCCATGGCTTGACCAACACCTCGGGGTCCTCGACCGTCACCTCGTAGAGCAGCTCGTTCCCCTTTCGCGTGAACTTCTCGATGACGCGCATCTGGTCGGAGTGGAACCAGCCGCCGCGGCCAAGCCAGGTCTCGTCGGAGAAACCGATGGAGTCGAGGACGAGCGTGTCGCCCTCCCACTTGCCGACCGTGTAGCCCATGTACGTGTACTGGGCCGCACGCGCGGGATCGTGAGGCTTGCCGTCGAGCGCGACCATGCGGTGCTCGGCGTATCCGCCAGCGCCGTCGACACCGCCCCGGTAGAGCATCGTGATGTCCCGGTCGGTGGCGAAGATTCGCGCCGGAGGTCCCTGACGCGGAATGCCGAGCGGGAGGCACGTCATGACCGGGTCGTACTTGTTCGTCCACTGGTCGAGCTCGATCATCTTGTCCCAGTGTTCGGGCTTGTACAACGGCTGGCGCTCATCGAGGCGAGTGGCCGACATGAACACCCAGTCCGCGCTCTGATTCGTCCACTCCATGCACTCCTTCGTCTGGAAGGGAGTGCACCGGCGGAACATGTTGCCGCCGGAGCCCTGAAGGCCACCGCCGGCGCCCTGCCAGGAGCCGGTGAGATCGGGCTTCCCGTTGGGCAGCCTCGGCGTCGGGGCGTTCGGATCCGCTGGCGGGGGAGGGCCGAACTGCGCCGCCACTGGCGTGGCAAGGAGGCCGAGAACGATCGCCACCACGGTCGCCTTCATTGCACTCCTCACTTTCCACCAGCCTTCCGCACGCTGTCCGGCACCGGCATGACGACGTAGATCTGACCGATCTCGGTCACCTTCGATTTCACATTCCGCACGACGGTCCCGTTTCGGCGCTCGATGATCGTACCGGCGTAGAGCGCCTCGATCTTGAAGAGGGGATTGTTGAAGTCTCCGAAGTTGCCGTAGACGAACTCCGTCTTGTTCGTGCCGTGCGTCACCACGACAGTCTCCGGCAGGTAGTTGTTGAGGGTGGCCGTCGCCATCGCCCCCGGGACTCCAGGGATCGGGAACGTGAAGACGACTTTCTCCCCCTGCCACGACATGGTCGTCGTCGCTTTCGCGCCGGCGGCTGTCTGCTTGTCGAGCAGGACGGCCGGGTTCTGACCGAACGACTCAGACGGCGGCAGGCCGGCGGCGCCGGCGATGGCGGCCTTCGGCGCACCGTGCGGGCTCGCCCAGAGACGGATCAGCCGTTCCTCGAGCGCAGCCTGCCTCGGCGTGGCCTTGCCCTTGCCGGGCACCAGCTCCGCGCCCGGCATGTCTTCGTCCCAGGCGTAGGTGCCGCTCACGGTCTGTACGTTCGAGACCTTCTGGCCATTCGCGCGCGTGCACTCGTACTGCTCGCGGTACCCGGGGACCTGGTAGTTCGCCTGTACGCGATACTTCGTCAGCGTGCACGGCTGACCGTCCACCTGGATCGTGCCGCCCTCGGCGTGATAGTCGAGCGTCTTCACGAGCTCCGACTCGTTCCCGCTCCGCAGCATCCCCATGTGCCAGGCCCAGTTGAAGAGGACCGACTTCATGTCCTTGGCTCCGGCGACGGGCGTAAAGGGCCCCGCGCCGAACGCACCACCTGGACCACCACGGCCGCCGCCCCGGCCTCCCGCCGGTGCCTGGCCTGCCGGAGCTCCCTGACCACCCTGCGCGCCTGCCGGCGCGTGCTGCATCACGAAGACGGCCAGGAACACGGCCGCCGCCGCAGCGGTTCGAAACGCCATTTGCGAGTCCCTTCGCGTCAGCCTAGTCAACCGAGATCTTGAACTCTTTGTCGCCGAGCTCGATAGACCTGATGAATCCCGCCGGGTTCCCGTTCTTGGCCGGAAGAATCGTGACCTTGAGGATCTCGCCCGGCTTCATCGAGGTCTTGTTGATCCCCTGTCGCGTCAGGTTCTGAATCGAGGCCGTGGTCAGAATCCAGTCCGTGTTCGTGCCGTCCTGGTTCGGGACCGTCAGCTCGATGCTCACGTGGGGATTCGTAAAGTTCAATTTCTTGAGCCGGCCCTGCAGGACCATCTCTTTGTTCAGGTCGTAGATGCCCGCCACGGCGTGATGCGCGTGCACCCCCACGGCGGTCATGAGGATTCCGCACAAAACGACGAGTCGAGCGATTCGTGTGCTCATAGTGGCACTCCCTAGCCCAGACGGGGTACGCCGTCGGCAGCCCCGGATGGTAGCAATACGCACCCGACGCCGCAAGGATCGCGGCTTTCCGCCTCGTCCCGTGACAGCATGAGCGCCGAATTTTGTGGAGGTGTCCAGCCAATGGAATTCTTCAAGTCACTGTTCGGACCGAGCCGAGACGAAGTCTGGACCGCGCTTTGCGCGCAGATCGGGGGCGAGGTCGTCCCAGGGAGTCTGTGGAAGGGTGAACGGCTGCAGGTCCGTGTGCGCGACTGGACGGTGACGCTCGACGAGTATCAGGTTCCGGTCATGGTCGGGAAGGTGCACACCTCTGTCACGCATACGCGCATGCGCGCACCCTTTCCCAACCCCACCGGGTTTCGGTTTTCGATCGGCCGATCGACGGTCTTCAGCTACCTGGGAACGCTTCTCGGGATGCAGGACGTTCAGGTGGGACATCCGGAGTTCGACGCGACCTTCGTGATCAAAGGGAACGACGAGGCCGCGGTGCAGGGGCTGTGCAGCAGCGAACGGTGGCGCGCGCTGGTCACGGCTCAGCCCAAATTTCAGCTGAGCATCCAGGACGACGATGGATGGTTCGGAGCGGAGTACCCGGCCGCAACCGATGTCCTGGTCTTCAACGTTGCCGACCGGATCCGGGAAGTGGAACGGCTCAAAGGACTCTACGATGTCTTTGCGGAAACACTCCACGAGCTTTCGCAAATGGGCGTTGCAGGCAGGGGAACCGGCGGCGTCTCGCTCTGAGGGCGGAAATCACCGACATCTCACGTAACGCTCACCGGCTGATCAAGACTGAGCGGCGTCCGGCAGGCGATCCTTCCGTCATGTTGCTCAACTCCAAGCGTCAGCTGGCAATCCTGCTGGCAGTCCTGAGCCTCGTTGCGCTGGTGCTCGTCGGCAGGTGGGGGAACGCGAGAAAGATCGGCGGACAGGGGCCCGCCGAACCGTTCCGCATCGCTGGCAACTTCTACTACGTCGGCGCCACCGACGTGGCGGCTTTCCTCATCACCGGGCCCGAGGGCCACGTGGTGCTCGACGGCGGCTATCCCACCACCGCGCCCTTGATCATGGCGAGCATCGCGAAGCTCGGCTTCGACATCAAGGACGTCAAAGTGCTCCTGAACTCGGAGCCGCACCCCGACCACGGGGGCGGGCTGACGGTGCTCCAGCAGGCGTCGGGTGCTCAGTTGTGGGCCAGCGA
>DASRPM010000135.1:0-6670 GCA_035646375.1 Vicinamibacterales bacterium
CCAGAACTCGGATCGCACCGTGGGCACGATGCTCGGCGCCGAGGTGACGCGGCGCTTTGGCGGCGCCGGGCTCCCGGCCGACACCATCCGGCTGACGTTCATGGGCTCGGCCGGCCAGAGCTTCGGCGCGTTCGTGCCGCGGGGCATGACGATGGTGCTGGTGGGCGACGCCAACGACGGCTTCGGCAAGGGGCTGTCGGGCGGTCAGCTTGTGGTGTATCCGCCGCCGGAGTCGCCGTTCAAGTCCGAGGAGAACATCATCATCGGCAACGTGGGGTTGTACGGCGCCACCAGCGGCGAGGCGTTCGTCCGCGGCGTGGCCGGCGAGCGGTTCTGCGTCCGCAACAGCGGCGCCAACGTGGTGGTGGAAGGCGTTGGCGACCACGGCTGCGAGTACATGACCGGCGGCCGCGTGATCGTGCTCGGCACCACCGGGCGGAACTTCGCGGCGGGCATGAGCGGCGGCGTCGCCTATGTGTTCGACGTCGACGGAAAATTCAGGAGGCGGTGCAACCCGCAGATGGTCGATCAGGAAGCGCTGGTGGACGCCGGGGAGATCGACTTCGTGCAGACGCTCATCATGCGGCACGCGGCGGCGACCGGCAGCGCCTACGCCCAGAACCTGCTCAAGGACTGGGCCTCGCTGCAGGCCCGGCTGGTGAAGGTGATGCCGCGCGAGTACAAGCGCGCGCTGGCGGAGCAGGCGAAGAAGGAGGCGGCGGAGGCCGCTCATGTGTCGGATCCCGTGGTGGCGGCTGGGTCGTCAGACCCGGTCAGCAAGCAGAGGGCGGTCGGGGCTGCAGCTGTGAGTCCGGCGCATGGGTAAGCCGACCGGATTCATCGAGATCAGACGGAAGAAGCACCCCACCCGGCCGGTCGCCGAGCGCGTCCAGGACTGGCGCGAGGTGTATCTGCCGTATCCCACCCCGGATCTGGCGGGGCAGGGTGCGCGCTGCATGGACTGCGGCATCCCGTTCTGTCATCAAGGCTGCCCCCTGGGCAACCTGATTCCGGACTGGAACGACCTCGTCTATCACGACCGCTGGAAGGCGGCGATCGACCGGCTGCACACGACCAACAACTTTCCGGAGTTCACCGGCAAGCTCTGTCCGGCGCCGTGCGAAGGCTCGTGCGTCCTCGGCATCAACGAGGACCCCGTCACGATCAAGTCGATCGAGGCGACGATCATCGACCGCGCCTGGGACGAGGGCTGGGTGGTGCCGCAGCCGCCCGAGGGGCGCACGTGGAAGAAGGTGGCCATCGTCGGCTCGGGGCCGGCGGGGCTGGCCGCCGCCGATCAGTTGAACCGCGCCGGCCACTCGGTGACCGTGTTCGAGAAGTCGGACCGCATCGGCGGCCTGCTGCGCTACGGCATTCCCGAGTTCAAGATGGAGAAGCGCTTCCTCGATCGCCGCCTCAAGGTGATGGAGGCGGAGGGCGTGGTGTTCCGCCCGGGCGTGAACGTGGGCGTCGATCTCACCGCCGACCGCCTGAAGCGCGACTACGACGCGGTGCTGCTGGCGGGCGGCGCCGAGAAGCCGCGCGATCTGCCGGTGCCTGGACGCGAGCTCACGGGCATCCACTTCGCGATGGAGTACTTGACGCTCCAGAACCGCCGCAACGAGGGTGACGCGATTCCCGACGCCGAATTCATCTCGGCCGAAGGGAAGCACGTGATCATCATCGGCGGCGGCGACACGGGCGCCGACTGCCTGGGCACCGCGCATCGCCAGAAGGCGAAGTCGGTGCACCAGCTCGAGCTGCTGCCGGTGCCGCCGAAAGAGCGCACGGCCAGCAACCCGTGGCCGGAGTGGCCGGTCGTCTTCCGCGTATCGTCCGCGCACGAAGAGGGTGGCGAGCGCGTGTATGCGGTGTCCACGCAGCGCTTCTCGGGCACGCCGGATGGGCGCGTGCAGACGCTGCACGCCGTCAAGGTCGAGGCGGTGCAGAAGGACGGGCGCACGGTGTTCGAGCCGGTGGCCGGCAGCGAGTTCGAGCTGAAGGCGGACCTGGTGCTGCTGGCGATGGGCTTCGTGGGTCCGGAGAAGGGCGCGCTGCTGAACGACCTCGGCGTCGATCTGACCGCGCGCGGCAACGTCGCGCGCGACGGCAAGTGGATGACGAACGTCTCCGGCGTCTTCACCGCCGGCGACATGCAGCGCGGCCAGTCGCTCATCGTGTGGGCGATTGCCGAGGGGCGCAGCGCCGCCAAGGCGATCGACGAGCACCTGATGGGCGCCTCGAAACTACCGGCGCCGCTCTCGTAGAGGCGGACCTTCAGGTCCGCCTGCAGTGTGGGGGCCGGCTTCAGCCGGCCCGGCCATGGGCCACCGCGCGCCCTTGCCACTTGACCGTTGCCGCTTGGGTTGACGTCCTACCCAAGGAGGCGGTAGGCTCGGGTCGAATGGCTACCCAAAGAGCCGCGAAGCGCGAGGAGCGCGAGCGTATCGCCCTGCTGCAGGGGACGCTCGACCTGCTCATCCTCAGGACCCTGGTGTTCGGTCCGCAGCACGGTCAAGGCATTGCCCGCGCGATCGAAACGCAGTCGGAGGCGACGCTGCTCGTGGACCACGGCTCGCTCTACCCCGCGTTGCAGCGGCTCGAGGAGCGCGGCTGGATCGACGCCGAGTGGGGGCTGTCCGACAACAACCGCCGGGCCCGCTTCTACTCGCTGACGAAGGACGGCCGCAAGCAGCTGACCGCCCAGACGCGGCAGTGGCGCCGCCTGTCGGCAATCATCGGCACCATCCTGGGTCCCGAGGAGGCGTGAGATGACGCGCGGCGACGACGACTTCGCGCGCGAGATCGAGGCGCACATCGCGCTCGAGACCGATCGCCTGATTACCGAGGGTGTGGCACCGGAGGCAGCGCGCACGCTGGCGCGCAAGCGGTTCGGCAACGTGACCGGGGCGCGTGAGCGGTTCTTCGAATCGCGCCGGCTGATGTGGCTCGAGGATTTTCGCCAGGACGTCGCCCTCGCCCTGCGATCGCTCAGGCGGAATCCGGGTTTCTCGGCCGCGGCAATCATCACGCTGGCGCTGGGCATCGGGGCGAATGCCGCGATCTTTTCGCTGACCGACCAGTTGCTCCTGCGCGCCCTTCCGGTGCAGCGGCCAGACGAGCTCGTGATGCTGGACAGCCCCGGCTGGTATCAAGGTGCCACCCGGGGCCGCCAGGTGTTCTCGGAACCGGTGTTCCGGGGGCTCTACTCGGCAGCGTCGCCGGCGTTGAGCGGCATGTTCGCCCGTTTCGGGACGGTCGCCGCGGTCAGCGCAGACGGCGACTCGGAGCGCGTGGTGGTCGAGGCCGTCAGCGGCGACTACTTCAGGACGCTCGGCATTGGTCCGGTGCTCGGCCGCATCCTCGGTCCCGACGACGATCGCATTCCCGACGGACATCCGGTCGTCGTGCTGAGCCACGCCTACTGGGAACGCCGCTTTGGCGCCGATCACGCCGTGGTGGGCCGCGCCGTCCGCGTCAACGGGCAGCCGATGACGATCGTCGGCGTAGCCGCGCCGGCATTCGGCGGCTTCGATCTCGGGCGGCCGGCGGATCTCTTTGCGCCGCTGATGATGGACGCGGCGCTGACGCCGACCTGGAAAGGCCTGGACGACTGGCGAACCCGCTGGCTCCATCTCGTGGGCCGGCTGCGGCCCGGCGTGACGCCCGAACGGGTCACGGCCGTGCTCGACCCCACCTATCGGGCTCTGCTGCGGGAGGACTTCAAGACCGTGCGGTCGAGGTTTTCGCCGGAGGGACGCGCCAAGTTCCTCGGCAAGCCACTGGACGTGCTGCCCGCTGCGAAGGGACGCTCGCAGCTCCGCACCGACTTCTCGTCACCGCTGATCGCTTTGATGGCCATGGTGGCCGTGGTGTTGTTGATTGCGTGCGTCAACGTCGCCAACCTGTTGATGGCACGGGCGTCCAGCCAGCAGCAGGAGGTGGCCGTCCGCCTGGCGCTGGGCGCCGGGCGCTTCCGGCTCGTGCGGCAGCGGCTGACCGAAAGCCTCGTACTCGCCGGCGCCGGGACGCTCGCGGGGCTCCTGGTCGCGTCGTCGGCGACGCGGCTCCTGATCGGCATGTTGCCGGATGAGGCCGGAAGCTCACCGCTGTCGGCGTCCCTGGACCTCCGCGTGGTCGGGTTCGCGATTGCGTTGGCAGTCGTCACCGCCATCGGCTTCGGTCTCGGGCCGGCGCTGCGCGCCACTCGGCCCAGGGCCGCGGCGCTGCGACCGGGCATCGGCCGCGTACTCGGTGACGGGAAGCAGGCGCGGCTCCTCCGTGTCCTGGTCGTCGGGCAGGTGGCGCTGTCGCTGCTCCTGGTCGCCGGCGCCGGTCTGTTTGCCCGCAGCCTCTACAACCTCCGCTCCATCAACCCGGGGTTCGTACCCGACCATCTGCTGCAGCTGCGCGTCGACGCGGCGCTCAACAGCTACGTCGGGCCGGAGGCGGTCGTGCTGGCCAGCCGGCTGCAACAGGAACTGACCGCGATCGCCGGTGTGACCGCGGCGTCGATGGCGACGGTCCCGGCGATGACGAACGGGTTCGGCTTCCAGACGGTGAGAGTGCAGGGTTACGACCCTGCCACCGGGGAGGACATGAATTCGATGATCAACAACGTCGGTCCCGGCTACTTCGCGACGCTCGGTGTGGCCCTCCTGCAGGGCCGCGACTTCACGGACACCGATGTCGATGGAGGCCAGCGGGTCGCCATCGTCAACGAGGCGATGGCAAACCGCTTCTGGAAGGGCGAGAACCCGATCGGGCGCCGGTTCGGCCGCCAGAGCGAGACCGGCTTCGAGATCGAAGTCGTCGGCGTCGTTCGCGATTCCCGGTTCGCCAACCTGCGTGACGAGGTTCTGATGAGTCACTACATTCCGCTCGCGCAGTCGGGACCGCTCGGCGGGTTCACGTTCTACGTCAGGCATCGCGCCGCCGACGCCGCGATCGCGCCGGCGGTACGACAGGCCGTCGCGCGCGTGGATCCGCGCTTGCCGATATACGACTTCCGGACGATGGAAAGCCAGATCGCCGAGTCGATGTACATCGAACGCCTTGTAGGGTCGCTGTCGGCGCTGTTCGGGCTGCTGGCACTGGGCCTCGCTGCGGTGGGACTCTACGGTGTGATGGCGCACGCGGTGGCGCAGCGGCGCCGTGAGATCGGCATCCGCATGGCGCTCGGCGCGGAACGGATGTCGGTGCTCTGGCAGGTGCTGCGGCAGGTGCTCGTCATGGCCGTGGCGGGTGTGCTGATCGGTCTGCCGCTGGCGCTCGGAGCGGGCCAGTTCATCGAGTCGCTCCTGTTCGGGCTGGCGCCGCGGGACCCCGCGACAATCGCCGCCGCGGCCGGCGTGCTGATCGGCGTGGCGGCGCTGGCCGGGTATGTGCCGGCGATGCGCGCGATGCGCGTCGATCCGGTCGTCGCGCTGCGGGACGAGTGAGCGTCTACCCCACCACCCCCGGCAGTCCGAGCGCCTTGCGCACGTAGGCCAGCTGGCCCA
The DNA here is from genome assembly GCA_035646375.1 of Vicinamibacterales bacterium. GTDB lineage: Bacteria > Acidobacteriota > Vicinamibacteria > Vicinamibacterales > UBA2999 > DASYRM01. The sequence continues at coordinate 5,502 of DASRPM010000135.1, forward strand.
CGTGATAGGTGTCGTGCATCGTCAGGAACGCGATCTGATCGCCGAGCGTCTTCACCGCCGGCGTGAAGGGGCGCGTCGCCGGCTTCGCGAGGTCCGCATCGGTGAGCGCCGCCAGCCCCGCATAGAGCCTGGCGTTTACGTCGCGCGACACCTCGGCGATGCGCTCGCGGGCAGGATATCCAGAGGCATCGGCCAGCTCGGCACCGCGGCTGAAGACGTCGCCCCATCCCAGATCCGCCTCGCCGCCCACGAGCTTCAGCAGTCCCGCCCGCGTGTTGACCATGTGGCCGAAGATCCAGAGCATCGGGTTGCTCTGCGGCGTGGGCCGCTTCCACACGTCGCCGTCTGCCACCCCCTGGAACGAGCGCTCGGCCAGGCTGTCGTTGAGCGCGAGAATGAACGCGAGCGGCGCGACGGAGGGATGGCAGGTGGATGTCATGTTTTCGTAGGGCACATCTCTGTTCGTAGGGGCACATCTTTAGATGTGCCCGACCAGATGTGACCGACCACCGACCACGATAACATCACCCCTACATGGAGGCTCAATGCGCGTGAAGAGTGTGACGTTCGCCCTGTTGCTGCTCGTCCCCGGCATCGCGTTGGCCCAGCAGCCGCCCGCCGGCGGGGAGGCCGTGTTCGCGCGTGCCTGTGCGACCTGCCACAAGCCCGGCCAGACCGAGGTGCCCCCGCCGGACGCGCTGCGCGCGTACACGCCCGAGGCCATCCTGAACGCGTTGACCAACGGCAAGATGGCCGCGCAGGGCGCCACCCTTACTACCGCCGACCGTGTGGCGGTGGCGCAGTTCGTGACAGGCCGGGCGATCGCCGCCTCCAGCCGCCGCGACAACCGCTGCACGGCCGCGACGCCTGCCACCGATCCGATGCAGGGGCCGCGATGGATGGCGTGGGGCAACGACACCACCAATGCGCGCTACGCCCCGCAGGGCGGTCTGACGGCCCAGGACGTGCCGCGCCTCAAGTTGAAGTGGGCGTTCGCGTACGAAGGGGCGACGTCGGCGCGTGTACAACCCGCGCTGGCCGGCGGCAAGCTCTTCGCCGCGAGCGACAACGCCGAACTGCACGCGCTCGACCCGAAGACCGGGTGCACCTACTGGACGTTCAAGGCCGAGTTCGGCGTCCGCAGCGCGCTGAGCGTGTGGCCGTACCGC
>DASRPM010000136.1:0-13253 GCA_035646375.1 Vicinamibacterales bacterium
AACCGTCCGAGCGCGCCGCGCTTATCGTAGTCGTTGCCGTAAAACGTCGTGTCCTGCGAGATCAGCAGCAGTTCTTTGACGCCACGCGCGGCCAGCGCCTCTGCTTCCTGAACCACGGAGTCTTCGGTGCGGCTTCGATAGCTGCCGCGCAGCGTCGGGATGATGCAGAACGCGCAGGTATAGTCGCAGCCTTCGGCGATCTTGATGTACGCGTAGTGCCTCGGCGTCGCGAGCAGACGCGGAGTCTCGGCGTCGTAGAGATAGGTGGGCAAGGAGGGCGGAGAACGCGGAGAGGGCTGAGATGGGAGCGCGTCACCGTTCGACCGCAGCACTTGGATCAATCCGCCGGGCCGGGCCACCGGGGCCGCCGATCCGCCCAGCGCCTCCACGATGGCCGGCACGTCGCCGGTGCCGAGGATGTGGTCGATCTCGGGGATCTGCGCCTTGAGCTCGTCACGGTAGCGCTCGGCCAGACAGCCGGCGACGACGAGCGTCTTGCACGCGCCGGTCTTCTTGAACTCGGCCATCTCGAGGATGGCGTCCACCGACTCCTGCTTGGCCTTGTCGATGAAGGCGCAGGTGTTGACGACCAGCACCTCGGCCCCGGCCGGGTCGCGGGTCAGTTCATGCCCGGCCTGCTGGGCCAGGCCCAGCATGACCTCGGAATCGACGAGGTTCTTGGGGCAGCCCAGCGACACCATTCCGATCTTCATCAGTGGATCAGCGTACCACGGGGGGCTGAGAAGTGCTGGGCTGGAGAGCTCGGCTGGGGCCGGCGTTTGACGGCCCGCGTCTTGCTCCAAAACGCGGTGAACGGTCCGAACGCCGTTCGATGGGCTTAAAGCTCTGGAGGCTGTCATGTTGATGGTGCTGGCGTTCATCCTGTTGGTTGCGTGGTTGCTCGGTATCGTGGGCACCTACACGGTTGGTGCGTTCATCCACGTGCTGCTGGTGATGGCGATCGTGCTGTTCCTCGTGGGCCTCATCAGCGGCAGACGTACCGTCGTCTGACGCGGCGCACGGTCGGGCTGTAAAATCAGCCGGCACCCCAGGCCGGCTGATCTCATGTCCGAACCTCTTCTTGACAGGCTCGCCGCACACCGCACGCTGGCGTCCGTCCCTCGGCCGCAGCTCGAGTGGCTGGCGGCGGCGGCGGTGGCGCGAACGCTCCACGTCGGCGACGTGCTCACGCCCGGCGGCGGTCCCGTCAAGGGCCTCTACGTCGTCCTGAGCGGCCATCTGTCCATCCGTGTCGATCGCGGCGCCGGGCCGCGTATCGTGATGGAGTGGCACGGCGGCGACGTCACCGGTCTTCTGCCGTACTCGCGCATCAAAGGGCCTCCTGCCAACGTCGTCGCCGAAGAACCTTCCGATATCCTGGCGCTCGACGCGAGCGAACTGCCACGCCTCATCCAGGAGTGTCCCCAGCTCACCGCCGTACTCGTGCACGTCATGATCGACCGCGCCCGTGTCTTCAAGTCGAGTGAACTGCTGGACGAAAAGGTGGCATCGCTGGGCCGTCTGGCCGCCGGCTTGGCGCACGAGCTGAACAACCCGGCCTCGGCGGTGGCCCGCAGCGCCAAGACGCTGGTGTCCGGGCTGTCGACGCTCGACGCGGCCACGGCCCGGTTCACCGCGCTCGACCTGACGGGCGCCCAGGCGAGCGCCGTGGCCGCGCTCCGCGACGAGATGCTCACCGCCGCTTCCACCAGCCCGCTCGATCTCGCGGACCGGCAGGACGCCATCGACGACTGGTTCGACGCTCACGACGTCGACGACGTGGATTCGGAGCCGCTCGCCCGATCCGGACTGCAGGCGGCGGACCTCGACGCGCTGTTGGCCGCGGTCGGCGAGGGCCGCGTCGGAATCGTGCTCGCGCACGAATCGGCGCAGCGTGCCGTCCGGCAGCTCGCGATGGAGATCGAGACCGCGGCCACGCGGATCCACACGCTGGTGGCGGCGGTGAAAGGCTTCACCTACGTCAACCAGCAGGCGACGCTGATGCCGATCGCGATCGGGCAAGGGCTGTCCGACACCATTACGGTGCTGCGATCGAAGGCGAGAACGAAATCGGTGGAGGTCGAGCTGCGCGTCCCCGAGCAGCTGCCCGCCGTCGAGGGGTACGGCGGGGAATTGAATCAGGTGTGGGCGAACCTGGTGGACAACGCCATCGACGCCACGCCGGGTGGCCACGTGCGCGTCGAGGCGGAGAGCGCCGGCGCCGCCGTGGTGGTGCGCGTCATCGACGACGGGCCGGGCATCCCGGCCGACGTGGCCGGCCGCATCTTCGACCCGTTCTTCACGACCAAGGATGTCGGCGAAGGCACCGGCCTTGGCCTCGACATCGCGCGCCGCATCGTGCAACGGCATCACGGGGCGATCGACATGAACACGAGCGAGCGCGGCACCGAGTTTCGTGTCACGCTCCCGGCCGTGATTGCAGCCGGTACTGGAGTCTGACGCGTGGGCAAACCGGTCATCCTGGCGGTGGACGACGATCCCGAAGTGCTCGGCGCCGTCGAGCGCGATCTCAAACAGCGATACCGGGCGGACTACCGCGTGCTGCCGGCCCGCTCGGCGCGGCAGGCTATCGAGACGGCGGAGGAGCTGAAGCGGCGGGGAACGCCGGTGGCGCTTCTTCTGGTCGATCAGCGCATGCCGGACATGACCGGCACCCAGTTCCTGCGGCAGATGCGATCGCTGCTCCCACAGGCCAAGCGCGTGTTGCTGACCGCCTACGCGGACTCGGAAGCGGCCATCGCGGCCATCAACGAAGTGGGGCTCGATCACTACCTGATGAAGCCGTGGGACCCGCCCGAACAGCACCTGTTCCCGGTGCTCGACGACCTGCTGGCCGACTGGTCGTCGCGGGCCCGGACTCCGTTCGATGGCATCCGCGTCGTGGGCTCGCGATGGTCGCCGCGCAGCTACGAGACGCGTGACTTTCTATCGCGCAACCAGATTCCGTACCAGTGGATCGACGTCGAATCGGACGAGCCGATGCGTCAACTCGCCATTGCCACCATCGGCGGCGATCTGGCGCGGCTGCCGCTGGTGCTGCTCGCCGATGGCACCGCGCTGGCGATGCCGTCACACCCGGAGCTGGCGGAGAAGGTGGGCCTGCAGACGGTGCCCACGCGTCCCTACTACGACCTGGTCGTGATCGGCGGCGGCCCCGCCGGCCTGGCGTGCGCGGTCTACGGCGCGTCCGAGGGACTGAAGGTGCTCCTCATCGAGCAGAACGCTCCCGGCGGCCAGGCGGGGACGAGCTCGATGATCGAGAACTATCTCGGCTTTCCCAACGGCGTCACCGGTGCGGACCTGGCCCGCCGGGCGGCGATGCAGGCCAAGCGCTTCGGCGCCGAGGTGCTGGTGGGCCACTCGGCCGTCGGCATCCGGCGTCACGATCCGTACAAGGTGGTGCAGCTGTCGAACGGCCAGGAAGTGGTGTGCCATGCGCTGCTGCTGTCCACGGGCATGGCGGTGCGGGAGCTCGATGCGCCCGGGCTGGCGCCGCTGCTCGGCGCCGGCGTCTACTACGGCGCGGCGCTGTCCGAAGCGGCGATCTACCGTGGCCAGCACGTCTTCGTGCTGGGCGGCGCCAATTCGGCGGGGCAGGGCGCGCTGTTCTTCGCGCGTTACGCGGCGCAGGTCACGGTGATCGTCCGCAAGCCCACGCTCCATCCGGCGATGTCGCACTATCTCGTCGACCGGATCAACCAGACGGAGAACATCACGGTGCTCGGCGACACGGAGATCGAGGCGGTACACGGCAGCGGCCGCCTCGAGCGGCTGGACGTCCGCAACGCTGAGACCGGCCAGACGACGAGCATGGCGGGGAACGCCCTGTTCATCTTCATCGGCGTGGCGCCTCGGACGGAAGCGTTTGCCCCCCTGGTCGCGACCGACGACAAGGGATTCATCCTCACCGGCGCCGACGTGCGCGCGTCAGGCCAGCGCTGGGAGCTCGATCGCGACCCGCTGATGTTCGAGACCAACGTGCCCGGCATCTTCGCCGCCGGCGACGTGCGCGCCAATGCCAACCGCCGCATCGCGGCCGCGGTGGGCGAAGGCTCGGCGGCGATCTTTTCGGTGCACCAATACCTGCGGAGCGTGTAGCACGCCATGACCACCGCCGATCACCCCGATATCGCTTCGCTTCTCAAGGGACAGCTGCCCGTCGGGAGCCGCGTGTCCGTCCGCGGCTGGGTGCGCACGCGCCGCGATTCCAAGGCGGGCCTGTCGTTCGTCCACGTCCACGACGGCTCGTGCTTCGACCCGATCCAGGTCGTCGCCCCGGCGCAGTTGCCGAACTACGAGAGTGAGGTCAAGCGGCTGACGTCGGGATGCGCGGTGATTGCGAGCGGTGTCCTGGTGCAGAGTCAGGGACAGGGCCAGTCGGTCGAGGTGCAAGCCGATGCCGTCGAAGTCGTCGGGTGGGTTGACGACCCCGAGGGCTATCCGATTCAGCCGAAACGTGCGTCCTTCGAGTATCTCCGCGAAGTGGCTCACCTCCGGGCGCGCACGAACACGCTCGGCGCCGTGGCACGCGTGCGCCACTGCCTCAGCATGGCCATCCATCGCTACTTCAGCGAACGGGGGTTCTTCTGGGTGCACACGCCGATCATCACGGCAAGCGATGCCGAAGGCGCCGGCGAGATGTTTCGCGTCAGCACGCTCGACGTGGCCAACCGGTCGGCCATCCCGTCCACGCCAGACGGACGAACCGACTTCACGCAAGACTTCTTCGGGCGCGAAGCGTTCCTCACCGTCAGCGGACAGCTCAACGTCGAGACCTACTGTCTCGCCCTGTCGAAGGTCTACACCTTCGGCCCGACCTTCCGCGCCGAGAACAGCAACACGAGCCGCCACCTGGCCGAGTTCTGGATGGTCGAGCCCGAGATCGCGTTCGCCGATCTGCAGGCCGACGCCGAGCTGGCCGAGTCGTTCCTGAAATACATCCTGACGGCGCTCCTCAACGAGCGCGACGACGACTTGAAATTTTTCGCCGATCGCGTGGACAAGGGCTGTGTCGCACGCGTCGAAGCGTTCGTGAGATCTCCCTTCGAGCGCATGACCTATACGGACGCGATCGCTGCCCTCGAAAAGAGCGGGAAGACCTTCGAGTTTCCGGTGCACTGGGGCATGGATCTCCAGTCGGAACACGAACGCTGGCTCACCGAAGAGCACGTGAAAGCCCCCGTCGTCGTCATGGACTATCCCAAGGAGATCAAAGCGTTCTACATGCGGATGAACGACGACGGGAAGACGGTGGCGGCCATGGACGTGCTGGCGCCTGGCATCGGCGAGATCATCGGCGGCTCGCAGCGCGAGGAGCGTTTGGATCGTCTGGATCGCCGTCTCGAGGAGCTGCACCTCGACCCGAAAGCTTACTGGTGGTATCGCGATCTCCGCCGATACGGCACCGTGCCGCACGCCGGGTTCGGTCTTGGTCTCGAGCGCACCATCATCTACGCGACGGGGATGGCCAATATCCGGGACGTCATTCCGTTCCCGCGCACACCCGGTCACGCGGCGTTCTAGGCACTCTGTCGTGGGGGCCGGTTTCAGTGTCCGACGGCCGGCCCCCACGTACGAATGAAGCGCTCTATTCGACGGGGAAGGTGACGAAGGTGCTCTCGAGCCGCTCGCGCGCGTCGGCGCAGCGCCGCAGGGTCGCCACCGGGTCGCCGGTGTCGGCCACCTCGAACATCAGCACGCCGTCGTAGCCGATCTTCTGCGTTTCCATCATCGCCACGTCCCAGTCGATGCTGCCGCCGAAGGGTGGCAGGTGATCGTCGGCGCGGCGCCGGTTGTCGTGCACGTGGGTGGTCACGAGGTGCCCCGACACTTCCTCGATGGCTTCGCCCAGGTCGCCCATCAGGTGCGCGTGGCCGTAATCGAGGCAGATGCCGGCGCCGGTGCCCTCGTCGTCGTCTTCGAGCAGCCGGACGAGCGCGCCCGGTGTCGAGAGCGCATTCGGGATCACTTCAACTGCCACGTGCACGCCGACCGCTCGTGCCGCCCCGGCAATCTCCTCGAGGCTGCGGCGCGCGGCCGCGGGCTGGTTGTCGTTGGCCGGCGGGTTCGTGCGCGTGGGCACGCCCAGATGCAGGACCAGGTAGCGGAACGGAATCCGCGTGGCGAGGGCCAGTGCGGCCCTGGCTTCCTCGACCGCGACGGCGCGACGGGTCTCGTCGCCCGACGCCGTGGAGTAGGGCACGACCATCTCACCGCGGCGCACGGCTTCGGCGATGGGCGCATGCACCGAGTGCAGCTCGAGCTTCGTCTCGCGCAGCCAGGCGGCGAGCTGCGTGACCGCGCCGTCGTCCCGGTAATCGAAATGAGTCCGCGTGGCGAAGAGTTCCACGGCATCGAACCCGTGGCGTGCCACGAGCGCGAGGTGGTCGCGCGTCAGCCGATGGTCGTGAAAGAGGTGCGTGGAGAGCCCGAAGCGCCGATCGCCCACGGTGGGGCCATGTTAGCGCAGCTCTGGTAACGCATCGGCGAGCAGCTCGCGCAGGCGGGCAAAGCGCGTATGGCGCTCGAGGTTGGCGCGCACGCAGGCGAGCGTCCGCGGGATGTATTGGATGTAAACCGGGTTGACACGCGTGGCGGCCTGGAAGCCGAAGGTGCCGAGCGCTTTCAGGTTGCGCTGCAGCGCCATCAGGTCGAATCGATCGCGAAAGCGCGGGCCGTCGCCGGCCGCGGTGCCCTGGCCGCGCAGCGCCAAAAAGTAGGCGATGAGCTCGTCCACCTGCGCCTCGAGCAGATCCACGTAGGAGTCGCGCAGCAGCGACACCAGGTCGTAGGTGTCGGGCCCCATGCGTGCGTCCTGGAAATCGATGATGTAGAGCTGCCCGCCATGGAGCATCAGGTTGCGGCTGTGATAGTCGCGATGGCAGAGCACCCGGGGCTCGGCCGCCAGCTCCTCGACGATGGCCGCGAACTCCCCTCCGAGGGCCGTGCGCGCGTCCGGCGTCAAGGACTCCCCGCGGTAGGCCTCGAGGAAGTGCTTCACGAAGAAGTTCAGCTCCCAGGTGAGCTTCTCCACGTCGAACGCGATGCCATAGGGCACGTAGGCGGGGCTGGCCATCTCGGCGCCGCGGCGCTGCAGCGTGGCGATGAGCCCGACGGCTTCGCGGTAGAGCGCGGCGTGCTCGGCGGGCGTGGCGGCGCCCAAGTGGGCCTGCAGCGTCACGTCGCCGAGGTCCTGGAGCGCGATGATGCCCAGCTCGTTCGAGTGCGCCAGGATGCGCGGCACCGGCGCGGGCATCGACGCCAGCAGGCCGGCGACGTTGACGAACGCGAGCTGCTCGAAGTCGATCGCGCCGGGATGCACGGCCAGCACTTGCGAGGCGTCGTTCGGCACGAGCACCCGGAAGTAGCGGCGATCCGAGGCGTCGCCGGTGAGCGCCACCACCGAGGCGCCGCTCTGCGCGAGCCCGCAGTTGGACAGGAACAGATCGATGCGCGTGCGAACGTCGGTGGCCGTCGTCACGCTTGAAAGTGTAACGGCGAGATGGCCAGCGCGCCGATGGCCTGCTCGCCCGGCGCCAGCTCGCCGTCGAGCCGGCGGATGATCTGACCCGTCCACGACGTCCGCGGGGGAATCCGCGCGCCGTCGGTCACGATGCAGCGCTCGACCGACGCACCCTCGCCGATCTCGACGTCGTCCCAGAGGATCGACCGGTGCGACGGCGCCGTGCCTTCCAGATCGGCAAACGCCATGGACGTGACGTAGTAGTCGAGCGGGGTCCCGATGTCGTGGTAGGCCGCCTGGGTGGGGAGCACGCGCACGCTGCCCGGCCGCGCCGCGTTGAGCGCCGGATAGAGCGCGGCCACCGACTCGCATGGCGTGCCGGCCGGCACGGCGTCGAATGCCGCGGCCTCCACCACCTGCACGCCGAAGTAGTGGTACGACGGCTGCCGCGACCCGCGTGGCGCGACGCCCGCGAACACGCCGTCTGGCCCGGCCACCAGGCCGCTGTACTTGTGCGGCTCGGTGTTCGGCACGCCCGCCATGGTGACGAGAGCGCCGGAGCGCTCGTGGTGATCGAGGACGGGCGCGAGGTCCAGCGTCGTCAGCGTGTCGCCGTTGATGACCAGGAAACGTGACGCGCCGAGGATCGGCGCGGCGCGTTTGGGACCGCCGGCCGAGCCGAGCACGGGCGTCTCCCACGAGTAGCGGACGGACACGCCGAGGTCCTGCCCGTCGCCCACGATGCGCGTCAGTGTGTCCGGCATGTGGTGCAGGTTGAGCACCACATCGGTGACGCCGGCTGTCCGCAGCCAGCGGAGGATGCGGACCACGAGCGGCTGTCCGGCCACCGGCAGCGCGGCCTTGGCGCGGACGAGCGAGAGCGGGCGCAGGCGCGTGGCCAGGCCCGCGGTCAGCACCAGCGCCGGAATCATGCGCCGGTCATGTCTCCCACGTCGAACAGCATGTCGCGCGCGGTCACGTTGTGCGCTTGCGCGAACGCCAGGAAGAGCCCGCGGTACGAGTCGAGGATGAAGTCGGCGGGCGAGCAGCCCAGCGCATCGGCAATTGTCAGGATGCCCTCTTCCGAACCTTCGATTTCGAGGTAGGTGCCAACCGGCGTCTCGTCGAGCGCGATCACCACGCCCGGCGCCTCGAACTCCTCGCGGAACTTCTGATAGCGGAACCACGCCTGCAGGCCGATCTCCTGCAGCACGCGGCGCACGACGTCGGCGTCGGCCACCTCGGTTTCCTGCTCCTCGCGCATCTTCATCGGGCCTTCCTGCACGGGGCCCTTGTAGGTGACGAAGGCGCGATCGGGCTCGCGGCGCAGGCGCACGACGGCGCGCCGCGCCCGCAGCGCGCTGTCGGCGGTGTCGAAGAGGGTGTCGTCCTGGAGGCGGCGGGGCCGCAGCGGCACGGCCCCGACCCCGGCAAGTGCGGCCCGAGCGAGGTCAGGATCGGGAAACCGGATCTTGACCTCGCGCTCGAGCATGGAGAAGGACGCTACTCCTTCGTGACGGGCACGAACGTCTCCTGCCCGTCGCGCAGGACGCGCAGGCCCACGGTGCCGCCCGACGGCACGCGCGCGAGCTCACGCTGGGCGTCGGCGGCGTTGGCCACCGGCGTGCGGCCGACGCGCAGGATCACGTCGCCCTCGGTGAGGCCGGCGCGGGCGGCCGGGCTGTTCGGGTCGACGTCCACCACCACCGCGCCGCGCGGGTTGTCGAGCCGCAGCTGGCGGGCAATGTCCGGCGTGATGTTGTTGAGCGTCAGTCCGAAGCCCGCCGTCGTCTCGGGCTCGGCACCGCCGCGGCCGCCGCGCCCACGCGACTGCTGGTTGGCGCCCTGTTCGGCTTCGAGATCGAGCTCGTCCACCGTTACGTTGATCGACTGCTCGCGGCCGTCGCGCACGACGCGCACCGGCACGCTCGTGCCCGGCCGCGTGGCCGTCACCATCGACACGAGGTCGTTGCTGTTCTTCACGGCCTTGCCGCCGTACGCCACGATCACGTCGCCCGGCTCGAGGCCGGCCCGGGCCGCCGCTCCGCCCGGGGACACGGCGTAGACGAGCGCGCCCTCGCGGTTCTTCAGCCCGAACTCGTCCACCGCTTCGCGCGGAATCGGACGAATCTCCACGCCGATGCGGCCGCGCGTGATCTTGCCGCTGCGCAGCTGGGGCAGCAGGTCGCGCACCGTGTTGCTGGGAATCGCGAAGCCGATGCCGATGTTCCCCTGGCGCTGTCCGTCGGTGATGATCGCCGTGTTCACCCCGATCACCTCGCCGCGGAGGTTGAGGAGCGGTCCGCCGGAGTTGCCCGGATTGATGGCGGCGTCGGTCTGGAGCACCTGCGCCTGGCGGCGGTTGGCCACCTGGAACGGACGGTCGAGACCGCTCACGACGCCCACGCTCACGGTGTGCGCGTAGCCGAACGGGTTGCCGATGGCCATCACCCAGTCGCCGGGCTGCATCTGGCTCGAGTCGCCGAATTTCATTTCAGGCAGCGTGTGGTTGGGCTTTTCGGTGAGCTCGATGAGTGCGCTGTCGGTCAGCGGGTCGCGTCCCACCACGCGCGCGTCGTACTCCTGATCCTCGTCCTCGCCGTAGAGCGACACGGCGATCTTGGTGGCGCCCTCCACCACGTGGTTGTTGGTGAGGATGAACCCGGCCTTGTCGATGATGAACCCGGTACCCGCGGCCTGCACGACCTGTTCGCGCTCGCGGGGCTGCTGCGGCTGGCCGCCACGGCCGCGCGGGTTCGGCGTGCCGAAGAAGCGTTCGAAGAGGTCGCCCTGGCCGCCCCCGCCGAAGAAGTCGGAAAGGTCTTGCGTGCGCTGCCGCGACTCGGTGCGGATGTTCACCACGGCCGGCGACGCCAGCTTGGCGATGTCGCGGAACGTGGATGCCGAGATGGGGCCGTTGAGCGGCGCGCTGTTCATCGGCGGCGCCGCCACTGTCTGCGCGCTGGACGTGGGCGCGATGTCGAGCCGCGACGCGATGATCATGCCGACGAGGACTGACATCAGTACGATCGGCAGCGAATAGAGCAGTGTGATCTTCCGGTTCAGCATTACGGCCTCCACGCCCGCCGCGCACCGCGCGGCCGAGGGCGCTGCTTCATGATAACAGCGGCACGATCACGGCCTGGCAAGGCCCGGTGACGACCGCTTCTCGATCTCCGCGAAAGACGTTGATTTCCGTCCGAACGCCGAAGTCGTCCAGGTAAACCCCCGGCTCGACGGTGAACCCCGTGCCCGGCAGCAGCCGCCGGTCGTCGTGCGTCTCGAAATCATCGAGATGCGCCCCGTTCCCGTGGACGCTTTCGCCCAGGCTGTGTCCCGTCCGGTGCAAGACTTGCGCCTCGAACCCCGCGTCGACCAGCACGGCCCGGGCCGCCCGGTCCACTTCCCAGCCCCGCAGTTCCCGTCCGCTCCTGGCAGCGGCCTGCACGAGCGCGACGGCGGCGTCCCGCGCCCGCGCCGCGGCGTCGAATACCGTCGCCATGCGCGGCGGCACCACCCGGCCCATGAAGCCTACCCACGTGATATCGGCAAACACCGCGCCCGGCTGTGCCAGCTTGCCCCAGAGGTCGAGCAGCAGCAGCTCGTCGGGCCCGATCACCAAGGCGCTCGCTTCGGTGGGGAGGTAGTGGGGGTCGCCAGCGTGTGGGCCCACGGCGACGACCGGCGCCGAGTCCGACACCAGCCCCTCCTCCGCGAACCACGCCACCATCTGCTGCTGCAGCTGATACTCGGTGAGCGGCGCGCCGGCCCGCACGCCCGCGGCCGCCGCGGCAAACGCCTTGTCCTTGATGCGATACAGCGCCTCCGACGCGACGCGGTGTGTCTCGAGCTGTTCAGGCGTCCATACTGCCTCGAACGCCTGCACGAGATCGCCCGACGACACGATGTCCACGCCCCGTGCCCGCACGGCCTCGGCCGTGCCGGCGTCCACCCGCGAGACGTACGGGATGGCGCAATCGGGCGAGTACTCCATCGCCACGCGAGTGACACCCTTCAACAGCTCGGTGAGGCCGGCCTCGAGCTGCTCGCGGCGTCCGTAGACGATTTTCCGCCCGGGCAGCGCATCGAGATTGTGGCGCTCGATGGCGTGCACCAGGGCGCGCGGCTCGCCGTCCCGCGGAATCAGGTAGTACCAGCGACGCGTCGTGAGATGGGCGCCACGATCGACGCCCGACAGCCGGGTGGCAATGGGGTTGGAGCCGTGAAAGTCGTAGAGCAGCCACCCGTCGAGTCCGCTGTCGCGGAGCGCGCGCTGGATGGCGGGGACGTCGAGCGCCATGACGCCCCCAGTATAGAAGGTGTGTGCCACCACGATCGGCTCGCGAGGCTCCGCCTGAGACGGACGACGATGTGGCTTCGCCTCGCTCGCGCAGTGTCTTCTTGCCCCGCCTTCGGCGGGGCGAGACGTCGTGAAGGTCTGATAGAGGCCAAGCCACCGAGCAGAGACCTTCACGACGTCTAAGGACGCTCCGAAGGCGCTGAAAGTCTGGCAGTTCCGCCGCTGGCCGGCGCGCTCCCCGGGCCGGCGTCTCCAGCCTATAATCGCCGGGCCAGCCCCGAATGACGGTCGAAGACCTTTTATGACCAGCCACGTGACCCGCCGCGTTCTCTCTGTTGCCGCCGCCGTCCTCTGCACCGGTGTGCTCTGGGCCCAGCAGGCGCCGCCGGCCGCTCCGGCCGCGCCGCAGGCCGATGCGCCGCCGGTCGTCTTCCGCGTCGAAGTGGACTACGTCGAGGCCGACGTCTACGTCACCGACGCGCAGAACAACCCCGTGAGCGACCTCAAGGCCGACGACTTCGAAGTGCTCGAGGACGGCAAGGCGCAGAAGGTGACGTCGTTCTCGCTGGTCAACATCCCGATCGAGCGCGCCGAGCGGCCGCTCTTCGCCACCCAGCCGGTCGAGGCCGACGTCCAGACCAACGACCACGTCGAAGGGCGCATCTACCTGATCGTCCTCGACGACCTGCATACCGATTTCACCCGGACGCCGCGCGTGAAGGCCGCGATGCGCCGCTTCTTCGAGCGCAGCTTCGGCACCAACGACATGGCGGCGATCGTCTTCACGGGCCGCAGCAACGGATCGCAGGACTTCACCAACAATCCGCGGCTGCTGATGGCGGCCGTCGATCGGTTCGTCGGCCGCAAGCTCCGCTCGGCGACGCTCGAGAAGATCGAGGGCGTGCGGGTGAACCCGCAGACCGGCGGCCTGCAGGTGGGCGACGACAACCAGATGATGGAGCGCAGCTTCAACGCCCGGAACGCCATGGGCACCGTGCGCAAGCTCGCCGAGTTCATGGCCAACGTGCGCGGCCGCCGCAAGGCGATGCTGCTCGTGGGCGAAGGCGTGGATTTCGACATCCACGAAGCGGTGGGCCTGGCCGGCTCCACGGCGTCGGCGGTGCTGCTCGACACGCACGACGCGATTGCGTCGGCGTCGCGCGGCAACGTCAGCATCTACGCCATCGATCCGCGCGGGCTGGTCACCGGCGCCGAGGACCTGATCACGACGAGCTCGACCTTCCCCGAGCAGGGAGCCGGTCTCAATTCGATGATGAGCGAGCTGCGGCTGTCGCAGGATAGCCTGCGCGTGCTGGCGGCCAACACCGGCGGCTTCGCGGCGGTCAATCGCAACGACTTCGCCACGGCGTTCGACCGCATCGTCCAGGAGAACAGCCAGTACTATCTGCTCGGCTACTATTCGAACAACAGCCGGCGCGACGGCCGCTTCCGCAAGATCCAGGTGCGCGT
>DASRPM010000137.1:0-17134 GCA_035646375.1 Vicinamibacterales bacterium
GGCCTGCGACGGCCGGCAGAGGAAGAGCGGTCCACCCGCGACCGCCGTCGCCGCCTTCGCGGGCGCGAGCGGTCCGGCCACGGCCACGTTGTCCACGGCCGGATGGCCGTAATACAGCTCGTTCGTCGTGCGCGCGAAGCCGCGCTGCGGCGGCTGCAGGATGCCCTCGGGCTGCCAGAAGCGCCGCACGAACGAGACGCTGACCTCGTGCGATCCCGCCGTCACCGGCACACGCAGCTGCAGCCCCTCGTCCGCGGTGTGCATGTACACCTCCCACCGCGGATCGCCCTGCGTGTTGCCGGCAAAGCTTTCGGGCGAGGTCATGCCCGCGCCCTCGCCGCCGATCGTGAACCGCCGGACCCGCGCGCCGTCGAGGCGCACGTCGATCTGGTGCGGCTCGCCCATGCCGATGATGTAGCGATAGAGCTGGCGGCGCAGCGTGACGGTGATGTCGTAGTCGCCCGTCGCCGGGAACTGATGCCTGAAGGCGATGCCGCCCTGACTGCCGAACGGCAGGTCGTCGCTCACGCGGTCGTCCTGCGTCAGCGCCATCGGCACCGTGTAGACCTCCACCGCCGGCGGCGCGGTGGGGTCGGCCACCGCGAGCCGGCTCACGCGGTACGCCGCGGAGAGATAGTTGTCGAGCAGCGCCGGAGACACCGACAGCACGCTCGCCACGTTGTCGAACGTCTGCTGGTCCGGCTCGTCGGCGGGCAGCAGCGCCGAGGGCGATAGGTCGATGCCGAGCAGATCGCGCACTGCGTTGGCGTACTCGGTGCGGCTCAGACGATGGACGGCCACGCGGCCGGGGCGCGGGTTGGCGTCGGCATGCGCGTCGAGCGCGCTCTCGAGCGCGGTGGCGGTGGCCAGGTAGGTGGGGTCATCGGGCCGCGCCGCGCCGGCGGGCGGCATCTCGTGTGTCCGCAGCTTGCGGACGACGCGCTCCCAGACGTCGGTGTGCCCGCCGACCGCCGCCGGGTCGAGGCCGGCGAGCGAGAGCCCGCCCGTCCGCAGCCTATTGTTGTGGCAGCTGATGCAGTAGCGATCGAGGGTGGCGCGGACGCTCCGGGCGGCCGGTGCCGGCGAGGCCGCGGAGGCTGTGGCCACCTGTGCGCCGCGTGCGCCGGTAAGCGGCGCGCTCGCGGCGACAAGCCACGCGCAGCCGGCTAGAAGGAGCGCCCGAGCCGCGGAGGTCCTCATGGGTCGCGGCGCGAGCGTACAGCAAACTAGCTGGTAGCTGGTAGCTGGTAGCCGGTAGCTGGTAGCCGGTAGCGGGTAGCCTCCGTGCTAGAGGCTACAAGCTACGAGCTACCAGCTACGAGCTACCAGCTAGGGTGCGATGACCACGGTGGCCGAGCCGGGCGATCCCAACGTCACACCCGAGTTGGCCGTCAGGAACACGTTCACGTTCTCGTTCGGCTCGGATGCCCCGTCGGCGAGCGGCGTCACCGTGAGCGTCACGGTGGACGAGTCGGCCGGGATGAACACCTGGTTTCCAAGCGCCACGTAATCCACGCCTCCCGTGGCCGAACCCGTCGCCGTGAAGGTGACGCGCAGCGCCACCGTCGTCGGCCCGGTGCGCGAGATGGTGAACGTCCCGGTGTCCCCCGATTCGGACGCGGACGGGTCAGTGGCCACGATCGTCACGGTCGGGCGATCGTTGTCGGCAATCGTCACCGTCGCGGCCGACGGCGAGCCCACCGTGTAGGCGCCATCGGGCAGCACCGTCACGTCCGTGGTCTCGCTGCCCTCGAACTCGGCGTCATTGACCGGCGTCACCGCCACGGTGGCCGACGCCTGCCCCGCGAGAATCGTCACCGCGCCGCCGAGCGCCGCGTAGTCGGAGCCGTTGGTCGCGGTGCCGGCAACGCGGTAACGCACGACCAGCGCGGCCGCCGTGGAACCGGTGCGGCTGAACGTCAACGTGCCGGTGTCGGGAGCCGTCTCCGACGCGCTGGGGTCGGACGCCGTCACCGTGACGGTCGCCGGCGTGAACACGTTGACGGTCACTGAATCCGTACTCGACGCGCCCGACGGATCGGTCACCGTCAGCGACAGGACGTAGGCCCCGACGACGTCGGCCGTGAAGCTCGCGGCCACCGACGAACCGCCCGACAGCGTGGCGGCGCTGCCAGCCGGCAGCGACTCGAACGCCCACTGATAGGTGATCGCATCGCCGTCGGGATCGCTCGACCCGGCGCCCGTCACCGTCGCCACCGCGCCGCTGAAGACCGACTGATCCGACCCGGCGTCCGCCGCGGGTGCCCGGTTGACCACGGTCACGAGAACAGTGTCGGGCGCGCTGTCCACGAAGCCGTCGTTGACGATGAGCTGCGCCACGTACTGGCCGGCGCGATCGAGCGCGAACCACGGCGACGGCGCGTCGGGATCGCTGAGCGTCGCGGAGCTGCCGGCAGGCACCGACAGGAGCGACCAGCGATAGCCGAGCGCGTGACCATCCGCGTCGGAGGAGGCGGTGCCATCCAGCGTCGCGAGGCTGCCGCCGAAGCGGTCCGGCTGATCGGCCCCGGCCTCGGCCACCGGCGCCGTGTTGCCGGTCGTGATCGTCACGGTGTCGGGCGCGCTGTCCACGGTGCCGTCGTTCACGATGAGCTGTGCGATGTAGAGGCCCGGCCGATCGGCCACGAACGACGGGAAGGCGGTGGACGCGCCGCCGAGCGCCGCGGCGCTGCTGGCCGGACGCTGAATGAGCGCCCACGAGTAGGTCACCGGATCGCCGTCCACGTCGCTCGACGCGTCGCCGGCCAGCGTCACCGTGCGGCCCGCGATCATGGACGCGTCGGGACCGGCGTTCGCGACCGGCGCGGAGTTGAGCGTCGTCACCGTCACCGTGTCCGCCGCGCTCGAGACCGTGCCGTCGTTGACGATGAGCTGCGCCACGTAGACGCCGGCCCGATCGAGCGTCAGGGTCGGCATCACCGCCGTGGGATCGCTGACGGCCGCGGCGCTCCCGGCCGGACGGCTGGTGAGCGCCCACACGTAGCTGAGCGCGTTGCCGTCCACGTCGGTGGATCCGCTGCCGTCGAGGGTCGCCGTCTGGCCGACGTATCCCGACTGATCGCCGCCGGCGTTCGCCACCGGAGCCGAGTTGACGGTCTGGACGTCCACCACGTCGGCCGCGCTGCTCAGCGCGCCGTCGTTCACCACCAGGCGCACCTGGTAGAGGCCCGGCCGATCGATCACGAACGTCGGCTGCACGGTGCCGGCGCCGCTCAGCGCCGCGGCGCTGCCGGCGGGGCGCGAGACGAACGCCCACGCGAAGACGAGCGGATCGCCGTCCACGTCGCTCGAGGCGCCGCCGTTGAGCGTGACGGTCTGCGTGACGGGTGCCGTCTGATCGGCGCCCGCATTGGCCACCGGCGCCGAATTGACGGTGCTGATCGTCACCGTATCGGCCACGCTGGCGACCTGACCGTCGTGGACCACCAAGCCCACCACGTAGCTGCCGGGACGATCGAGCACGAGCGACGGCGTCACCGACGCGGCGCCCGCGAGCGAGGCCGCGCTGCCGGCCGGCGCCGACTGCAGGGTCCACGCGTGGGCCAGCGCGTCGCCGTCGGCGTCGCTCGACCCGCTGCCGTTGAGCGATACCGTCTCACTCACCGCGGCCGTCTGGTCGGGCCCGGCGTTGGCCACCGGCGCCGTGTTGCGGGTGGTGATCGTCACCGTGTCGGCCGCGCTCGAGACCGATCCGTCGCTCACCACCAGCTGCGCGCTGTAGGTGCCGGGCCGGTCGACCAGGAACGTGGGCGTCACCGCCGTGGGATTCGACAGCACCGCGGCGCTGCCCGCCGGACGCGACGCGAGCGTCCACTGATGGGACACCGCGTCACCGTCGGGATCGCTCGAGGCGCTGCCGTCGAGCGTCACGACGTGCGTGACGAACGCCGTCTGGTCCACGCCGGCGTTGGCCACGGGCGCGGAGTTGAGAACCGTGATCGCCACCGAATCGGGCGCGCTGGGCAGCACGCCGTCGTTCACGATCAAGCGCGCCTCGTAAGTCCCGCGGCGATCCGGCACGAACGTCGGCGCCACGCTCGACGGCGACGACAGGCTGGCGCTGCTGCCGATCGGCGCCGTCAGCGTCCAGTTGTAGCGAAGCGGATCGCGGTCGGGGTCGCTCGACGCGCTGCCGTCGAGCGCGACGCGCGCGCCCGGCGACACCGCGCGATCGCTGCCCGCATTGGCGACCGGCGGCTGATTCGACGGCCTGCCGGTGCCGGCGGGCGTCACCGTCCAGCGCAGCTCCGGCCATATCCAGCCGAAGGAATGCTTGCGGTGATGACGGACCGAGAACGTGTCGGCGCTCGGCACCGTGCGGCCGGTGTCCACCGGCCCGAACGTCAGCGTCCCGTCAACGACCGTGGTGCCGCGCGCCAGGCTCGTCACCGTGGCGGTGGCGCCCGCGAGCGGCGCTCCGAAATTCGTCAGCCGGGCGCGATACGTGTACTCGTTGAGCTCGGCGGAGACTCGCTGCACGCGCACCAGCTCGTAATGGTGAATCACGCGGCGGCTGGCGGCTCGCTTGGCGGCGGCGACGGCGCTGGCGCGCCCCTCGGTGTGCGCGACCACGCTCTGGCACAGCACGATTGTCCCCAGCAGGCTCGCAAGCACGGCACCACGCAGCAGTTGTCGAAGTCCACGCATTGTCACCACTCCCTGACCCTGAAGAGGTGCATTGCGCTTGCCCAAGTCTGAGAATCGCGACGAGGCGTGCAGTCACGCGCGGCGGCGTGCCCAAAATCTGAGCGCCTGTGCGCCCGCCATCACGAGGCTGTCGTCGCGGTGTGGCTCGAACCGGAACAGTGCTCCACGATTTCGTGCGACAGTGGAGCACACCGCGCGCAATCGAAGTCAGATTGCAGCCAGACTGTGTGTCTAGCGCCCGATCGTCAGCGGCAGGCGGCGCGTCACGGCTCCTGCACCTTCTCGCTGGTGGACACATCGAAGCGGCGGAAGCGGCTGTAAGTGGCCGTGGCACGGTAGTCGGTGCGGCCGAGGGTGTAGTCGTCGCGCATCTCCACCGGCACGGCCAGGCCGATCGCCTCGTCCCACGCGAAGGTGGTCACGACACGGCTCGTCGTGACCTGCATCTCCGACTTGAGCACGCGTCCGTTGCCGGCCTCGATCCAGAGACGCCCACGCGAGGGCGCGTCGCCGCCCAGGACTCGAACGAGCGTCGGCCGATCCTGCTCCTGGAAATCGACGATCCAGACGTCTTCGCCGACCTGGCGGTCGCGCGCGCCACGCGTGTAGCGGAACCGCGCCTGGTACCGCGCCTGAAGGAACACCAGCGCGAGAAGCGGGTCGTTCACCGAGCGCACGCCGGGATCGAGCTGGTGGCGCGTCCGCTCCAGCGTGAGACGCCGCGCCAGCGCCTCGTTCTCGAGCGACGGGTTCGCGAGCAGCTTCACCAGGCGATCGCCGCGGTCGCGCACCGGACGCCCGTCCACCTCGAACGTGTCGCGGAAGGTCATCCAGTCGTCGCTGGCCTGACGGCGGACGAAGAGATAGTCGGAGCGGATTTCCCGCCGGCCGGGCGCGGGCGCGTCCATCTTCTGGTTGGTGCCGGTGCCGCTCACGCTCGGCAGCGAGTTGGACTCCTGCACGAAGTGCTCTTCGCACACGATCTGCGAGAACCTGGCCAGGAAGTCCTCGACGTAGGCGGTGGCCCGCTCACGCAGCGCCTCGACGCGCGGCGGCGACTGCGCCGCCACCGCCATCGGCACCGCACACAAGCAGCAGACGAGACCAACTCTGCCCACTCTGCCCACTCTGCCTACTCCGCCATCGTCACCTCGGGCGCTGCGGGAGCGCGAACGCGTAGAGCGCGCTGCCGCCGCCCATCAAGACGTACTGCCGTCCGTCCAGTTCGTAGGTAATCGGCGCGTTGCCCACGCGGCCGATGCCTGAGTGCCACAGCGTCGAGCCGTCGCTCGTGCGCAGGGCCAGGGCGCTATTGGCCGAGTCGCCGGTGAAGGTCACGCCGCTCGCCGTCGTCAGGATGCCGGCCGCCCCGGCGCCGCCGTGCAGATCGTGGCTCCACCGCACCTGGCCGGTGCGGTAGTCGAGCGCGCGCAGCACGCCGCGGCCGTGGACGGTGTAGTCCGCGCCGGCCCACCCGTACTTGCCGTGCTCCTTCTTGAAAAAGTAGATGCCGTAGGCGTCGTGCGCGCTCACGAGCATCAGTCCCGTTGCCGGATCGAAACTGGGCGATCGGTAGTTGGTGCCGCCGGCTTCGTCGGGCGCCACCAGGCGGCCCTCGCGTGCCGGTTCCTTCGCCGGGTTCGGGATGGGACGTCCCGCCTCGTCCACCCGGCTCGCCCAGTTGACCGTGGCAAACGGCGTCGTGAGCAGGTTCTTCCCCGTGGTGCGATCGAGCACGAAGTAGTAGCCGTTGCGCGAGGCCTGCAGCAGCAGCTTCCGCGTGACGCCGCCGAAGTCGGCGTCCACGAGCACGGGCACTTCCGCCGCGTCCCAGTCGTGCGTGTCGTGCGGCGAGGCCTGGAATCCCCACGCCAGCGTGCCGGCGTCGGGGTCGATCGCGAGGATCGATCCGGTCCACCGGTTGTCGCCGGGCCGCGCCTCGCCGTTGAGCACCGGCGTGGGGTTGCCCGTGCCGACGAACAGCAGGTTCAACTCGGGGTCGTACGTCCCGGTCATCCACATCTGGCCGCCGGTGGCGCCGCCGGCGATCGACCCGGGCGTGTCGGGGGGCGGCGTGCTGTAGAACGTCCACTGCGGCTTGCCGGTGTCGGCATCGAACGAGCGGAGGATGCCGGGCAGATTGTCGAAGTCGCCGGAGACGCCGACGATCAAATGGTTGCGGATGATGAGGGGCGCGTTGGTGGACCAGTAGCCCTTTTTCGCGTCGGCAATCACCACGTCCCACTTCACGGTGCCGTCGCGGGCGTCGAGGGCGATGAGGTGGGCGTCGGGCGTCGTGAGGTAGACCAGGTCCTTGTAGACGGCGGCGCCGCGGTGCCCGATATGGAACCCGTCGTTCGCCGGGTACGAGTAGCGCCACAGCTGGCGGCCGTTGCGCGCATCGACGGCCCAGATGTTGTCGGGCGTGGTCACGTAGACGATGCCGTTGGCGACGAGGGGCGTCGCCTTGATCTGCTGCGTCTGTCCGGTCTGGAACGCCCACGTCAGCGCGAGCTGTCCTACGTTGTCGGGCGTGATCTGGCGCAGCGGGCTGTGGTGCCGGCCCGAGTAGTCGCCGTGATACGTCAGCCAGCTGTCGGCGGCCGGTTTCAAGAGCGCGGACGGCTCGACGCCCTGCGCCGCCGCCGGCGCACTCACCAGGAGTACGTAGAGGGCGGCTCGTACGTAGAGGGCGGCCTTCAGGCCGCCCTGCACCGCGCTACTTGAGCGTCTGCAAGTACGCCAGCACATCGTGCATGTCCCCATCGGTGTATTTCCCCAGCTGCTCCACGTGCGCCTGCAGCCGATCGTCAACCGTGAAGGTCACGTCGGCCGTCGGCCACGACCGGCGCCAGCCGTTGGCGTCGGTGATCGAGATCGTGAACTCGTCGCGATACGCCAGCGCGCCGGTGACCACCTGGCCGTCGCGCTGCGTGACGCGCACCGCCGGCGGTTTCGGCGCCGGGCCGGCGCCGCGGCCGCCGGATCCCGGATAGAGCATGCGCTGCAACAGCGGCAGCCCCACGTAGCGGGTGGCGACGCCCTTGAGATCGCCGGTCGTGGAGTGGCACCGCGCGCAAGCGGTCTCGAAGTAGCGCCTGCCGGCGTCGGCATTGCCGGTCTGAAGGTCGGACAGATCGACCGCGCGCCGGCCGCCGGTGGCCGAGGCGGCCTGGTCGCGCTGGTCGTGAATGAAGGCGACGATGGCGGTGATGTCGGCGTCCGACAGCGTGAAGGCCGGCATCCCCTTGTCGGGCCGGCCGCTGCGGACGAGCGGCCCGATCGTGTTCCCGTTCACGTCCTCGCTCACGAGCGTCGAGCGCGTGAGATCCGTTCCGCCCTCGCCACCGGCGGCGTCGCGCCCGTGACAGAAGCCACACTGCGCGGCAAAGCGCGTGCGCCCGGTGTCGATCTGTTCGCGGGTGTAGCCCTGCTGTGCAGTAGCCGGTGCCGGCCGCACCGACGCCGGGCTCGCCCCCTGCCCGCGGCCTTGCGCCCCGCCTCCGCCAAAGGCTTCGGCGCGGCAAGCTACCGCGGCCGCGCATCCCAGGAGCACCAGCGCCGTCAGGTGAAGTACACGCATCGGCGCGAGTATGATTTGGCCCGCCCATGTGGAGCAAGCTTTCGTAGGGGCAGGTCTTTAGACCTGCCCGACCAGAGACGGAATGAAACGTATCGGAATGGGACTCGTTGGCGCGGGGTTCGTTGGCCCGCACCACGTCGACGCCGTGCGACGGCTCGGCTACGTGGACATCGTGGCGGTGGCGGGCAGCACCGACGCATCGGGCCAGGACAAGGCCCAGGCGCTTGGCGCCCGGCGTGGCTACGGCAGCTACCAGGCGCTGCTGGACGACCCCGAGGTGGAGGTCGTGCACAACGCCACGCCGAACCACCTGCACTATGCCGTCACGTCGGCCGCGCTCGCCAAGCGCAAGCACGTCGTGTCGGACAAGCCGCTGGCGATGACGGCGGCCGAGTCCAAACGGCTCGTCGAAGAGGCGCGGCGCGCCGGCGTCGTCGCCGCCGTCACGTTCAACTACCGGGGCAACCCGCTGGTGCAGCAGGCCCGCCACGCCATCGCGCGCGGCGACATCGGCTCGCCGCACTTCGTCCACGGCCACTACTTGCAGGACTGGCTGCTGAAGGACACCGACTACTCCTGGCGCCTCGACCCGGAGAAGGGCGGCGCCTCGTCGGCCCTTGGCGACATCGGGTCGCACTGGTGCGACCTGGCGCAGCACGTCACCGGCCGCCAGATCACCCACGTGCTCGGCGACATCTCCACCATCGTCAAGCAGCGCAAGAAGCCACGCGGATCGCGCGAAGCCTTCCAGGCCGGCGGCGGCGGCGACGTGGACGTGGTGGACATCCGCGTCGAGGATCTCGCGTCGGTGCTGGTGCGGTTCGAAGGCGGCGCGCGCGGCGTCTTCTCGGTGGGACAGGTCTGCGGCGGACACAAGAACGATCTGGTGCTGGAAGTGTGCGGATCCGCCGCATCGATGCGCTGGCGGCAGGAGCACCAGAACGAGCTGTGGATCGGCCGGCGCGACAGCCCCAATGAAGTGCTGCAGAAGGACCCCTCGCTGCTCGACGCCGAGACGCGCGGCTACGCGCACCTGCCGGGCGGGCATCAGGAGGCGTGGGCCGACGCGTTCTGCAATCTGATGCGCGAGATCTACGCGACGATTTCGGCGGGACCGCCGTATCCACCGATGGCGCCGATGGTGGCCACGTTCGAGGACGGGTTTCGCGCCAACCGCATCGTGGAGGCCATCCTGGCGAGCGCCGACGATGGCGGCGCCTGGACACGCGTATGACCTCAGTTGAGCTCACCCCTTTTCAGCCGAAGTTCATGCGAGTGGGCGTGCTGACCGCCGCCCTCCAGGAGTTGACGCCCCGCGACGTGCGCGACGGCGACCCGGATCGCGCGATCGACGACTGGCTGCAGTTCGCGCTCGAGATCGGCGCCGGCTACATCCAGCTCTCGGCCGCGCTGCACCCGTCGCAGGCGGACGTCGCGCCCGAGGCCATGCTCGATCCGGTGGCCAACACGCTCGATCTGCGGCAGCCGTTCGATCGCGCGCGCGCCGCGCGGGTCCTCGCCGCCGTGGCCAACGCCGGCGTCGGGCTGTCGGACCTCGCCTATTTCGACAACCTGCTGCACCACGAGCCGGCGACGCGCAAGAAGAAGCACGATTTCCTGCTGCGCGTGTTCGACGCGGCGGCGCTCCTCGGCGTCAACGCGGTGTGCGGCTTCGTCGGGCGCAACCAGCAGCGCGGCATGGACGAGAACCTCGTGGACTTCGAGGAGCACTTCGTCCCGCTGCTGAAAGCCGCCAAGGAACGCGGGCTCACCTACCGCGTCGAGCAGTGCCCGATGCCCGGCTGGACGACCGGCGACAACTGGCACAACAACATCGCCTACACCCCCGGCGCGTGGATCGCGCTCCACCGCATCTGCGAGCGGCACGGGGTGGGCGACCAGTTCCGCATCCACTACGACCCGTCGCACGCGATCCTGATGGGGCAGGACACGCGCGCGATCTTTCAGTATCTGAAGGACGAGGGGTACGGCTTCCTGATCGGCGGCTTCCACGTGAAGGGGCAAGTAATCGACGGGAAAGGCGTGGCCGCGTGGGGCTACGGCGGCCAGACGATGGAGCGCGGCGACTGGGTGCGCGGGCAGCCGTCGAAGCGCGCCGCCGACCAGGTGAACGCGTGGAAGAAGCAGACCGTACTCTGCGAGCACGAGCTGCCTGGCACCGCGCGGCACGACCCGCTCGCCTACCTGCAGAACCGTACCGTCGACTGGCTCGATCACCAGCTCGCGGCGCGCGAGCTGCTGCCGCTTGACGTCTCGAACACGCACCTGGTGGTCGAGCACGAGTACCCGGCGGCCCGCATCCAGGATCGCGCGCGGCTGAAACCGATCCTGCAGGGTTCGCTCGCCTTCGTGCGGCACATCGACGAAGCAGCCGGCTGCATGTACGCCTTGCAGCACGAGGTGCTCGCGTCGCAAGGCATTCCGGTGCAGGGGGTTGGACGACAGCCATTTCGTACGTAGCATTCCGTGGTGAACCATGCCGAGACTTCTTCTCTCAGTCGTCCTCGCCGCCTCGGTCGCTGTTGCGGCACAAACGCCACCCGGGATCCCGGTGATGCTGCTCGACGGCGAGAGCGCCGGGCGCTATCACGACTGGCAGCGCGTGACGCCGGTGCTCAAGAAGATGCTCGACGAGACGGGCCTCTTCGCGGTCACGGTCGTCACCGCGCCGGCCACGACGGGTGAGCTCACCGGCTTCGATCCGCAGTTCTCGAAATATCGCGCCGTGGTCATGAACTACGACGCGCCGCAGGAGCGCTGGCCCGCCGCGCTCAAGGCGTCGTTCGAGCGCTACATGACCGGCGGCGGCGGGCTCGTGGCGGTGCACGCCGCCGACAACGCCTTTGCCGGCTGGACCGCCTTCAACGAGATGACCGGTGTCGGCGGCTGGCGCGCGCGCACCGAGCAGGCCGGTCCCTATTGGTTCTTCCGCGACGGCAAGCTCGCGTCCGACCCGTCGCCAGGCCGTGCCGGCAGTCACGGCCGCCGAACGCCGTTCCCGGTCACCGTACGGGACGCCAGTCATCCGATCATGCGCGGCCTGCCGCCGGTGTGGATGCACCAGGGCGACGAGCTCTACGCGCGGCTGCGCGGCCCCGGCAAGAACATGACGGTGCTCGCCACCGCGTTCTCGGATCCGGCCAACAGCGGCAGCGCAAGGGATGAGCCACAGCTGATGGCCTTGCAGTACGGCAAGGGGCGGGTGTTCCATACGACCATGGGTCACGACATCGTCGCGCTGAGCTCGGTGGACTTCGTGGTGACGCTGCAGCGCGGCACCCAGTGGGCGGCCACCGGCAAGGTCACGCAGAAGGTGCCGGCCAGCTTCCCCACCGCGCAGACGGTGAGCTATCGCAGCGATCTGGCCGCCATGGATCCCGACTATTCCAACGGGCTCGACAACCTCGATCTGGCGACGCCCCAGCGATAGCCATGCGCACCGCCGAGAGCAGCGCCACGCTGGGTAATCTCTTCTCGGAGCTCGTGGACGGCGCGGCCCCGTCGGGCGGCTTCATCCTCAACAGGGGCGACGTGGGCCTGCTGAAGTCGATCGAGAAGCTGTCAGCCGCCGACGCTTCACGCTCGACGAACGACGGGGCCACGGTGGCCGCGCACGTCCAGCACGTGCGCTACGGCCTGTCGCTGATGAACCGCTGGGCGGCGGAAGGCGGCAATCCGTTCGCGGACGCCAAGTGGGACGAGGCCTGGAAGACGAGTACGGTGGATGCGCGCACGTGGGACGAAATCCGCAACGGGTTCCGCGACGAAGCGCACCGCTGGCTGGCGGCGTTGCGCGCCCCGCGCGAGGTCAGCGAGATCGAGTTCAGCGGCATGGTGGCGAGCATCGCCCACCTGGCGTATCACATCGGCGCGATCCGGCAGATCGACAAGCAGGCGCGCGGCCCAAAAGACGGAACGTTCTAGCCTGGCGGGCTCGTAAGCGCCCCGTTCAGCACAGCGGCCAGGCGGAGCCCACCGAGGGCGAGTCGCTCTTCGATGGCGCCGATGTGTTTTCGGTAGTACGACTCGTTGGCCTCACCACCGGGCGCCAGCAGCGCGGCCTTCGCCAGCGCGTGCGACTCCATGGCCCACTCCGCCGGCGACCCGGACGCGGCCCATTTCCGCGAGGCGATCTGCCGCTCGAGCTCGGCCGCATAGGCACGATCGCGAAGTTTCCGATGCGCGAGAAGCTCCGAGTCCCAGAGGCCGTGCAGGTTGCAGGGGCGGAGCGGAACGCCGCGGCCGCAGGTGGTGGCCCCGAAGATCGACACGGGAATTCCGTTGCCCCCGCGCTCGACGCCAATAGCGTGGAAGGGCTGGTGCAGGTCGCCGACGAAGTGCACGAGGAACTTCAGCGCCATCGCGCGATCGGGACGGCGCAGTGACCGATTCGCCAGACGTTCCTGGTGATAGCGGATGCGATCGACAACACAATCGCCGCGCAGGCAGTCCCGATCGGACACGTAGCGTTGGCCGTCGGCCGGGATGTTCACGTAGTGCCAGGGGGCGGTCTCGCGGTGATCTTCGACGTACTCGTCGGCCCACACGGCCACGTCGGCGAGCGACGCGTCGCCGAGCAGCCACGTCACGTTCTTCCGCGCCACCGGCGTGAGGTGGTTCGCGGCGACCGTCGCGACGAGCCGATGTCCCTGCGGCCCCCACCCCTCAAGCGAGGCCGCCGCCAGGACGAATGCGAGGGCGAGGGTGCTTGCTCTCCCCACCCTGCCTACCCTGCCTACCCCGCCCACCCTGCGTCCAGGCTCTTAACGCACTTCGATTTCCATCAGCCGCGCGTCCATGTTGCCGAGACGCACGACGGTGTGCGTCTCGCCGCGGGGCACGAGCACCCACTGGCCGGGCGAATCGAGGCGCTTCAGGCCCACGGGTGCCGGCGCGAGCGCCTTGGCCTGCGCGTCCGGGCCTTCCGACATCACGATGCCCGAGATGAGCACCGCCACTGTCGGCACCGCGTGGGTGTGCGTCGTCTGGGATGCGGGCGTCGCGAGCCGGACGTCGTAGATACGCAAGGCGCGGCCATCCGTGGCCAGCGTGGTGGCGAGCGCCGACACCGGCGGCGCCGCGGACCACGTCTTCTGGTCGCGCAGGTTCTCGACGGCGAAGAGCATATAGGGCGCGGCGCCGACGTTGTCCACCTTGTGGCTGGCCGGCTTGCCCGTGTATTCGGCCACCGTCGCGTCGGCGAGGGGCCGTCCTGGCCGGTCCTGCGCCTTCCCATTCGCCACGATGCGCGTCGGCGTGCCGGCGTTCATCGACACCGTGACGATGTCGTGGTCGTGCCGGTGATCCAGGGTGGACTGCCCCGGCTCCACGCGGACGTCGAGCACGCGGAAGTCCGCGTTGGCGAAAACGGTGCGATGGTGCGGCTCGTTGTTGACGGGCACCTGGGCCGCGAGGGTGGCGGTCAACACGAACAGGGACAGTCCGAATACCTGGGTCGCTCGCATATGTGGCGATGATCCCTCATCGCGCGCCGCCGCGCCATCCCATAGAATGCGGCCCCACACGTCCATGTCTGGCGCAGCCTGCCGCCTCGTGTTCATCTTCCTCGGCCTGCTGGCCTGTCCGGCAGCCGCCAGCGTGAGGACGGGTACGAGCTGTGGCTCCGCTACCGGCCGGTGAGCGACGCCACGCGCCTGGCTCAATACCGGGCCGGCGTCGCCGCCATTCTCGTGTCCGGGAATTCCGCGACCAGTCAGGCCGCCCGCGAGGAGCTGACGCGCGGCCTGCGCGGGCTGCTTGGCCGCGACGTGCCCGTCGTGCGCGCGGAGGCGCGCCAAGGCATCGTCCTCGCGGGCACGCCGTCCACCTCGCGACGGATCGCCGCGCTCGGGCTTCGGGCGGAGCTCGCGCAAGCCGGCGAGGAGGGCTACGTCATCCGCAGCGTGACGGCAGGCGGGTCTTAAAGACCCGCAACCACAGCAGCCGATCGACGCTTAGGGCTTAGGGCTTAGGGTGCGCGACATTGTCTACTAGGCAGACGCTCGCCATCTTCTTTGCGATCGCCTATACGTGGGCATGGCTTGTGTTCGTGCCAGTGGTGGTGCTTCGGGCTCCACTCCAGTGGATAGTCGCCGCTACGTTCGGACCCACTGTCGCGGCGCTCATCACGCATCGAGTCACGACGGGCAGCTGGCGAGCCTTTCGCATCTCAACCACATGGCGGCGAACTGTCGGTGCGACCGCCACTGGTATTGCGCTGATGGTGCTGGCTTACGTGGTTCTCCCTGGAGTGCTGACCGCCGATCCAAGACAACTCCGTTGGAGCATCCTCACGTCGCTCGCGGTGTACAACTATTCAACTCTTCTTGGCGGTCCACTTGGTGAAGAGCCAGGCTGGAGAGGATACGCGCTCCCTCGACTTGAACAAGCCCTGGGGCCCGTACGAGCCTCGCTCGTGCTCGGGTTGTTCTGGACCGGCTGGCACTTGCCCCTGTTCTTTTATCCCGGTTGGACCAGTTCACCGCTGTGGGTTTATGTTCTCTTCTTGACCGGCCAGAGCCTGATCCTGACCTACGGTACCAACTTGGCTGGCTTCGGGATCATCACGCCGATTGCCATGCACGCGACCTTCAATACAGTCTCGAGATTCCTATCGGGCTTGTTCGCCGATACGCAGCCCAGCGCCCCCGTGCCATTCGTACTGGTGATGGCGCTGTGTGGGCTCGCCACTGGCATAGCCCTCATTGTCGCCACACGCGGCCGCCTGGCGTACCGTGACGATTCCGCGACCCGCAACCGCGTAGGCGCCCGGCAACTTGACGTATAGAATCACGCCGCCGTGACGCCGCTCGACTGGCTCGCCCTCGGCGCGTACTTCGCGCTCCTGCTCGGCCTGACCTGGTGGTCGATCCTCCGCAACCGCGACACCGTGGACGACTACTTCCTCGCCGGCCGGCATCTCGGCTGGGTGGTGGTGGGCGCCTCGATCTTCGCGTCGAACATCGGCTCCGAGCACCTCGTGGGCCTGGCCGGCTCCGGCGCCACGAGCGGCGTGGCGCTGGCGCACTTCGAGCTGCACGCCTGGTGCCTGCTCGTGCTCGGCTGGGTGATGGTGCCCTTCTACATGCGATCGGGCGTCTACACGATGCCCGAGTTCCTCGAACGCCGTTTCTCGCCCGCCGCGCGCTGGGTGCTGTCGCTCATCTCGCTCGTTGCCTACGTACTGACCAAGATGGCGGTCGGCATCTTTGCCGGCGGCGTCGTGTTCGGCGTACTGCTACCGGGAGTCCACGCCGAGATCTTCTTGCCGGGTGGCGGCATGATGTCGTTCAACAGCTTCTGGATCGGCTCGGTGGCCGTGGTCGTGCTGACGGGCATCTACACCGTGCTGGGCGGCATGCGCGCCGTGGCCTACACCGAGGCGGTGCAGACCGCAGTGCTCGTCGTCGGGTCGCTGCTGCTCACCATCTTCGGCCTCTCGGCGCTCGGCGGGTGGAGCGGGCTGCGCGCGGCGCTCGATCCGGAGATGTTCAACCTGTGGAAGCCGATCGTGCCGGCCGGCGTCGAGAGCACGTGGGCGCCGGTCAACGAGCCGGGCCGGATGGCGTGGTACTTCAACCAGAGCTACCCGTGGCCCGGCATGCTCCTGTGCGCGCCGATCATCGGCCTCTGGTACTGGTGCACCGATCAATACATCGTGCAGCGCACGCTCGGCGCCAAGGGTGAGCGCGAGGCGCGGCAAGGCACGATCTTCGCCGCGTACCTGAAACTGCTGCCGCTCTTCATCTTCATCGTGCCGGGCATGATGGCGGTGGCGCTCGCCCGCAGCGGGCGGATGCCGCTGCTGGCGCCGCTCATCGGACCGGACGGCGCGCCTGTCGCGGCGCAGACGCAGGCGGCGTTTCCCCTGATGGTGCAGGCCGTGATGCCCTCCGGCCTGCGCGGCGTTGTGGTGGCGGGGCTGCTGGCCGCGCTCATGAGCTCGCTGGCGGGCGCCTTCAACGCCTCCTCCACGCTCTTCACGCTCGACTTCTACAAGAAGCTGCACCCGTCGGCATCGCAGGCGCGCCTCGTCTGGGTCGGGCGCGCGGCCACGACGGCCATGGTGCTGATTGCGCTCCTCTGGATTCCGGTGATTCAAGGCGCGCGCGGCCTCTACGACTACCTGCAGGGCATCCAGGCGTATCTCGCGCCGCCAATCGCCGCCGTGTTCTTCCTGGGCGTGTTCTTCCGGCGGCTGAACGCCGCGGGATGTCTGGCAGCGCTCGTGGCCGGCTTCGCGATGGGACTCTTCCGCCTCGCCGTGGACACGCCGGTGACGCTCGGCGTCGAAGGCTACGCGGGCGGGTATGCGCCCGGCACGTTCCTGTGGATCGTCAACAACATCTACTTCCAGTACTACGGGCTGCTGATCTTCCTCGTGTCGGTGGCGGCCATGGTGGGCGTCAGCCTCGCCACCGCGCCGCCGCCCGATCGGCAGCTCGCCGGACTCACCTACGCCACGGTGTCGGCTGAGCAGCGCGCGGCCTCGCGCCGCAGCTGGGACTGGCGCGAGGTTGCGGCGTCGGCCGTGGTCCTCGTGCTCATCGCGATCACCTACCTCTACTTCACCGGATAAACGTCACGCATGGCTCTCACGCCCACTCCCGCAGACAAGTTCACGTTCGGCCTCTGGACGGTCGGCAACCGCGGCCGCGATCCCTTCGGCGACTTCGTGCGCCCGCCGCTCGATCCCGTGCGGGCGGTGCTCCGGCTCGCCGCGATCGGCGCCTGGGGCGTGAACTTCCACGACAACGACCTGGTGCCGATCGACGCCACGGCGGCCGAGCGCGACCGCATCGTGCGCGAGTTCCGCGCCGCGCTCGACGCCACCGGCGTCACCGTGCCGATGGCCACCACCAA
>DASRPM010000138.1:0-15839 GCA_035646375.1 Vicinamibacterales bacterium
GCCGCAGGTCGACCGCCATCCAGAGGCCCCATATCGTCAGCGATCCACTCGATGCGACCAGCACCGTGATCGTGACGAAGTCGGTAGACGTAAGCGGAGGACCAGTGCCCCATAACGCGGTCCACACCAGCATCACCGGTATAACGGCCAAGACCAGTGAAGCGACGAACAGCACGACTGGGTACCAACCGGGCACCTGGTAAATTCGCACTCCCGCCGTCCGAGTCTTTGCCATGAATGAGCGATTCAGCGAAGGCGCGGTTTCATCCACCCTGAACGATGAGCAGCACTGCCATCAGCGCGCCCACCATTCCCGCCACCTGCAGCCGGCTGAGTCGTTCTTTCAGCACGACGCGCGCGAGCACCACCGTGCTGGCGGGATAGAGTGACACGAGCGTCACCGCCACCGCCAGGCTGCCGTATCGCGTGGCTAAGAGATACAGCACGTTGGCCAGCATGTCGAGCACGCCGCCGCCGATGACGAGCCAGGCTAGCCCGCTCGGCAGCCGGAACGACGCGCCGGTGACGAGGACGATCGCGGCAAAGCACGGAATGCCGGCGACCCGCGCGGCGACGAGCGGCCACAGGCCGGCCTCGGACCGCGCGTTCGCGAGCAGCAGGAAAAAGAAGCCGATCGCCACACCCGAGGCGAGCGCGTGCCACATGCCCGACGGCAGGCCGTATTGGGGAGGCCGCGGCGCCGGATGATCCGGATGTGCGCTCTCCTGTCCAAGCAGCACGATCGCGACCACGGCCAGGGCGATGCCCGCGCTCACGAGCACCGGCAGCTCTTCCCCGCGCAGAAAGCCGGCGAGGACCGGGATGATGACGGCGCACACGGATGTCGTCGGCGCCACTACGCCCATCGTGCCAATGGCGAGCGCGCGATAGAGCAGACCGATGCCGAAGCCGCCGGCGATGCCGCTGGCGGCGCCCCACGCATAGTCAGCGCCGATCGGCGAGGCCGGCCCGAGTAGCGGCAGCGCCACGAGCAGGCTGAGCAGCCCGGCGGACTGGGAGATCGTCACGACAGTGAACATCGGCGCGCGGCGCGACGCGAAGCCGCCGGTGAAGTCGGCGGCGCCGTAGAACGCGGCCGACAGCAACGCCAGCAGATAGACCATGAAGGATGGGCCGCCTAAAGGCGGCCCTTACGATCCCGGGCGTTCGACGTTGAATTCGAGGATGTTGCCGTCCGGGTCGCAGCAGTAGACCTGCGCCCACGGCGTGAGGTTGTCGGGCAGGTCGAGCACCTCCACGCCGTGCTTCCGCAGCCGGTCGATCACCTCCTGGCGGTCACGCACGCGCAACGCGAGATGGCCTTCGCGGGGGCCGATCTCCATCGAGTGGCGCAGCGTCTTCGTCGGGGGATGAACGATGAGGTGAAGTGTGTGCTCCCCGAGTTGATACCACGCGCCGCCGAAGTCGAACGGTGGCCGCTCGACCTTCTCGAGGCCGAGCACCTCGCTGTAGAACCACGTCGCGCGGTCCATGTCGGTGACGGACAGCGCGATGTGGTGGAAAGCGAGGGAGCTACCGAAGCTCAACGAGCAACCCGTCGAGCGACGCGTTGATGTGGAAGTCGGCGAAGAAGAATTCGGACCTGAGCATCTTTTCGATGTCGGCCCGTGAGCTCTTCGCGACGATCATGCTGTTCACGCGGGTCCGCAGCCGCGCCGCGTTCTCGCGGAACTTCCGCAGGTCGGCCTTGGTGGCCACGGTGCCGTGGCCGGGCACCACCTGGTCGAAATCGAGCCCGAGGACGCCGTCCACCGTCTGCGGCCATTCCTTCGCGCTGCCGCCGCCCGGGTAGTCCACCAGTTGCGGCGTGGAGTTGCCCACCGTGAACATGTCGCCGGCGGCCAGCACGCGCTGCGCCGGGAAGAGCGCCACGATGTCGCCGTTGGTGTGCGCGCGCCCGAAGTAAAAGAGGTCCACGCGCTTGCCGCCGAGATGCAGGCTGGATTTGCCGTCGAAGGTGATGTTCGAGAGGCCCGGCTGCTTGCCGTCCACCATGTGCTGACGCGCCTGCCACGACGTCACCACCTGCGCGCCGAGCGCCTGCAGCTTGGCGTTGTCGCCGCTGTGATCGCCGTGATGGTGCGTGTTGATCACGTACTTCACCGGCTGGTTCGTGATCTTCTTGAGCTCGGCGAGGATGTTGGCGTGATCGATCTCGAACTTGTCGTCCACCATGATGACGCCCTCGTTCGTCACCATGACGGTGGTGTTGCCGGGCACGTAGTCGTTGTGGATGACGAAGAGATCGTCTTTCAGCTTGACCACGTCGAGCTTGGCCGGCTCCTGGCCGAATTGGGCGCGCACGTAGGCGCCGCCGCACAGGGCAACCCCGAGGGTCATCAGCAGAATCAGTCGGGTTTTCATAGGGCGAAAAGTATATCAGCGCGCGCCGGGCCGCCTGGCGAGATGCCCCTGACGTTCGAGGTCACGGGCGGTGTCGAGCACGGTGTCGCGCGTCGGCCGCAGCGTCGTCCCGAGTTCGCGCCGCGCCTTGCCGGCGTCGTAGCGCGGCACGCGGCCGATGTGCGTGCGCAGGTAGCTGCCGACGCCGGGAGGCTGCACGTAGGAGTGCAGCCTGACGAGCAGGGTGCCGACGGCGTTGTCCATCGCCCGCGACGGCAGCCGCGTGCCGTCGCCGTAGCCGGCCTCGCGCAGCCATCCGACGACCGTCCGCATGCTCACCGGCGGCTCCTGCACCAGCAGGTAGCGGCCGTGCGCCGCCGGCACGTCGGCGGCGCGCACGTGCGCCTGCGCGACGTCGCGCACGTCCACGATGCCCCACGTCAGGCTGACGATGCCTGGATACACGCCGTTCACCAGGTCGGCGATGATCTTGTTCGACACGTTGAGGCCCGGCGCCAGCGACGGCCCCATGATCATGAAGGGGTTGAGCGCCACCAGGTCGAAGCGCGGCTTCTCACGTGCGACGAAGTCCCAGGCCGCGCGCTCGGCCAGCGTCTTGGACAGATAGTACGGGTTGCGCGTCAGCGTGGACTTCTCGTTCCAGTCCGCTTCCGTGAGCACGCGGCTCGCGTCGGGCTCGTCGGTGACGGCCGCCATCGACGACGTGAGCACCACGCGAGACACCTCGGGGGCGGCCGCGCACGCCGCCAGGACGCCGAGCGTGCCGTTCACGGCGGGATCGATGAGATCGCGCTGCGGATCGTCCACCTGGATGAGGTACGGGCTGGCGGTGTGGAACACCGTGGCGCAGCCGCGCACGGCCGGGCCGAACGAGCCCGGCGCGGTGAGATCGGCTTCGACGAGCTCGAGCCGTTCGCCGCCGGGCAGCGCGCGCAGGTGGTCCGCGGACGCGATGCGGCGGACCGTGCCCCTCACGACGATGCCGCGCTCGAGCAGCTGTTGGACCAGCCACGACGCCACGAACCCCGTGGCGCCGGTGACGCACACGCGAGCGCCCGGCGGGAGCATCAGATGTCCACGCGGTCGTCGTGCGACCGCGGCGACGAGATCACCAGCATCTCGATGTCGGCGGCCGACCGGTTGAAGAACTGATGCGGCGTGCCGGGCGGCACCTCGATCCCCTGCCCCGCGGTCAAGACGACCTCGCGGCCGTCGATCTCGAGCGTCGCGTCGCCCGCCAGGATGTAGAAGAACTGGCGCGCGCGGGCATGCCGATGACGGCGCTCGGCGTCACCCGGCGGTACCCGCTCCTGGATGACGGTGAGGTCCGCACCTTCGAGCAGGCGCCAGCCGTCGCTGGCCGCTCCCCAGCGATAATGCGGCGCCGTTGTGATGTCCACCGCGCGCATGCGCGCTACTTCTTCGGCGTCAGGCGGACCAGGTCGGTGCCCAGGAAGATGTAGAGATTGCCGTCCGGCCCCTGCCGGACCTCGCGGATCCGCTGCTTCCGATCGACGAGCAGCTTCTCCTCGGCCACCACGCGGTCGCCGTTCAGGACGAGGCGGACGAGGTGCTGTCCGGGCATCGCGCCAATGAAGAGGTTGCCCTTCCACTCGGGAAACTGATCGCCGGTGTAGAACGTCATCCCCGACGGCCCGATCGACGGCACCCAGTAATAGATCGGCTCTTCGACGCCCTTCATCGACGTGTTACCGGTGCCCACCTTGACGTTCTTACGACCGTCGGTCTGGCGCGCGTCGTACTGCCGGCCGTAGGTCACGTCGGGCCAGCCGAAGTCGCGGCCCGCGCGGACGATGTTGATCTCGTCGCCCCCCTGCGGGCCATGGTCCACCACCCAGAGATCGCCGGTCACCGGATGGATGGCGGCGCCCTCCGGATCCTTCAGGCCGAACGCGTAGACCCATGGCGACACGTTGGCGCGCCCCAGAAACGGGTTGTCCTTCGGGATCGAGCCGTCGCGTCCGACGCGCAGCACGCCGCCCGTGAAGTTGCGGCGCTCGTCCGGATCGAGGACGGCGTTGCGCTCGTTGCCATCGAGGTCCGAGTCGTAGAAGCGGAAGCGATCCGCGCCGGTGACGAGGAGGTTGCCGTCGCGCCCGATCTGAATGCGTCGTTCGGCACCGTCGGCGAGATCACGCACGTTCTCGAGCCGCTGGTTGTCCTCGCTCAGGCGGGCGCGCGCCACCTTCTCCATGCCGATGTTCAGCAGGCGCCGCTCGGCCAGCGACTTGGTCCACACGTCCTCGTAGAGGAAGTGCAGCGGCCAGGCGCCCGGCGCCTCGCCCGGCGGCGGCGCGAAATAGGTGAAATACAGCGTGCGATTGCGCGCGAAGTCCGGGTCGAGCAGCAGATCGTGCAGCCCGTGCGCGCCGATCGTCTTGACGCCCGGTACGCCGGCAAGCGGCGCCGACACGAAGCCGTTCGGCTTCACGAGGCGCATGGTGCCGCCGTTCTGCGTGATCAGGTAGTTGCCGTCAGGCAGGAACGCCACGGCCCAGGCGCCGGTGAGCCCGGTCGCGATCGTCTCGACGTTGAACGGCGCCGACGGGCGGGCCGGCGGCGGCGCATCCGTCTGGCCGGGAAACGCCGGCGCCGGTTCCGGTGTTTGCGCGGCGACCGGGATCATGAACACGGCCAGCAGCGCGGCGACGAGTCGAGTCGTGGTCCTCATGACGGCGGATCCTAGCACCCTACCCGCCTTACCCGCCCTACCTGCCTCACCCGGCCGGCGTGATTCAAGCGGCCGTCAGCAGCACCGGCCGCCCAGTCGTAATGATGAGCGTGTGCTCGTGGTGTGCGGCCAGGCTGCCGTCACGCGTGCGAACGGTCCACCCGTCGTCGTCCTCCGTCACGGCGTCGCGCCCGGCGCAGATGATCGGCTCGATCGTCAGCACGAGCCCCTCGGTGAGCACGTCCTGCTGCCACGGGTCGAAGTGGTTCGGAACGGAGGGCGGCTCATGAATGGTGCGACCGATGCCGTGCCCGGTGAGGCCTCGAATCACCGTGAACCCTTCGTCACGCACCACGCGCTCTACCGCGCGCCCAATCTCGCGCACTTTGCGTCCGGCCGTGGCCACGTCGAGCGCGGCCGCAAAGGCACGCTCCGCGCATCGCGCCAGTGTCCGGGCCTGTTCCGTCGAGCCCTCCACGACCACCGTGCGGGCGGCGTCGGCCATGTAGCCGGCGAGCTCCACCGTGACGTCGAGTTTGACGACGTCGCCGCGCGCGATCCGTCGCAACCCGGGAACGCCGTGCACGACTTCGTCGTTGATGCTGATGAGCACCGTGCCCGGGAACCCGTAGACGAGGGCCGGTGCCGAACGCGCGCCATGCGCCGAGAACACCGCCGCGGCGATGGCATCGAGCTCACCGGTCGTGACGCCGGGCCGGACGGACGCCGCCAGCGCGTCGAGCGTCAGCCGGACCACCACGCCTGCCCCTTCCAGTCCCCGCCGATCGGCGGCGCTGTTGATCGACAATGCGTCCTCCGTCCAGGGCGGTCTAAAGACCGCCCTCTACACTCTGCCTGCTCGCGCTACTCGGGCGTCTTGCGCAGCCGGAGCTCGACCTCGCGTTCCACGTAGCGCCACTCGGGCGTCTCGCGCAGGCGGCGCAGCATTTCGTCGAACCCCAGGGCGTCGGCCGGCGCGAACTCGAACCACGTGAGGAAGTCGAACGGCGGGTGCTCGGCGAGGTCGCGGCAATGGTGCAGCCGGCGCGCAACGGCCGGCAAATAGTCGAGACCGATGCGGATGTGCGCCGACGACTCCTCGAAGATTGCGCGCCGCTCGTCCTGCGTCAGCGCCCACCACGCCGCCGACTTGCGGATGGGGATGAGCGCCGCCGCGGTGGCCTCGGAACGGCCGAGATCCGGCTGCGCCGCCACCAGCCGTGCCTTTTCCTCGCGCGTCACGTACCGGTCGTGGCTCGTGACCCCGCGCAGGCTCCAGCCGCCGGCGTTCTCCTCGGGTGCCCGCCCCGCCACGATTCGCAGCCGCTCCACCGCCTCCAGCCCGTCGCCAGCGACGGCGCGCTGCGACACCACTTCCCAGGGTCCTGCGTTGCCGCCGACGAACGTGAACAGGCGCGGGTTGTGCTCCATGTCCTCCTAGTATCGTGCCAGGAAGGCGAGGAGCGAACGATTGAAGAGCTCGGCGTTCTCCCAGAATGCCGAATGACCGGCCTCCGGCACGACGAGCGTCTGGGCGCCACGCACGTGATCGGCGTACAGCCGCATCATCGGCGGCGGCGAATACAGGTCGGCGCCGCCGCTGACGAGCAGGGTCGGCACGCGCATGGTCTCGAGCCGGGCAAACGTGATGCGGTTCCGGAACGTCTGCGGCGACGGCAGCGCGCGCGCCGTGCGGCTGCGGCGCGAGAGCTCGACCCAGCGGGCCGTCCCGGCGGCGTCGGCCGCGCGATACGACGGGCCAAGCTCGCGCACTTCGACCGGCAGCGCGTCGAACTGCGGGAAGCCCCGCAAACGGCGTCCCAGCGCCAGATACTCCTCGTCCTGCACGCCGCCGATGCTGTTGGCCACCGTCAGGCTGCGCAGCCGCTCCGGAAACGAGAGCGCGTAGTCGAACGCGACGAAGCCACCCGCCGCCGTGCTCACCAGGTGGAACCGCTCGACCCGCAGGAGAGCGAGCAGCGCCTGCAGATCGTCGGCCGCGGTGCCTGGCGCACTCCCCTCGTCGAGCTCGGAGCGGCCCCAGCCGACGCGGTCGTAGGCGATCACGCGGTACCCCGCACCGCGCAGCGCCGGCAGCTGGCGTTCCCACATCAGGCTGCTGCCGCTCGCCGCGTGCAGCAGCACCACGGCCGTCCCGGAACCGCCGGTGTCCACGTACCAGAGGCGCCGTCCGGACAGCGAGGCAAACGCGCCTGCAGGATCGCCGTCCACCGCCGGCGCCTGCGCGCCGAGCAGGCTGCCGCAGGCGAGGAACACCGCCACGCACCGGGCGAGCATCAGCGTTCGAGAAAGGCCGCGTCTTCGACGCACTTGAGAAACTCCGTAGCCGCCTGCGGCGGTTCGATCTGGCCGAGCGTGACGCTCGTCTCGAGCACTTCGAGCCGGGCGCGCGCGCTCTGCGCCCGTCCGATGTTCTGCTCGAGGTTGTTCGACTTGAGCACCTGTGTCGCGACGGTGGCCATGATCGACGCCACCGAGGCCGCACCGCACAGCAGCCGCCACGACGGCGACGTCAGCTCGAGCGTCATGGTCAGCCAGGCCGTGAACGGCTGCCCGCCGACGGCAGGCCCGGCGGTGAGCGCCGCGGCCACGCTGCCGCCGACGATGGTGGTGTTGAGCAGCCGCCGCTTGCGCGGCGACGCGGTGGTGAGAAAACGCTCGACCTCCGCGCGCTTGTCCCGGATGCGGGCGAGGATGTCGTCGCGTGAGACCGCGTTCATCGGCGGCTCCCTTCCTTTGTCTCAGAGCCCGAGCTCTCGAGCAGTGAACTCCACGATGAGCGGGGTCGGCTGTCCGAAGTCGCTGTAGCGGATCCACTGGGGCCGCACGCGAACGTAGGTCAGACCCGGCCAGCTCAATCGGTCGCGTCCGTCGGGATACACCGCGTAGTACACCTCGGTCAGCCGCTCGCGCTCGTCGCCGCCGGGCTCGTCAGCCACGCCCTCGTACTGCACGGTTCGCTCGTCGCCCGGCATCAGCCCGCCCATCACGAGAGCAATCGCGGGATTGACCCGCAGGTTCTGCGCCTTCCGCGACGAGCCGAGGGTGTCGAACACCACTTCGAACCGATCGGTGATGGCGATGCCGACGACCGCCGCCTGCGCACCGGCCGCCTCGGTGACCGACGCCTGCACCGCCACGCGGTGCGTGCGCATGAACGCCAGCAGCTCGCGAGGGGTCATGACAGATGGCGCTCGGCGTCGCGCCAGAGGCTGGCCACCAGCGTTTCGGCGGGCACCGGCGACGCCATCGCGGCCGCCTGCCCCGCCCACACCTGCATGCGATGGTGATCGCCGGCCGCGGCGCCCGCCTCCCGCATCGCCCCAATCAGGCCGCGCTGCACGGGATACGGCGCCGGCGGGGGCGCGCCGGCCGCCGCGGCTGCGCGCACGTAGTCGGTCGCGATGGCGCGGGCGAGCCGGCCGGTGAACGCGCGGGTGGGAGCCGTGTCTTCCGGCTCGAGCCCGTCGAGCGCGGCGGCCCACGCCGGATGGGTC
Source organism: Vicinamibacterales bacterium (assembly GCA_035646375.1). Classification (GTDB taxonomy): domain Bacteria; phylum Acidobacteriota; class Vicinamibacteria; order Vicinamibacterales; family UBA2999; genus DASYRM01. Next base: position 8,596 of record DASRPM010000138.1, read on the forward strand.
TTCGCTTCAGGGCAGCGCAGGAAAACCGTGCCCATGGCCACCGCGCTGGCGCCGAGCGTGAGCGCGGCGGCGATCCCGCGGCCATTGCCGACGCCGCCGGCGGCGACGATCGGCAGCTCGATGTGATCGGCAAGCCGCGGCACCAGCGCGAAGAGACCGACGGCCTGACGTTCGGCCGCGGCGGCGTCGAACGCGCCGCGATGGCCACCCGCTTCGAAGCCCTGGGCCACGATGACGTCGGCGCCGGCCTGCGCCGCCGCCCGCGCCTCTGCCAGCGTGGTCACGTTCGCGAACCAGGGGATGCCGGCGTCCTTCAGCCGCGCGACGTAGGCCGGCGGCAGCAGGCCCATGATCGACGAGACCGCGCCGGGCCGCAGCTCGAGGAACACCTCGCACTGCACCGCAGGATCGATCAGGACCACATCGCCGGCGGCCGCGGGTACCGGCGGGCCCCACCCGGCCAGAAACTCCCGGACGCGCGCCTCGGCCGCGTGGTCGCGGCGCGGCGGCGGATCCGGCATCCAGGTGTTCAGTTGAAACGGTCCGGCCGTCCCGGCGCGGACGTCGGCCGCCCAGCGCCGGATCTCGTCCGGCGTGCTGACGAGCGCCCCCATCGCGCCCATGCCGCCCGCGTTGCCGGCCGCAATCGACAGGCTCGCCGGGCAGGCTCCTGCCATCGGCGCGAGCAGGATCGGCAGACGCAGGCCGAACCGCTCGCAGAACGCGCGCGCCCGCGCGGCCGCCTCACGCGCCATGACCGGCGGCCTTCAGCGCCTCGAGCCCGTACTGCGTGAACGTCTGCAAGAGATCTGGCGGCTGCAGGATGTACACCGACGCGAACTGCTCGGCGTCCGGGAACGCGGTGCGCCTGACGTCGGCGGCCGCAGCCTCCAGATCGTAGGCGGTCCGGCGCAGCTCGACGGTGCCGTCGAGCAACAACCAATAGGCGCCCGGCTGTTCGAACGGCATGCCGACGCTGCCGGCGTTGACGAAGCGCGTGCGGCCCACCATCACGTCGAACTGCACGTGGATGTGCCCGCAGACGACCAGATCGGCGGCGCCCTCCACGATCGGCCGGAGGAGCGGCTCCGGCATCAGGTGCGTCACGACCTCCTCGTCGCTGCGCGGCGTCGCGTGGCAGAAGAGCACGGACCCGAGGCCCGGCACGTCGAGGCGAACGTCCGGGGGCCATGCGGCGACCGCCGCGAGCTCCGCCTCGTCGAGCTGCTCGCGGCACCAGCGCAACTGCCGGCGTCCCGAGTCGGGAATGCGCGACGGCCGATCGGGCGATTCCTCGAGCGTCTCGCGATCGCCATTGCCGCGCAGGAAGCGAGTGGGCACGTCGAGCGACTGCAGGCGCGCGATCGCCTCGCGGGGCATCGGCCCTGGCAGCACGTCGCCGCCGACGACGATGCAATCGACGTCTGCCCGCCGCACGTCCGCGAGCACCGCATCGAGCGCCGGCAGGTTGCCGTGGATGTCGTAGAGCGCGGCGATCCGCATACTGATTCTTGTCGGCTTAGGGCTTAAGGCTAAGGCTTAAGGCTTCACCATCAAGTGCCGCCCGAGCGCATCGTATGCAGGGAGCGAGGTCGGATCAAGGTTCACGTTTCCGCCGAGCGGGTGCGATCCAAAGCGCGCGATCACCATCTCGGCCGTAGGATCGACGTAGATGGCCTGGCCGTGAATGCCGCGCGCCGAGTAGGCCCCATGCGGGTTGTGCAGCACCCACCACATGCTGCGGTAGCTGCCGCCCGGCAGCGTCTTGTAGCCGGCGCCGGCAAACCGCTGGCGGTCGCCGCCGCGGCGGACGTCGTCCACGAACGCTTTCGGCACGATCGTGTGGCCGTTGAAGGTGCCGTCGAGACGCATGGCCTCGCCGAAACGGGCCAGATCCCTCAGCGCCATGTGCAGCCCGCCGCCCGCAAACTCCACGCCGGTGGCATCCACGAGAAAGTAGGCGTCCTGTTCGGCGCCGAGCCTCGAGAAGATCCGATCGCGGAGCAGCTCGCTCAGCGGCTGGCCGCTGACACGCCGCAGCACCCACCCGAGGGCGTCGGTATTGGGTGTCTTGTAGATGAAGCGCTCGCCATGCGGAGAGGACCTGGTGAGCGACGCCAGATACTGGTACGCGGTGGGCGGACGCGTGTAGCCCGCGGGGATCGGCAGGAAGCCGACGGCCCGGCCCAGGTTCCACACCGGCGAGTCCTCGTCGGCGTAGTCCTCGGAGTAGTCGAGCGCCGCCGTCATGTCGAGCAGCTGGCGCACGCTGGCGTCGCCGAAGGCGCTGCGCTGCAGCTCGGGCACGAGGCTCCCGACCGTGGCGTTCTCGTCGAGGCGCCCTTCCGCGATCAGGATGCCGGCCAGCGTCGCGACGAACGACTTGGTCACCGAAAACGCGATGTGCGGGCGTTCGGCCGCGAGCGCGCCCGCGTAGCGTTCGTAGACGATCCGGCCGCGGTGCAGGACGACGATGCCGTCGGTGTAGTTGGCGTCGAACGCGGCGCCCCACGTCATCGGCTGGCTCTGCCCGATGGGCGTGAACGTCACGGCGTCGAGGTCGCGCCGTTCGGCACGCGGCAGCGCCGACACGGGACCCGGTCCGCGCGAGACGGCCACCGTCGGCACCAGCTCCCGCATGTGCGAGAAGGCCCATCGCGTCTGCGGAAACTTGTAGAAGCTGCCGTCGGCAAAGCGGACCGTCTTGTCCGCCGGAGGCGGCGACCCCGCCATCCACCCGAGCGCCACCGGATCGCTGGCGCGTGCGTCTGGAAAGACCGGCGTCTGGCCCTGCGACCAGACCACCACCCCGACGACGAGCAGTGCGGCGACGACGGCCGGCGCGCGGACACGCATTGATCCTCCACGGGCGGGTCTCAAGACCCCGCAACTACGTACTTTGGGATCCCGCGACGGCGTCGAGGCGCAGCGGCGCGAGATCCGGATCCACCCATCGCGCGCGGGCCTCGGGCGACAGCAGGCGCTCGCGCGAGTAGAAGGTGAAGAGCATATCGCGCTCGACAAGCGGGCTCGCGAGCAGCCGATCCACCCGCGCCGCGAGCGGCAACCCGGGCGGACTCGCCTCGAGGAAAGCGGCCAGCAGCCGGACGTAGGCCGCGGTGATCGTCTCGTGATAGCCCGAGCTTGGCGTGTTAGCGCCGCCGATGCTGACGTTGAGGCGCCGGATGCCGTCGCGCAGCCGGGTCAAGGCGTCCTCGGCGCCATACCGATCGACGTGCCAGGCGCCCACCGCCAGATGGGCCACGTGCGTCCATTCAGCCTTCCGCAGCGAGGGGACCGCGAAGCGCGCGGCCAGATCTTCGACGTCCACCACCGGCACCAGCGCGTCGCACGACTCGAGCCACGCTCCCACCGTCGCCGCGAGCGACAGGCCCTGCGTGTAGCCGGCCTCCGCCGACGGCGCGGCGCCGCCCGGCTCGAGCGGATCCGGCCGCAGCGCCGACGCTGCCGCGGGCCGAATCACGTGCACATGACTGCCGCCGGCCCTGAGCTGCGCGACTTCATCGTCCAGCGCGTCCGAACCATCGGCGGGCAGGCTGGCAACGACGATGACGAGACGGTGGCCGAACGCGAGCTGCGCACTCGTGGGCGACACCGCATCAGCGCCGCGATAGACGCGCCCCTCGATCGACTGTGGTGCGTTGACGAACGTCGGCGCGCAGCTCGTGGCGACGGCATCCGCCAGCGCCACTCCCGACGAACGCGTCCACACGCACAGCGTGCCGGACTCGGCGTCGAACGCGGTGAGCTCCAAGGGCACGTCCGGCCACGGCTCAGCCTCTGCGACGCACCCTCGCGCGGAGACTGCCACGGTGCCGGGCGCGCACAGCCGCGCGAACAGATCGCCCAGGCCGCGGCCGGCGGCCACGCGCGCGCCGGTGATGGCGCCGGCCGACGTGCCGACCACCAGGGTGGGACGCGTGAGATCGGCGCCGCCCTCGCGCAGGCCCGCCAGCAGCCCGGTCTGCCACGCCAGACTCGACGTGCCGCCGCCGCTCAGCACCAGGGCCCAGCTCACTGCCCAATCCATCGCGTGATCGCCACCAGGAGGCCTCCCACGAACAGCGTGCCGAAGATCCGCTTGTTGTTGGCGGCGAGCCAATGCGGCAGGTAGATGTCGAAGTTCGCACGCCGATCGTCGGTGTAGCGGGCGGCCAGGCTGGTGAGCGGGCAGCGCCACCCGTTGACGACGAGGACCAGCACCTCGACCAGCATCACGGCCGTCAGCCAGGCGACCCAGGTGAAGCGATCACGCCAGGCCATCACCGGTATCGCAAGGATGATCGCCACCAGCAGCGCCCACACCACGGTGTGCGCCAGCTTGATCGCGCGCAGCATCGACGCCGGCGGCAGCGGCATCGACCGGCTCAGCGGCCCGGTTCGACCGGCAGGCCGCGCGCCGTCCAATCGCTCCACGACCCGACGTAGTTGCGGGCGTCAAGCCCCGCGAGGCGCGCCGCGAAGTAGAGAGCGCTCGACCGCAGGCCGATCTGACAGTAGGTGACGGCGGTCGCGCCCGGCGCGGCGCCGGCGGCGCGGAACATCGCCACGAGCTCGTCGCGGCTCTTGAACACCTGCTGCCGCGGATCGACGAAGACGTCCTGCCAGGTCAGAAGCCGGGCGCCGGGAATGTGCCCCGCCTCGTACTCCCGGGCGCTGCGCGCGTCGAGCACGGCGCCGCCGCCGCCCGCGGCCTGCGCGCGTACGTCGTCCGCCGTGGCGCGTAACTGCGGGCGCGGCGAGGGGGTGAACGTGCCGCGCGGCGGCGCGACCGGCGTACGGGCAAAGGGGCGGTTCTCGGCACGCCACTTCGTGATGCTCGCGTCGAGCACCGACACGCGCGGGTGGCCGAGGTACTCGAGCACGAAGAACAGCCAGCCCACCGACAGCGGTTCGCCGTAGACCACCACATGAGAGTCGTTCGACACGCCCGCCTTCCGCAGCGCCTCGACCAGCACGTCGGTGGAGGCCAGGCCGTGGCCGCCTTGCATCGTCATCAGCGATTCGTGCGGCACCGCCCGCGCGCCGGCGATGAGCGCCTCGTCGTGCGCGCCCTGATCGGTGTACAACACGACAACGTCCGACTCCTGCAGATGCTCCTCGAGCCAGGCGGTCGAGAGGAGCAGCGGTACGGAGCCCGCCCGCGTCTGCGCGGCAGCGGGCGTGGCGGCAAAGACGGCGGCCACGAACAGCAGGGAGACACGTCGTCGCATGGAAACCTCGTTGGAGCCTGGGACGATCCTACTCCGCCCCCGGGCCGGCGAGCGGCTTCCGCATGACCACGCAGGGGATCGAAGCACCCGAGTGCAGGCGCACGTCGCACGGCCCGATCTCGACGAACCCGAGGGCGCGATAGAACGCGAGACCCGCCAGCGATGCTTCGATGGTGATGGCGGCCGCGCCCTGCGCGCGAGCGTGGGCCTCGGCCAGCCGCCACAACGCGCGGCCGAGGCCCTGCCGCGCGGCGCTCCCGCGCACGTAGACGGACGCGCCATCGTCGCCGCGGCCCGGCACGTACGACGAGAATCCGAGCACGGCGGGCTGCCCGTCGAGCGGCGCGACGGCGATGAAGAACACCTCGCCCTCCGCCATAGCGCGCACGTACATGTCGGGCGTGACCGCGGCGGACCAGCCGTCTACGAGCTCGGCCTCGTAGAAAGCCGGACCGAGACTGCGAATCGAATCGAGGTGGGCGAGCGCCATGGCCGGGGCGTCGGCAGGCGTCGCGCGCCGCATCTCGACGTCCGGACCGAAGGCGCGATCGCGGTTCGCGGGCACGCCGCTGATTGTCCGACGGCGCGCCCGGGGGCGCAACGGCGGCTCAGGTGCGGGAGTGACGAGCGCCGTCAGCTCACGTCGGCGGCGGCTGGCGGCTGGAGGCCCAGCTGCTGGTACATCCCCATGAAGTCGTAGGAGTTCCAACCTTCGAGAATGCGCCCCTCGACCACGCGGGCCATCGTCATGCCGGTGAAATCCACGGAGCGGTTGGTGGCGGCCACGCCGAGCCCGTCGCCGGTGTGCGTGCCGGTGACGCGGCAGCGAACGACGGCCAGGTCACCCTCGGCCACGCAGTGGGTGACTTCGATGTGGATGTCGGGAAAGGCCGCACGGAAGCTGCGATAGAACGGCTTGAACCCCTCGGGGCCCGGGAGGGGATGCGACGGCAGCCCATGGGCTACGGCCGTTTCCGCATACAGCGCGTCGATCGTCGCCTCGTCGGCGTCGTTCCAGACCCGCTCGAACCAGGCGCACAGCGTCGCGGACGGTAACTCGGCCATGGAACCTCCAGGTGCTAGCTAGTAGCTGGTAGCCGGTAGCTGGTAGCCAAGAGCGGGTACCTCGTAGCCCGTAGCCAGCAGCAGGCTACAAGCTACGAGCTACCAGCTACAAGCTAGAAAAGTCCGACCGTATTCCCGTTCGCGTCGATGTCAATGTTGTGAAACGCCGGCGTCTTGCCCAGGCCCGGCATGCGCTGCATCTCGCCGCACAGCGCCACCACGAAGCCCGCGCCGGCGCTCGGCAACAGCGCACGCACGGGCAGCGTGAAGCCCGCTGGACGGTTGCGAAGGTTTCCGTCGTGCGACAGCGACAGGTGCGTCTTGGCCATGCACACCGGCGCCGTGCCCAGACCCAGCTTCTCGATGCGCTCGAGATCCTTGCGCGCCTGCGACTCGAGGTCCACGTTGGCGGCGCCATAGAGCTTCGTGGCAATCGCCTGGATCTGCTGGGCGATCGGCGTACCAGGCGGCGTGAGGAACTGGAAGGTGTTCGGCTTGTCGCAGGCGGTCACGACGGCCGTGGCCAGCTCGGTGGCGCCGGCGCCGCCGTTCGAGAACCCGGTGTGCGTCACGACGGTCTCGGCACCGGCGGCCAGCGCCAGCTCGCGCACGAGCGCCACTTCGGCCGGCGTATCCGTCGGGAAGTTGTTGATCGCCACGACGCACGGCAGCCCGTACTGCTTGACGATGTTCACGTGCGCCGCCAGGTTGTCGGCGCCCTTGCGCAGCGCCACCAAGTCTTCCTGCGCCAGATCCTTGAACGCCTTGCCGCCGTGCGACTTGGTCGCGCGCACCGTGGTCACGAGCACCGCCGCGCTCGGCGCGAAGCCGCCCACGCGGCACACGATGTCGCAGAACTTCTGGAACCCGAGGTCGCTCGCGAACCCGGCCTCCGTCACCACGTAGTCGGCCGCCTTCAGCGCAATCCGGTCCGCGATGATCGAG
>DASRPM010000139.1:0-20575 GCA_035646375.1 Vicinamibacterales bacterium
TCGGGCCGGCGTTTCCCGTGCCGTTGATTGACATGACACCGACAAGTCCGCGGCGATTCGAGATCACGAATTTCGATGCCAGCGGCACGACGTTGGGGGGCGCTCCGTGCGGGTCCGACTGCTCCTACTCGTGGGACTTCGGCGGGGAGGGGACCGCGTCTGGTCAGATTGTCCGTTACCGGTTCTTGAACGAGGGCAACTACCTCGTGCGGTTGGTCGTGACGTCCAAGGATGGGGTCTCGCAGACCAAGACCAGGTCAGTCACCGTCGTCGCCGGTACGAACTATCTGCTCGAGTTCACGTACTCTCCGACCAACCCCCAACTCGGCGACCTGATTCGCTTCGATGCCCGCGGCATCGTGCCGCCCGATGGCGTCACCATCCAGGAATACCAGTGGGACTTCGGCGATACGACGACCGGTTCGGGAGTCATCGTGGAGAAGACATACAGCGGCATTAGCACCAACGGCGAGGGCCGTGTCTTCACCGTCCGCCTGACGACCGTGGATAGCAGTGGCCGGACGCTGCAGACGACGAAGAACATCACGATCGCGGCGCCGTAATCAACGCTCATGGAGGCCGGCGCTTGCCGCCGGCCTCCTGGCGTCTCTTCCTCCGGCCGCGCTAGTCTGCACATCCGGCCATGTCCTCTTTTCCCTCGGCCATGCTTTCAACCCGGCATAGCCGGCTCCGAGCCGCGTTTGCGGACCTCGGCATCGACGCGCTCGTCGTCAGCCACGGTCCGAACCTCCGCTACCTGACGAACCACACCGGCACCGCCGGCCTGGCCGTGGTGACCGACCGCGCTGTCGTGCTGCTCGCGGACTTCCGCTACCTGACCGCTGTGGAGATGCTGCAAGCCTCGCCGGCGGCGTGCCCGGACCTGAGTGTCTGGCGGGTCCCGGGGAGCTACGACCTGGCGCTGGCCGAGTGTCTCGAGTCGCTTGCGGTCCGGACCGTAGCGTTCGAAAGCGCCCACGTCACGGTGGCGCGCCACGCGGCGTGGGAGCGCGCCTGCCGCGGACGCGGGCTGCCGCTGACGTTCGTGGCCACCGACCGCGCGGTGGAACGCCTCCGGGTGATCAAGGACGACGAGGAGATCGGCCGGCTGCGTGCCGCCGCCGCTGGTCTGACGCCGATCGCGGAGGCCGCGATGCGGGCGGTACGCCCCGGCGCCGCAGAGAGAGAGGTGGCCGGCGTGATCGAAGCCGCGCTCCGCGCCGCGGGCTACGAGCGTCCGGCCTTCGACACAATCGTTGCGTCGGGGCCGAACGCCGCGCTGCCGCATCACCGCGCTTCCGAGCGAAGATTGGTCGAAGGTGAGCTCGTCGTGCTGGACTTCGGCGGCGTCTTGGACGGATACTGCTCCGACCTCACACGGACTGTTTCGGTGGGGACGCCGTCGAGTGACGCCCTCCGGGTGCACGCGGCGGTCCTCGCAGCCCAACGCGCCGCGATAGACGCGGTGAGACCCGGGGTGCTGGCGTCGCTGGTCGATGCCGCGGCCCGGCAGGTGCTCGACGCGAAGGGGCTGGGTGAGGCGTTCGGGCACGGCACCGGCCATGGGCTCGGGCTGGACGTGCACGAGGATCCCCGCGTGGCGCGTGCGACGGCCGACAGCCCGAGCGTGCTGCTGGAAGCGGGGATGGTGCTCACCGTAGAGCCCGGTGCCTACCTTGCGGGGTGGGGTGGCGTCCGAATCGAGGATGACGTGCTGGTGACGCCCACCGGAAGCGAGACGCTGACGTCGGTGCCCCGCGAGCTCCGGAACTGTGGTTCCAGCTAGCGGGCGTCGGCCCCACAACGCATGGATCTAGACGAAATCAAGCTGATTCTCGACCTCATGCGCGAGCATGATCTGGCCGAATTCGAGCTCGAACGCGAGTCAGGCAAGGTCAGGCTTCGCAAGCACTCCAACAACCCTCAGTTCGTGGCTGCCGCGCCGGCGGTGCCGCACATCGCCTATGGATCGGCGCCTGCGGCGCCAGCGCCGTCTGCCGCCTCCGGCGGCGAGCCGGTGCTGACGTCGGCCAGCGAGGACGTCGACCTGGCGATCATCAAGGCACCGATCGTCGGCACCTTCTACCGGTCGTCGGAGCCCGGCGCCAAGCCGTTCGCCGACGTGGGGGAGCAGGTGCGCAAGGGGCAGGTGCTCTGCATCATCGAGGCGATGAAGCTCATGAACGAGATCAACGCCGAGTGCGACGGGGAAGTGGTCAAGTGCTACGTGGAGAACGGGCAGGCCGTCCAGTACGGCGAGCGGCTGTTTGCCGTGAAGCCCGCCTAAATCGGCTGCGGAGACCAGGACCCTTATGTTCAAGAAGATCCTGATCGCGAACCGCGGGGAAATCGCCCTGCGCGTCATCCACGCCTGCCGCGAGCTGGGCATCAAGACGGTCGCCGTCTACTCGGAGGCCGACGAGAACTCGCTGCACGTCCGCTTCGCCGACGAGGACGTGTGCATCGGTCCGGCCAAGAGCGCGGACAGCTATCTGAACGTGCCGGCGATCATCAGCGCCGCCGAGATTACCGGCGCCGACGCCATCCACCCCGGCTACGGCTTCCTGTCCGAGAGCGCCTATCTGGCCGAGGTCTGCGGGGCGTGCCACATCCGCTTCATCGGGCCCGATCCGAGCGTGATCAAGCTGCTCGGCGACAAGGCGCGGGCGCGCAAGGCGATGAAGAAGGCGGGCCTGCCGATGCTGCCGGGTAGCGACGGGCCGGTGGACGGGGAAGAGTCCGCGCTGAAGGTCGCCAAGAGCATCGGTTACCCGGTGATCATCAAGGCCGTGGCCGGCGGCGGCGGGCGCGGCATGCGCGTGGTGCGCAACCCCAACGAACTGGGCGCGAACCTCCGGACCGCGCAGCGCGAAGCGGAGGCCGCCTTCGGCAACGGCGACGTCTACATCGAGAAGTACCTCGACAACCCGCGCCACATCGAGTTCCAGATCATGGGCGACCACCACGGCAACGTGGTGCACCTGGGCGAGCGCGAGTGCTCGATCCAGCGCCGGCACCAGAAGCTGCTCGAGGAGTCGCCCTCGCCGGTCATATCCGAAAAAGTACGCCGCAAGATGGGCGGCCTGGTCGTGGACGCAGCCAAGGCGGTGCAGTACACCAACGCCGGCACGTTCGAGTTCCTGATGGACGACGAAGGCAAGTTCTATTACATGGAGACCAACACGCGTCTCCAGGTGGAGCACCCGGTCACCGAGATGATCACCGGGATCGACATCGTCAAGGAACAGATCCGGATCGCCGCGGGGCTGAGGCTCGGGTTCAAGCAGAGCGATGTCACCTTCACCGGCCACTCGATCGAGTGCCGCGTCAACGCCGAAGACCCCGAGACGTTCGCGCCGTCGCCCGGCGTGATTCACGCGTTCAACCTGCCCGGCGGCCCCGGCGTCCGCGTCGATTCCTTCGCGCACGCCGAGTGCACCGTGTCGCCGTACTACGACTCGATGATCGCCAAGATCATCGTGCACGGCCGCGATCGCCGCGAGGCCATCGCGCGCATGCGCCGGACGCTCGAGATGACGGTCATCGAGGGCATCAAGACCTCGGTGCCGCTCCACCTCAAGATCGTCAACGACCCCGACTTCCAGGCCGGCCGCATGAACACTGGGTTCATGGATCGCTTCATGCCGAAGCCGGCGGCGCGATCGCTGGCCGAAACCGCCTGAGGCTGCACGCGATCCTCGACGTGGACGCGGCGGCGGCCGCGGGATGGGCGCCGCTGGCGCTCGCGGACTGCTTTTTCGACGGCGGCGCGACGGTCGTGCAGCTGCGCGCCAAGTCCCTGGCCTCGGGTCCACTCCTCGATCTCGCGGAAACGCTCGTGTCGCGCGCCCGGCCGTACGGCGCGCAGATCATCGTGAACGATCGCGTGGACGTGGCGATGCTGGCGCGGGCGGCGGGCGCCCACGTGGGGCAGGACGATCTGGCGCCGGCCGACGCACGCGCGCAGCTCGGGGCCGACGCGGTGATCGGCGTCTCGACGCACGACGAGCGGCAGTTCGCGCGCGCGTTGCGCGAGCCGGTCAGCTACATCGCGGTCGGTCCGATCTTCGGCACGCGCACGAAGGACACCGGCTATACGCCAGTCGGCCTGGATCTCGTGCGTGCCGCGCGGCGGCTCGATTCAGCGATCCCCATCGTGGCCATCGGCGGCATCACGCTCGACACCGCGCCCTCGGTGATCGAAGCCGGCGCCACCGCGGTCGCGGTGATCGGCGACCTCGTGGCCACCGGCGATCCGCGTGCGCGCGTCGAGCACTACGTGCAGAGACTCGCGAGGCTGCGCCTCTGATCACGCATCCAGGCTCCGCCTCGCGAGGGCAGCGTTCGATTGCCCGCCCTTCGGGGCGGGCGGTCACATCGCATATAGTCGCCAGGACGATGCTGACCAGCGTGCGCATAGCGCGGAGGGGGGGCGAGGGTGTCTGATTCGCTGTTCCGGACCAAATCGATCGAGCGGCTCGTGGCCGAGGCCGAGGCGACGGGCGAGCACACGCTCAAGCGCACGCTCGGCGGCTGGTCGCTGGTGGCGCTCGGTATCGGCGCCATCATCGGCGCCGGACTGTTCGTGCGGACCGCGGCCGCGATTGCCGAGCGCGCCGGTCCCTCGGTCACGCTCGCCTTCATCGTCGCCGCCGTCGGTTGCGCGTTCGCCGGTCTCTGCTACGCCGAGTTCGCGTCGATGATCCCGATCTCCGGATCGGCCTATACGTATTCCTACGCCACGATGGGCGAGCTGATGGCCTGGATCATCGGCTGGGACCTCGTGCTCGAGTACGCCGTCGGCGCCGCCACCGTGGCCATCGCGTGGAGCGAGTACTTCAACCGGGTCCTGGAGTACGTGGGGTTGAGCGTCCCGTGGGAGTGGCGGCATTCGCCGTTCGAGGTGTTGCGGGACGCCCAGGGCGCGGTCATCGACCAGGGCATCATGAACATCCCCGCGGTGTTCATTCTCATCGCGCTGACGCTGCTCCTCATTCGCGGTATCCGCGAGTCGGCCTTCGTCAACGGCATCATCGTGATCGTCAAGGTCGCGATCGTCCTCGCGGTGATCTTCGTGGGCTGGGGCTTCATCAACCCGGCCAATCACACGCCGCTCATCCCCGAGCCGGTGCCATTCACCACCGCGCAGGGCGTGACGCACACCTACGGCGGCATCATGGGCATTCTCGGCGCGGCCGGCGTGGTGTTCTTCGCCTTCATCGGTTTCGACGCAGTGTCCACCGCCGCCCAGGAATCCAAGAATCCCAAGAAGGACATGCCGTTCGGCATTCTCGGCTCGCTCATCGTTTGCACGGTGCTCTACGTGCTCTTCTCCTACGTGTTGAGCGGTGTCGCCACCGTGGAGGATTTCCGTACCGCCGGCCGCGAAGCGTCGGTCGCCTACGTCATCAACACGTACATGACGGGCTACGGTTGGCTTGCCGTCGCGGTGACGATTGCGATTCTGGCGGGCTTCTCGTCGGTCATCCTGGTGATGCTGCTGGGCCAGTCGCGCGTGTTCTTCGCGATGAGCCACGACGGCCTCGTGCCGTCCGTCTTCTCGGACGTGCATCCGCGCTACCAGACGCCGTGGAAGTCGAACCTGATTTTCCTGGTGCTCACGGGGCTCTTCGCCGCGTTCATTCCCGGCGACATCGTGGGCGAGATGACGAGCATCGGGACACTGTTCGCGTTCGTGCTGGTCTGCATCGGCGTCTGGCTCATGCGCCGCCGCCGTCCCGACGTGCCGCGCGGCTTCGTGGTGCCGATGCTGCCGGTGGTGTCGACGCTGGGCATCGTCACCTGCGGCGCGATGATTTACGGTCTTGGCTGGACGAACTGGCTGCGCCTGGCGGTGTGGCTCGCCATCGGGCTGGTGCTTTACTTCGGATACTCCCGGAGACACAGCCACCTGCGGGGCACGTAGGTCGCGCGATTGGAAAGGCGGGCGTTCAGGCGCCCGGGGAAAGGGTGGCAGTGTGACGGCTCGGGTACTCGACGGACAGGCGCTCTCGGCGACGATGCGGGAGGAGATCAAACCGGACGTTCAGGCATTCGTGAAAGCGCACGGGCGGCCGCCGGGCCTCGGCATCGTACTGGTGGGCGAGGACGCGGCGTCGCACGTGTACGTCCGGAACAAGCTCAAGGCTGCCGAGGACGTCGGGTTCTACGCCGACTGCACGCGCATGGCCGCCACGTCCAGCCTCGACGACGTGCTTCGCGAGGTCGAACGGCTGAACCGCAGCGAGCGGCACGACGGCATTCTGGTGCAGTCGCCGCTGCCCAAGGCGATGGGTGCGGGCGCCGCGCAGAAGGTGTTCGACACGATTGCGGTCGGCAAGGACGTGGACGGCTTTGCCGCCGAGAGCGTGGGGCTGCTGGTGCAGAACCGGCCGCAGCTCGTGGCGTGCACGCCGGCCGGCGTGATGGAGATGCTCCTGCGCGAGAAGATCCAGATGGCCGGTGCGCGCGCCGTGGTGCTGGGACGCAGCGACATCGTCGGCAAGCCGATGGCGCTCCTGCTCCTGCACCAGGATGCCACCGTCACCATCTGCCACTCGCGGACGCCCGATCTGGCCGCCACGTGCCGCCAGGCCGACATCCTGGTAGCGGCCGTCGGCCGACCCGGGTTCGTGACGCCGGACTTCGTCAAGCCGGGCGCGACGGTGGTGGACGTCGGCATCAACGACGTGCGGGACGCCACGGTGGCGGCCGCGCTGTTCCCGGAAGGGCATCCGCGGCTGGCGGCGTTCGCGTCGAAGGGCTCATTGCTGGTGGGCGACGTGCATCCCAGCGTGGATCAAGTGGCCGGCGCGCTGACGCCGGTGCCGCGCGGCGTCGGTCCGCTCACGATTACCATGCTGATGAAGAACACCCTGAAAGCGGCGCAGATGTCCGCCGCTGGACGCCACCCGGTCTCGTAGGGCGGGGCTTCAGCCCCGCCGGGAGGGCCTGATGATTCGCCGGCTGCCGTTCGTCGCGCTACTCGTCGTCGCGGGCGTTGCTCTCCTCGCGCGGCCAACCGCCGCGCAGACGACCGGCGTGCCGTCGCCGTACATACCGCCGGTGCCGGCCATCTCGGCTTCGGTCAGCGGGCCGGCGACGATGTATCCCGATCCGGCCATCAGCGTCGTGCCGGGGGCGGCGCGGGTGGAGGACTTCCCGTACCTCACCGAGGAATACTTCGTCACCGGCACGGCCAACGATGCGCCGTACACGACGCGGATCATCGTGCGGCGGCCGAAGGATCCGGCGCAGTTCAGCGGCACCGTGGTGGCCGAGGCGCTCCACGCCGGCGGCCGATCGCTCATCTTCGAATGGTCGCGGGTGTCGATCCTGACGCGCCGGCACCTGTTCGTGGAGATCGTGCACAGCCCCGCCAACATCGGTTTGCTGAAGAAGTTCAACCCTGAGCGCTACGCGCCGCTGGCGATCGCGCAGGGGCAGACCAACGACATCCTGGCGCAGGTCGGCCAGTTGGTGAAGAGCGGGTCGGCACCGTTCGCGGGTTACGGCGTGCGGCACCTCACGCTGATGGGCACGTCGGCGTCGAGCGGCACCGTGCGCAACTACTTCACGGCGCATGCCGCGCGCCGGCTGCCCGGCGGCGGCCCCATCTACGACGGCTTCCTGCTGACGAGCACCAACGGCAACGAGCCGTTACCGATGGTGGACGTGCCGATCGTGCAGATGCCCACGCAGACCGAGGTGCACACGTGGGCCGAGGCGGGCATCAAGTACCGGCGTCCGGACAGCGACGCGCCCGGCAATCGCTACCGCCTCTACGAGGTGGCCGGGATGCCGCACAACAACTCCCGCGAGAGCCCCGGCTTCCTCAACGACCCGTGCACGCTGCCGGTCACGGATTTCCCGGCCGGCGCGTTCACCGCGCTCGGGCTCAACTACCTCGTGGACTGGATCGCCAGAGGCAGGACGCCGCCGCACGCCCCGCCGATCGAAGTCGATCAGAACACGGCCAACGACGGGTCGTTCCTCGCGCTCGACGAGTTCGGCAACGCGAAGGGTGGTATCCGCAACGTGTGGGTGGACGTGCCGGTGGCCGCCAACGGCGTGATGGGGAAGGGGAAGACCACCGCGCAGGATCGGCTCTGCCTGCTCGCCGGCACGAAGGTGCCGCTGAAGCCCGAGCAGCTGCAGCGCCTCTACAAGAGCAAGGACGACTACGTTGCGAAAGTGGACCGCCGGCTGAAGGAGCTGGTCGACGCCGGCTGGTTCCTGCCCGAGTACGCCGACGCCGTGCGTAGGGATGCCCGCGCCGTCGCATGGCCCTGAGGCCGATTTACCTAGCGCGCTTGCGATACGCGTCGATCATCGCGACAGAGACGTCTGCGTCGTAACAGAAAGGCGCGGCCCCGCCCGGACGGCTGGCGCTGCGTCGTCCGCAACGACGGCCAGCGCGATCGAGGTTGTACGGGCAGGGACAGTTGCCTGAATAGCTGGCGATCGAGGCGTCGACGATCGCCCGCTTGATCTGCTCCGCTGACAGAGCGGACCTGGCGGGCGTTTGAGCGAGGGCCGAGTTGGCGGCCAGTACGGCGGCGACGAAGACGGCGCAGATGGCGCTCTTCATTGCGGCTCCAGTAAATAGACAGGCGCAACCGCTGCAGGCCGCCCTCTACATCCTTACCCGCCTGAAAGTTCCTGATACAGCTTGTGCACCTGGGCGTTGGTCTGCACCAGGCTGCCGTTGGTGTCGATGACGTGGGTCGCGCGCTTCACCTTCTCCTCGAGCGGCAGCTGCGCCTCGAGGCGGCGCTGCACTTCGGCGGCGTCGAGGTTGTCGCGCGCCATGATCCGGCGCACCTGCGTCTGCGGCGTGCACGAGGTGACGATGACGGCGTCGTACTCCTTGTCGAGCCCCACCTCGTAGAGCAGCGGGATGTCGGCAATGGCGAACGCGTGCGCCGACTGATCGAGCGCCGCGTACCACTGGTCGATCGCTCCCTTGATGGCGGGATGCAGAATGGCCTCGAGATCGTGCCGCTTGCCGGGATCGGCGAAGACAAGCGCGCCCAGCGTCCGCCGATCGAGATCGCCGTCCGTGGTGAGGATGCCGCGGCCGAACTTCGCCACGACCGCCTCGAACCCCGGCGTGCCGTGCGCGACCACGTCGCGCGCGAGCGTGTCGGCGTCGATGGTGGGCACGCCGAGGGCGGCGAACACCGCCCGCACGTGGCTCTTGCCGGTTCCCATGCCGCCCGTGAGGGCGATGCGCTTCATGCTCTACTCCTCGCCCGCCCGGAGGGCGGGCAATCGGATACTGCCACCGGCGAGGTGGAGCCTGCATGCTCCACGGTCTGAGGCGGAGCCTCGCTGGTCATGACGCCTCACTGGGACCCGGCTCCGGCGCCGGCCGTGCCGGTGTCAGCCGTTCCTCGACGAATGTATTCCACTCGTGGCACTGGGGACACTGCCACAGCAGCTCGGTGCTGCGATAGCGGCAGCGCGTGCACACGTGCGGATCGAGATAGAAGACCGCCTGGTGCGTGAGATCGATGTAGGCACGCACCAGCTGCGCGTCGAACGCAAGCGCCGACAGCGTGCGCCACACGGCCTGGTGGATCGCGATCCCGTGCGGGTGGTGGCCGAGCGCCTCGAGCAGCAGCGTGAACGCCCGGCGGTGCTGCGCGGCGGCCGACAGGTGCTTCGAGAGCGCCAGCCGTGCCCGCCAGTCGCGTGGCTGCGCGGCAATCAGCCGTTCACACAGCTCGACGAACCGCGCCGGCGTGCCGAGCCGGCCGTACGCGCGTTCGAGCCGGTCGAAGGCCAGATGAGCCCGGTCGGGCTGCGTACGCGTGAACTCCTCCCACTGGTTCACCGCCGCCGCCAGGTCGCCTTGCCGCTCGAACACGTCGCCGAGGTTCAGGTAGGCGGGAGCCGTGAGCGGTTCGGTATCGAGCGCCCGGTGAAACGCCGCCGCGGCGGCCGCGGGGTCGGACGCGGTGACCGACTGGCCCAGCTCGTTGTGCAGGAACCCGAGGATGCGGCGGTCGGCCAGGCCGTCACCAGGCGCCTGGTCGAGGATGCGCTCGCGCACCCGGACGGCGTCTGCCCACTGATGCTGCTCCTCGTGGAGCTTCTGCAGGTTCACGAGCGCGTAGCGGTTGCGTGGATCCAGCCGCAGCACGTCCTGAAAGGCGCCGACGGCGCGATCCACGAAGCCGCCATGCCGGAAGTCGAGGCCGAGGCAGAGCAGCACGTACGCGTGCTCGAGCGGCGTCAGATCGGGCCGCTGCAGCAGCGACTGGTGGATGTGGATGGCACGGCCCACCTGTCCCTTCATGCGGAGCAGGTTGCCGAGGATCATCTGGATCTCGAGCGCGTCGCCGCCGGAGCTCGTCGCCTGCGTCAGCTCGTCGATCGCCAGATCGACCTGGCCATCGACCAGGAAGTTGAGCCCCAGCATGTAGTGCGGCGTCTCGCGCAGGCGGCGGCGGTCGATCCAGCGGCCGTCGCGCAGCTTGTAGCGCTCCCAGGCCTTGCCCACACCGAGGCCCACGAGCAGGGCGACGAGGACGGCAAGGAACACGTACGGAGTCATCGCGGTATCGAGGTCAGTAACCGTCGCGCGAAGCGCGACAAGGAGATACTGCCACCAGTCGAGGGGCTCTGCAGCGAAGAAAAAGAGCCACTCGACTGGTCAGAACATTTCGATGCGCCAGAGATCGTGCAGGTGCACGACGCCGAGCACGCGGTGCCCGACGTCCACCACCACGACCGCCGTGATGCGCCGCTGCTCGAGGATGTGCAGCGCCGCCGCGGCCATGGTGTCGGGCGCGACCGTGATCGGGCTCGAGGTCATGATCTCGCCGGCGCTGCGCTCGAGCAGGTGGGTGGCGCTCACCATGTGCCGCCGCAGGTCGCCGTCGGTGATGATGCCCTTGAGCGTGCCGTCGGGCGCCACCACGCAGGCCATGCCGAGACCCTTGCTCGAGATCTCGTAGATCACGTCCGGCATGGCCGCGTCGGTGCGGACGATCGGCGCATGTTCGCCCGCGTGCATCAGCTGCTCGACGCGCATCAGCCGCTTGCCGATCTTGCCGCCCGGGTGCCGGTTGGCGAAGTCCTCCTGGCGGAAGCCCTTGGCCACGAGCAGCGCCATCGCCAGCGCGTCGCCCAGCGCCAGCGACGCCGTCGTGCTGGCCGTCGGCACCAGGTTGAGCGGGCAGGCCTCCTCGGACACGCGGCAGTCGAGGGCGACGTCGGCGGCCTCCGCCAGCGTGGACGTGTCGTCGCCGGTCATGGCGATGAGCTTGGCGCCCAGTCGTTTAATCGTCTCGAGCAGGCGCAGCAACTCCTCGGTCTCGCCACTGTAGGAGAGCGCCAGCACGACGTCGTCGGCCTGCAGCACCCCGAGGTCGCCGTGAATGGCCTCGGCCGGGTGCAGGAAGAACGCGGCCGTGCCCGTGCTCGACAGCGTCGCCGCGATCTTGCGGCAGATGATGCCGGACTTGCCCATGCCGGTCACGATGACGCGGCCACGGCACTCGCGCAGCATGCGCACGGCCCGTTCGAAGCGCTCGTCCAGCCGATCGACCAGCGCGAGAATCGCCGCGGCTTCGGTTTGCAGCACGCTGCGCGCCAACGTGAGATCGGGCTTCGGATCCTTCATGGCGCCGCCACCTCGCCGCGCGCGGCGGCATCGATGCGCGTGAGCCTCCGGAGGAGCGGCTCCAGCAGATCGAGCCGCAGCGCGTTGGCGCCGTCGCTCCTGGCGCGCGACGGGTCGTCGTGCACCTCCATGAACACGGCGTCCACGCCGGCCGCGACGCCCGCTGACGCGAGTGGTTCGATGAACTGGGGCAGTCCGCCCGACTCGCCCTCGCCGGCGCCCGGCAGCTGCAGGCTGTGGGTCACGTCGAACACGACGGGGTAGCCGAGCGCGCGCAGCATGGGGAAGGCCCGCATGTCCACCACGAGATTGTTGTAGCCGAAGCTCACGCCGCGCTCGGTGACGAGAATCGACGTGTTGCCGGCCGCTACGACCTTCGCCACCGCATGGCGCATGTCGGCGGGCGAGAGGAACTGGCCCTTCTTGATGTTCACCGTCCTGCCGGTGCGCGCCGCGGCCACCAGCAGATCGGTCTGCCGCGAGAGGAACGCGGGAATCTGCAGCACGTCGGCCACCACCGCGGCCGGCCCCGCCTGCGACGGCTCGTGGATGTCGGTCAGGATCGGCAGGCCGGTCCGGACCTTCACCTCGTCGAGCGCCGCCAGGCCGGCGTCGAGCCCCGGGCCGCGGAACGCCGTGCCCGACGTCCGGTTGGCCTTGTCGAACGAGGCCTTGAAGATCACCGGCACGCCGCACCGCGTGGCGATCTCCTTGATCGCGATCGCCATGTTCAGCAGGTGGGCCGGGCTCTCGATCACGCAGGGCCCGGCAATGAAGGCGAGCGGGGCACCGCCGCCAATCGACAGCGAACCCACGCGGACCGGCGCTATCGCGGCCGCCGGCGTCGAGGACGATTCGGACACCGGCCTATCGCCCGGCGGCAGACACGCTGACCGGCGCGAGCGTTCCGTTCTTGTGCTGCAGTGCTGCGCCGACGAAGCTGGCAAACAGCGGATGCGGCCGCAGCGGACGTGACTGGAACTCGGGGTGGAACTGCACGGCGACGAACCAGGGATGCGAGGCCATCTCCGCGATCTCCACGAACTTGCCGTCGGGCGAGCGGCCCGACACGCGCATGCCGCGCGTGGCCAGCTCCTGCTCGTAGAGGCAGTTGAACTCGAAGCGGTGGCGGTGACGCTCCTGGATGAGCGAGGTGCCGTAGATGCGCTCGGCCACCGAGCCCGGGGCGAGCTCGCACGCGTAGCGGCCCAGACGCATCGTGCCGCCCAGATCGTCCACGCCGAGCAGGTCGCGCAGCTTGTAGATCACCTTGTGCGGGGCGTTCTCGTCGACTTCTGTGGAATCGGCGCCTTCGAGGCCGCAGATGTTGCGGGCGAACTCGACGGTGGCCCACTGGAAGCCGTAGCAGATGCCGAAGAACGGGATCTGCTTCTCGCGGGCGTACTCGGCGGCCTTCATCATGCCGCGCGTGCCGCGCGAGCCGAAACCGCCGGGCACCAGGATCGCGTTGGCGCCCTCGAGCAGCTTGACGCCGCCTTCCTTCTCGAGCGCCTCGGCCTCCACCCAGTGCAGCTTCACGCTGGCGCGGTGGGCGAAGCCGCCGTGGTAGGCCGCCTCGTTGAGGCTCTTGTACGAATCCTCGTAGCCGGTGTACTTGCCCACGACGTGGATGGTGATCGAGTCGGTGGGGTTCTTGATGCGATCGACCAGCTCTTCCCACGCCTCGGTCTTCGCGCGGGTCATCGGCAGGCCGAGCTGCTTCAGGATGATCTGGTCGAGCCCTTCGGCCTTGAGGACGAGCGGCACTTCGTAGATCGTCGAGACGTCCTTAGCCGTGATCACGGCCTCTTCGGGCACGTCGCAGAAGAGCGCGATCTTGCGCTTGATGTCGGCGTCGAGAAAGCGATCGGTGCGGCACAGCAGCACGTCGGGCTGGATGCCGATGGACCGGAGGTCGCGCACGCTGTGCTGCGTCGGCTTGGTCTTGAGCTCGCCGGCGGTGCCGATGTACGGCACGAGCGTGAGGTGGATGTAGAGCGTGTTGTCGCGTCCGACGTCGAGGCGGAACTGGCGGATGGCCTCGAGGAACGGCATGCTCTCGATGTCGCCCACGGTGCCGCCGATCTCGACGAGCACCACGTCCACATCGCGGCCGGCGACGCGGATGGCGTCCTTGATCTCGTTGGTGATGTGCGGGATGACCTGCACGGTGCGCCCCAGGTAGTCGCCGCGGCGCTCCTTCTGGATGACCGACAGGTAGATCTTGCCGGTGGTCCAGTTGCTGTTGCGCGTGGCCACCATGCTGGTGAAGCGCTCGTAGTGGCCGAGGTCGAGGTCGGTCTCGGCGCCGTCGTCGGTGACGTAGACCTCGCCGTGCTGATACGGGCTCATCGTGCCCGGGTCCACGTTGATGTAGGGATCGAACTTCTGGAGCGCGACGCTATAGCCGTGGTCCTCGAGGAGCCGGCCGATGGAAGCGGCCGCGAGGCCCTTGCCGAGCGACGAGACCACGCCGCCCGTGACGAAGATGTATTTGACAGGCCGTCCGTCAGTTCGCTGAGTCATGCCGCCTCATACGCGTGCCTCCTCGGCCGAGAGCCGCCGGGCACGTTCAAGATCCTGGGGAGTGTCCACGCCAATCGAGTGGTGCTCGGTCACCACCGTGCGGATGCGGTAGCCATGTTCGAGCGCGCGCAGCTGCTCGAGCGATTCGGTGACTTCGAGCGGCGTCTGCGGCAGGGCCGCGAAGCGCAGCAGGAAGTCGCGCCGGAACGCATAGAGGCCCACGTGCACGTACGCCGGCGCACCCGCGGCCGGGTCTGAAGACCCGGCCCCAGGAAGCACTGCGTCGGCGCCGCAGGGAATCGGAGCGCGCGAAAAGTAGAGCGCGTCGCCGCGCGGATCGGTCACCACTTTGACGACGTGCTGGTTGCGGAGGTCGTCGGGATCGGTGAGCCGGCGCCGCGCCGTGGTCATCACGATCGACGCGTCGTCACGCAGCGGAGCGACGATGGCCGTGATCATCGCCGGGTCGATCAAGGGCTCGTCGCCCTGCACGTTGATCACGATGTCGCACGACAGGTCGGCCGCCACTTCGGCGATGCGGTCGGTACCGGTGCGGTGCGTGGGGCGCGTCATCCGCGCGATGCCGCCAAAGGCCTCCACCGCGTCGACGATCCGCTGGTCGTCGGTAGCCACGACCACGGCATCCACCCCTTCAGCCTCGGCGGCGCGGCGGTAGACGTGCTCGATCATCGGCCGGCCTCCGATATCGGCGAGCGGCTTGCCGGGCAGGCGTGACGAGTCGTAGCGGGCAGGGATGACGGCGACGATGGCGGGTGTCTGTGACGTTCGAAGGAAAGGATTCCGGAACGTGACGGGCGACACGGCGGATCATAGCACGGTGCTCCACGGATGTCGGCCGAGTCGGGTCGATCATCTCTCTATTCCGCCATGGGTTGCGGCGACGACGGCGCGACTGCACGCGCGGCGCGTTGGAACCGAGAAGGAACAGGGGGAGTGCTAACATGGCGCCGGTGTCGCCGATGACCTGGAATCTCAAGTGGAAGCTGGCGGCGACGGGCACGGCCGCCCTTGCGGGGTGGTTCGCCTCGCCGCCGTTGCAGCTGGCCGGCCCCGCCGCGGGTCCGGCGGGCGAAGGCGCTCCCCGCGTCAGCGTTGCGGCCGTGTCGGCGCTCGAAGAGCAGACCCGGCGCCTCGACCAGCGGCTCGAAGCGGCGCAGGTCGCGCCTCCCTCACGCAACCTGTTCCAGTTCGGCTCGCGTCCGGTTCCACGCCGTGCCGCCGCGCCGGCGGTGGTTGCGGCGCCCGCACCGTTGCCCCCCGTCCCCGTGCCGTTTCCGTTGCGGCTGACCGGCATTGCCGTGGACGTCGTGAACGGCGTCGAGAAGCGCACGGCAATTCTCAGCGGACCGTCCGGCGTGGAGCTGGCGGCGAGCGGCGAGCCGGCATCGCCCGGCTATCGGGTGGTCGACGTCGGCGAGTCGTTCGCTGACGTCGAGCGCACGAGCGACGGCGCCCGCGAGCGATTGAACCTCCGACCTTAGACCCTGACGATCCGCGCCTCGCGAATCGTTTCCAGCTTTCGAATCTCCTCGAGGACCTTGCCGTTGAGCGGGGCGGGCTCGTCGACCGTGACGAGGCCGATGGCGCGATCGCCGTCACGGCCGAGCGCGAAGCTCGCCACGTTGACGCCGTGCCGGCCGAGCACGGTGCCGACGTGGCCGATGACGCCGGGCCGGTCGTTGTTGCGCATCACGATCATCGTGCCGTCGAGCGTCGCTTCGACCCCGATGCCGTCCAGCATGACCAGCCGCGGGAAGGCACCCTGGAACACGGCCCCCTCGGCCCACAGCTCGCCCGCCGTGGTCCGGAGCTTCACCGACAGCAAGCTCGTGTAGTTGCGGGGACGGTTGCTGCGCGACTCGACGACCTCGAGGCCGCGCGAGGTGGCCACGGTCCGGGCGTTGACAAGGGTGGTCCCGCCGGAAATCTCGCTCGGCCGCAGCAGACCCACCAGGACGGCGTTGGCGATGAGATCTGTGCGCGCCTCGGCCAGCTCGCCGTAATAGCGAACGCTCACCTCGGTGGCCTGGCCGTCGTTCATCTGTGCCAGGAACGCGCCCAGCTTCTCGCCAAGCACCACGAACGGCTGCAGGCGCTTGTACTCCTCGGTCGAGACCGACGGGAAATTGACGGCGTTGCGGATGATGCCGTCGCGCAGGAAGTCGCGGAGCGCGGCGGCCGTTTCCACGCCCACGAGCTCCTGGCCTTCACGGGTGGAGGCGGCGATGTGCGGCGAGGCGACGACCTGCGGCAGCATCTGCAGCCGATGGTCCACCGTCGGCTCCTTGTCGAAGACGTCGAGCCCCGCGCCGCCCACGTGGCCCGCTTCGACGGCGTCGGCCAGCGCCGCTTCGTCGATCAGGTCGCCGCGCGCGGTGTTGATGATGCGGATGCCCTTGCGGGCGCGCGCCAGGCGCTCGGCGTTCACCAGATGGCGTGTTTGCGGCGTGGACGGCAGGTGGAGCGAGACATAGTCGGCCTTCGCGAAGACGTCGTCGAGCGACATCAGCTCCACGCCCAGGCTGGCCGCCACGCCCTCCGAGACGAACGGATCGTGCGCGACCAGGCGCATGCCGAACGCGGCGGCGCGCCGCGCCACTTCCTGCCCGATGCGCCCCAGCCCGGCGAGGCCGAGCGTCTTGTCGCGGATCTCCTCGCCGAGGAACTTCTTCTTCTCCCACTTGCCCTGCTTCATGGCCGCGTCGGCCGCCGGCAGGTGGCGCGCCAGGGCGAGGATCAGCCCCATCGCGAGCTCGGCGACACTCACGCTGTTGGCGCCGGGCGCGTTCATCACGACGATTCCGCGCGCGCTGGCGGCGGCCACGTCCACGTTGTCCACGCCGGTTCCGGCCCGGGCGATCACCCGAAGGCGTGGCGCGGCGGCGATGAGCGCGGCGGTCACTTTGGTGGCGCTGCGCACCACGATCGCGTCTGCGGTGGCCAGGTCGGCGGCCAGGGCGTCCGGTGTGCGGCCGGTGCGCGCGTCCACCGTCCACCCTTCGGCGCGGAGCAGGTCGAGCGCGGCGGCGGGAAGATCGTCGGCGACGACAATCAAAGCCGTCGCGGGAGATGCGCTGTGGTTCACGTCGCAAGTATAATCGGCGGTTGTCGATCGAGCGCGGCGCGCTTATAGAGGCCGTCGCGTCCGACAGCGACAAACCGTCCGCCCGAAGGGCGGACAATTGAATACTGCCTGGCGAGGCGAAGCGTGCAAGCGTTAGACGCGAAGCCTCGCCACGTTGCGAGTGCATGACCGGCGCACTACGATGGTGCAATCTGCTAAAACGCTCCGGATCATGCACGGAACTTCCATTGCGGCGGTGTGTTTTGCACAGGGTTTTCAACAGAAGCTGTGGGAACTGCGGTACTTGACCGAGGGACATCGCCCTAACACGCGCTGTTAAGGGCGCACGAGGCACTGCATGAATCGCAAAGTCACTGTGGTCGGTGGAGCTGGCAACGTCGGTATGACGGTTGCGCGCGCCATCGCGGAGAAAGAGCTCGCCGACGTCGTCATCATCGACATCGCCGAGACGAAGGCGGCGGGTGTCGCGCTCGACATCTACGAGACGTGCCCGATCATCGGCAGCGACTCGCGATTGATTGGCGGCGCCGACTGGAACGCGGCGGCCGGCTCGGACATCGTCGTGATCACCTCGGGCAAACCTCGGAAGCCCGGGATGAGCCGCGACGATCTGGTCCGCGACAACTTCGAAATCATGAAGAGCATCGCGCCCAACCTGGTGCAGTACTGCCCGAACGCGATTGTCGTGCCAGTGGCCAACCCGCTCGACGCGATGTCGCAGGCGCTGTTCCGCCTCACCAAGTTCCCGCGCGAGCGCGTCATCGGCATGGCCGGCGTGCTCGACTCGGCGCGCATGAGCACCTTCGTCGCGATGGAGCTCAAGGTGTCGGTGGAGAACGTGCACTCGTTCGTGCTCGGCGGGCACGGCGACACGATGGTGCCGCTGCCGCGCTACTCCACGGTCGCCGGCATTCCGTTGACGGAGCTGCTCTCGAAGGACCGTATCGACGCCATCGCCAAGCGCACCGCCGACGGCGGCGCGGAGATCACCAAGCTGGTCGGCACGAGCGCCTGGTATGCGCCCGGGCAGGCCGCCGCCGAGATGTGCGAGGCCATCCTGAAGGACAAGAAGAAGATCCTGCCGTGCTCCGTCTACCTGCAGGGCGAATACGGGATCAACGACCTCTTCGTCGGCGTGCCGGTCAAGCTCGGTGCGCGCGGCGCCGAGGAGATCATTCAGATCAAGCTGACCGCGGAAGAAGACGCGGCCCTGAAGAAGAGCGCGGCCTCGGTCAAAGAACTCGTCGACGTTATCGGAATGTAGAGGCGGAGTCGGCTGAGTGGGCGGAGTGGGCAGAGTAGGTGGGCGGAGAAGGGTTCCGACCCACTCCGCCTACTCTGCTTACCCTGCCTAACGCGCCGCCCCGGGGACGGCCGGGGGAGCGGCGCCGCCCGCGGGCGGAGGTCCGCCGCCACGCGGGGCCGCGGGCGCTGGAGGGGGCGGCACGGTCGGGATCGCTTCGCCGCGGTGGCACATGATGCAGCCGACGCGGGTGGCGGTGTCCGGCGTCTTGTTCACCGCGGTGGCCACCTGGGGATTGATCACCGCCACCAGCCGCATCATTGCGCGGGCGGCGTTCTTCTGCGGCTTCACGTCCGACGCCATGTCGTTCATCGGGTCGCCCGGCCCGACGAACTGATGGCAGTGGCTGCACTGCACGCCCAGCGCCTGAGTGAACGCCTGCATCGTCTGCAGCAGCTGGGGGCGCGGGATGTCCTTCGGCAGCACCTGCAGGTTGGCGGGCGGAGCCGGCGGCGGACCGCCGGCGCGTCCTTGTCCGGCCGCGGGCGCCTGCGCGCCGAGCGCTGCCGTCAGCATCCAGCTCATGGTGACCGCTCCACACAGCACACGTCTCATCCCCGCCTCCTGATAGCCCAATAGCGAACCGGTGTTGCCAGGTACTGGGCGCGGATTGTAATGCCGAACGTCGCGGCCCAAGGCGCTCCCGCAGGTAAACCCCTACGAAATGGGGGCGCGGCGCTTGACCGTCTCGCTCCGGCCCGAATACGATGAATGGCTGTTCTGACCTGGCGAATCGACGTCAGCTCACACGCCCATCCTCTGTGAAAATCCACGAATATCAGGCAAAGGCAGTGCTGGCACGATACGGGGTGCCGGTGCCGCGCGGCGAGGTGGCGTTTTCGCCGTCCGAAGCCGCGGACATCGCCCGCCGCCTCGGCGGCGACGTGTCCGTCGTGAAGGCGCAGATTCACGCCGGCGGTCGCGGCAAGGGCGGCGGCGTCAAGCTGGCCCGCTCGATTGGCGAAGTCGAGCAGCTCACCAAGGACATGCTCGGGATGACGCTGGTCACGCACCAGACCGGCCCCGAGGGCAAGAAGGTGGGCCGCGTCCTGATCGAAGAGGGGCTGCAAATCGACCGCGAGTTGTATCTGAGCATCGTCGTCGACCGCGCGAGCGCGAGTCCGGTGGTGATTGCCAGCGCCGCCGGCGGCATGGACATCGAGGAAGTGGCGGCGTCGCATCCGGAGCAGATCCTGCGCGAGGCCATCGACCCGGGCGTCGGCGTCGTCCCGTTCCAGGCGCGCAAGCTCGCCTTCGGGATGGGGCTGGACGGAGCGGCGGCGAACAAGTTCGCGAAGGTGCTGGCGGCGATCTATACCGCGTTCATCGAGACGGATGCCTCGATGATGGAGATCAACCCGCTCATCCTGACGAAGAGCGGCGACCTGCTGGCACTGGATGCCAAGGTCACGTTCGACGACAACGCGCTCTACCGCCACGTCGACCTCAAGGAGTTCCGGGATCTGAGCGAGGAGGATCCGCTCGAGGTCGAGGCGTCGAAGTTCTCGCTCAACTACATCCGCCTCGACGGCAACATCGGCTGCATGGTCAACGGCGCCGGCCTGGCGATGGCCACGATGGACATCATCAAGCTGGCCGGCGGTGAGCCGGCCAACTTCCTCGACGTCGGCGGCGGCGCCAACGCCGAGCAGATTCGCAACGCGTTCAAGATCCTGATGAGCGACGCCAACGTCAAAGCCGTGCTCATCAACATCTTCGGCGGCATCCTGCGCTGCGACGTCCTGGCCGCGGGCGTGGTGGCCGCTGTCAAGGAACTGAGCGTCGACGTGCCGATCGTCGTGCGCATGGAAGGCACCAACGTCGAGGAAGGCAAGCGCATCCTGCGCGAGAGCGGCTTGAAGTTCAGCACCGCGGACTCGATGGGCGAAGCCGCCGAGACGGTGGTGGCCCAGGCGAAGGGAGCGGTGAAGTAATGGCCGTCCTCCTCGACCGCAACACCCGGCTCATCGTCCAGGGGCTCACCGGCCGCGAGGGCACCTTCCACGCC
>DASRPM010000140.1:0-3635 GCA_035646375.1 Vicinamibacterales bacterium
GCACGAGCTGCGGCAGCTGCAGCGCTTCTTCGAGGAGTACAAGGTGCTCGAGCACAAGCAAGTGGTGGTCGAAGACCTGCTCGGACCGGCGGACGCGATTCGCATCATCACCGAGGCGCTGGAGCTGTACCGCAAGCTGCGCCGGGGAGAGCTGTGATGTCGCGCTTCCAGGCCTGCGTCAGAAACGTGCGCGGCACGCCCGGCGTCCCCTTCGGGATGTAACCGTACGGCCAGCGTCCGTAGCTGACGGTGGGGTCGCCCGCCACCGCCGTGTGCGTCGTCCAGCCCTGCGCGTCCAGCCACGCATCCGGATCGTCCACACCGAATGTCCACGGCGGCAGCCCCAGCGACTCGAGCTTGTCGAGGAAGATCTTCATGAACACCGACGCCAGCGTCGCGCGGCTGACGAGCGCGAGGCCCAGCCAGCTTCCCGCGCTCGCCAGCGTGCTGACCTCGCGTATGGTGCGTTCGGCGGCCGCTTCCGAGAGGAACTGCGTTCCTTGGACGAGGAACGCGGCCTTCTGCGCGGGATCGAAACCCTTCCGCTGGAGCTGCCGGGCAAACGAACCGTCGCGGGTCACGACCACCGTCTGACGCTGGCACGAGGGGCGCGCCTCGAGGCGGCGCAGCACCGGTTCCTTGTGTTCGAAGACCTCGCCGGCGTCCACCTCGAACAGCCGGAGACCGGCGGGCCAGTGGAGGCGGAACGCCCGCGTATCCATTGCGGCCCCGACGATCACCACCTGCGCGATCGCGGCGTCGGCCACCGCGCGGCGCACGCCGTCGTCGAAGAACCTGGTGAAAATGCTGATAACGGGATCCGGCCCCGACGTCTGATACCCCGGCCACGTGGTCTGGCGCGTCGCGGCCCACACGGCACGTCCCGCCTCTCCCGCCAGCTCGCAGGCCAGCGGATCGCGAAACAGCGCGTCCGCGCGCGCCGTTTCGGCGGCGCTGTTGGCCGCGCCCAGCAGGCCCGCGAGCATGCGCGGCCGCCCCACGCATTCCGAACGGACGCGCTCGCGCAGGCGCGACCAGCTCCGGAACCCGCTCTCCCGCGCGACCACGAGCTGCGCGTGGTGCAGCGCGATCTCTGTCGGCACGGCGACGCCCGCGTCCGCCATCCGGCGCAGCGCGTCCAGGTCACCGCCGCGAACGGCGTTCAGCAGCGCTCGCGCCTGCTTGCGTTGATGATCGAGGTTGAGCGTAGACACAGCATCCTCCTTCTGAGGCCTGTGTCCGCGTCAGGCTGAAAGAGGTGCGACCAGGTGGCGCAGCCGAACGAACAGGTGGGCGGAGCCCTTTCCGCGGACCGGACGCGTCCCGTAACGCGCGGGATCTATCTTACGCCGGCGGCGCGGCCGAGGGCGCGGGTGGCTCCGGCGCGGGCTCGGGCGCCGGTTCCGCCGGTGGCGGCGCGGGCTCGGGTGCCGGCGGGGGCTGCGACCCGAGGGGCACGCCGGGCGCTCCGGGCGCTGTCGCCGCAGGGTCGTCCTCGAGCGACTCGCCGGCCGCCGGATCGAGAGGCGGGAGTGGTGCCGGCGGTTTGCCAGTGGGGGCCGACTCGAAGGTCCCCATGCGCGCCAGGATGATCTGCTGGCGGCGCAGCAGTCGTCTCGGCGGCCGTCCCGGGTTGTAGCGCCGCGGGTTGATGAGCGCGCCCGCGAGCAGCGCCGCCTGTTGCCGCGAGAGCGCCGAGGCCGGCACGCCGAAGTAGCGTCGCGCCGCGGCCTCCGCGCCCCACACCCCGTCGCCCCACTCGACGACGTTGAGATAGATCTCGAAGATGCGCTGCTTCGACAGCGCCGCCTCGAGCCGCCGCGTGATGATCAGCTCGCGCAGCTTGCGCAACGGATCGCGCGAGGGCGAGAGATACAGGTTCTTGGCGAGCTGCTGCGTGATGGTGCTCGCGCCGCGCGGCACGATGCCCTTCTCGAGCGCCTGCTGCACGGCCACGCGGATCTGCTCCACGTCGATGCCCTCGTGCTGCCAGAACGCACCGTCTTCGGCGGCCAGCACGGCGCGCTTCAGGTTGGGCGAGATGCGCGAGTACGGCACCCAGCGCTGATCGAAGCGAAAGGCCTTGCCGTCGCGCTCGGACTCGCGCGCCCGCAGCTCCATGAACGCGGTGGTCTTCGGGTTCGCGGCGGCGAGCGGCCGCACGTCGGGAATCGTGAGGTACGTGTAGACGACGGCGCCGAACGCCAGCGCGCCGGCCACGCCGAGCCAGCGCCACAGCGCAGTGCCTTTCTTAGCCCGCAACGACGACCTTGATCTGCGTGCCGGCCTGCGGCTGCGAGCCGGCGTCGGCGTGGTTCATCGCCGCCAGGCTCGCGGCGGTCACGGCGCCCGCCGACCGGCCGGCCAGCGTTTGCCACGTATCCCCCGCGCGAACCGTGTAGAGCGCGATGCGGGCCGGCTTGATCGCGTCGGCTTCGCTCGCCGACATTGGACGGAAGCTGCGCTGGCTCGTGGCGAACGCGCTGTCGAACTGCGCGAAGAGCGCCGGCGCCGCGAGGCCCGCGATCATGTAGACGTTGTCGCCGTGGCGCAGGTGCGTCGCGCGGCTCCGCACCTCGCCGAGGCCTTCGATCATGCCCTCGTACTCGCCGACGTGGGCATCCAGGCCGCCGATCGACGTGCGCTCGCCGCGCACCAGGCGGAAGCCGGCCTTCTGCATGCTGCCCACGCCGATGTCCTCTACCGAAGAGCCCTGCGGCTTCGGCACGAGCTGGAGGATCTCGAAGACGTCGGCGTTGGGCGCCTTCGACACGACCTGCTGCGCGCTGTTGGCCACCTGCCATCCGGTGGGGAACTCGAGCCGGAAGCGCAGCGGCGGGTGCAGAAAGGTGGTGCCGCGGACAATGCCCTGCGCCGGGTTGTCGCCGAAGATCAGGCCGTCCACCTGCGCGCGGATGGCGGCGCGATCGGTGACGAAGCCCGACTTGCCCGCCTTCGCCTTCTCCACCTCGCCGCGAATCTCCTGCACGCGGGCCAGCGGCTCGGGGTGCGTGGAGAGGAAGTTGGGCACGCCCTTGCGGTCGCCCGACGCCTCGGCGAGACGGCCGAGCGTGGTCAGCATGCCCGGCACGCCTTCGGGATCCCAGTTGCCGAGCCCGGAATATCGCACGCCGAGCGAGTCGGCCTGCAGCTCGTCGTCGCGGCCGTACTTGAGGAAGAGCAGCCCCATCACCTGCTGCGACGCCTGCCCGAACGGCTGCGCGGCCGGCACGAACACGCCGAGCGCGATGAGACCCACCGTGCCGCCGATCTGCCGCGTGTACTGCTGCGCGGCGTGGCGCGCGGTGACGTGGCCGATCTCGTGGCCCAGCACGCCGGCGAGCTCGGCTTCGGTGTCGAGATACGGCAGGATGCCGCGCGTGAGGTAGATGAAGCCGCCCGGCAGCGCGAAGGCGTTCACCGCCGCCTGATCGACCACGGCGAACTGCCACGGAAGGTTCGGGCGTTCCGACAGCCTGGCCAGGCGCAGGCCGATGTCGCTCACGTAGCGCTGCAGCTCGGGGTCGTCGTACAGCCCCATCTCCTGCCGGATCTGACCGTCGGATTCCTTGCCGAGCGCAATCTCCTGCGCCTCGCTCATCAGCGTGATTTCGCGCCGCCCGGTGGCGGGATTG
>DASRPM010000141.1:0-15171 GCA_035646375.1 Vicinamibacterales bacterium
GCATGTGGACCATGTGGCCGGCCGCCGGCATCAGGGTCAGCAGGGTGTCGGCCGCCGTTTCGGCCTTCTCCGGCGTCGAGGTGCCCTCCATCAGGTGGATGTACATGTGCGTGGCACCCGGATGCCTCGGGTTGAGGGCCAGCACCCGCTCGGTCAGGGCGACGATCTCGGCCGTGCTCACGTGCGGCGCGCCGTCGCGCTGCCAGTAGCCCCAGGGCCGCAGGTCCATCATCGACTCGACGTAGAGCGTGGCCGCGTCGAGGTCGTTGGGGAACCGCTCGTGCAGCTTCTTCATCGCGGCCGAATAGGCCTCGTCGCGCGGGCGTCGATCCTCGGCCTTCCCTGAATAGCGCTCGGCCAGCGCCTCGATGTACGCGCGCTCACGGGCCGTGGCACGCGAGCGAAGCGACATCGCCTTCTGCACCAGCTCGTGGGCGCTTGGTTCCTCGTTCGGCTCCATCTGCGCGTTGATGTTGGGACCCAGCACGAGCGCCTGCCCCCAGTAGGCCATCGCCAGGTTGGGATCGAGCCGCGCCGCCTCGCGGAACGCGCGGCGCGCCTCGGCGTGGTTGAAGGCGTAGGCGAGGTTGAGCCCCTGGTTGATGAACAGCTGCGCCTGCCGGTTCCGCGTCGACACCGCGAAGGTGTGCGAGCCCAGGTTCTGCAGGCGCGGCGCCAGCGCGCCGGTGGGCGAGGCCTGCGGCGGCGCGGCGACGTAGTGCACGTGGCCGCCGGGCGCTCCGGCGGGCGACTGCGCCACGAGTGCCGGCGACACGGCAACCGTCGCGGCCGCCGCCAGGGCGCCGACGAACCTCAGTTGCTGTCGAATCATGAGTTCGCTCCGGTCAGAACGGTTCTTTCAACCCGCGTCAAAGATGAGTGTATGGCAATAGGATCGCCTGATGCCTGCCTACCTTGGGGACCCACCCGTTTTGGTGTTCGTGGTCCTGCCGGCCGCAATGGCGATCCTCTTCGTCTGGGCCGTCGCCGCCACCGGAGGTGCCGCCGTGCGAGCAGCCGCGTTCACGCTGATCTGGATGGGGGCGACGCTGGCGCTGGCGGACCGGGGCGTCTTCCGGCACTGGGACGCCATGCCGCCCCCTTTCGCGCTGTTCGTGGTCGCGCTGATCGTCCTCGGCGTGTCGATCGCCTTCGGTCCGGTCGGCGGGCGGCTGGCCACCAGGCTGCCGCTCTGGGCGCTCGTTGGCGTGCAGGGGTTCCGGCTGCCGCTCGAGATCGCGATGCACGCGCTCGTGAGCCGAGGCATCATGCCCGAGCAAATGAGCTACAGCGGGCGCAACTTCGACGTGGTCACCGGCGCCACCGCGATCGTCGTGGCAGGGCTGGTGGCGGCCGGCGTGGCCGGCCGCCGGCTGGTCATGGCCTGGAACATCCTGGGGCTGGGGCTGCTGGTGAACATCGTCGTGGTGGCGATCCTCTCGACGCCGCGATTTGCCGCGTTCGGCCCCGACCGCCTCAACGTGTTCGTCACCTACCCGCCGTTCGTGTGGCTGCCGGCGGTGCTGGTGCTGGCCGCACTGGCGGGACATCTGATCATTTTTCGAGCCCTGAGGCTGCCATGACACTCTTCACGCTGATCGCCAGCGCCGTGGTGCTTGTCGCGCCGGTGTCTGCCCAGCGCGACGCTGACACCGCGCGGTTCGACGTCGCTTCGATCAAGGAGATCCCCGCGCCCGACGACCCGCGACGCATCACTTGCGGGCTGCCAGGCGTCATGCCGTCGGGGAACCGGATTCGAATCCCGCTGACGCAGCTGTGCGGGCTGATTCGCCTCGCTTACAACGTCGATGAGTTCCAGATCTCCGGGATTCCCGAGAATCGAGGCGTGGGCGCCCGGAACTTCTTCGAGGTCGAGGCGCTCGTCGAGGGGGACGCCGCGCCAGGCATCATCGAGCTCCGCCCCATGCTGCGGACGCTCCTCGCCGAGCGCTTTCAGCTGCAGGTCCGTCGCGAGCCGGTCGAGATGCCGGTGTTCGTGCTCATCGCCGCGGACGGAGGTCCGAAGACGACACCGTGTTCGAATCCACAGGCCACGAGCGGCTACGTCGCCGGCCGTATCGTGAGCTGCACACCACTGTTGCCGATGGCGCGCTCCGCGCAGTTCCTGAGCAGCGCAACAGGGCGGATGGTGCTCGACAAGACCGGGCTCGAGCCCTTTACGTTCGAGCTCCGCTGGCAACCCGACACAGCTGAGCCACAGCCTGATTCACCTCCGACGCTCTTGACCGCCATCAGGGAACAGCTGGGACTGAGGCTCCAGGCTGAGCGCGCGCCCGTGGACAGCGTCGTGGTCACTCGCGCTGAACGGCCAAGCCCAAACTGATACTTGCCGGCCTTGGGCCTTGGGCACGCGGCTGCGGGTCTTCAGACCCGCCTGAACGGCGACGTATAATCCGTCGCTTTTCATCCGAGGTGACATGAGCCACGAGAACCTGGAGCAGGTGTTGAAGGCCGCCGGCAGCCCGGTGCAGCTGCTGCGCAACTCGCAGATCGGTCCCTACGCGTTTCCGGTCGTCCGCCACGAGTTCACCAATTGGCGCGACGAGCAGCGGTCGTGGCGCGAGACGTGCGCGCTGTTCGATCAGTCGCACCACATAACCGACCTATACGTGAGCGGGCCCGACGCGCTGAAGGTGCTGTCGGATCTCGGCGTCAACAGCTTCAAGAGCTTCAAGGTCGATCAGGCCAAGCAGATCGTGGTCTGCAACCCGCGCGGGCACGTGATTGGCGACGCGATCCTCTTCTACCTGGCCGATCAGTCGTTCAACATCGTGGGCCGTCCGCCGGTGGCCAACTGGGTGCAGTACCACGTGGAGACGGGCAAGTACAACGCGAAGGCGGAGCGCGACGAACGCTCGGCGCAGAACCAGGGACGGCGCAAGGCCTTCCGTTTTCAGATCCAGGGCCCCAACGCGCTCCGAGTGATGGAGGCGGTGACGGGCGGACAGGTGCCGGACATCCGCTTCTTCCACATGGGCGTCTTCCCCATCGCCGGGCTGCAGGTGCGCGCGCTCCGGCACGGCATGGTGGGCCAGCCCGGCTGGGAACTCTTCGGGCCCTGGGAGCAGGGTGCTCAGGTGCGCGAGGCGCTGCTGCAGGCGGGCAAGGCGTTCGGCATCCGCCAGGTCGGCGCGCGCACGTATCCGACCAGCACGATCGAGTCCGGCTGGATTCCGTCGCCGC
The DNA here is from genome assembly GCA_035646375.1 of Vicinamibacterales bacterium. Lineage (GTDB taxonomy): Bacteria > Acidobacteriota > Vicinamibacteria > Vicinamibacterales > UBA2999 > DASYRM01. Next base: position 3,205 of record DASRPM010000141.1, read on the forward strand.
TGCCGGCCGTCTATACCGGCGACGACATGCAGCCGTACCGCGAGTGGCTCAAGCCCACGAGCTACGAGGCGATGGCATCGCTGGGCGGCAGCTTCATGTCGGCGAACATCGAGGACTACTACCTGACGCCGCACGAGCTCGGCTACGGCTCAATCGTCAAGTTCGATCACGACTTCGTGGGCCGCGCCGCGCTCGAGACGATGCCGGCTCCGCGTCGTCAGAAGGTGACGTTCGTGTGGAACGGCGACGACGTGGGGCGCGCGCTGGGCACGCTCTTCCAGCCCGGCGCGAACAGCAAGTTCATCGATCTGCCGCTCGCCAACTACGCCACGTTGCCGTTCGACCGCGTGGAGAAGGACGGCACGACGGTGGGCCTGTCCACCTACACGGCGTATTCGTTCAACGAGCGCGCGATGCTGTCGCTCGGCTGCGTGGACGCGGCGCTCGGCCCTGGCACCGAGGTGACGATCGTGTGGGGCGAAGAAGACGCGGGCCGCAAGCCCACCTCCGAGCCGCACGTGCAGACGCGCATCCGCGTCACCGTGGCACCGGTGCCCTACGGCGAGGTGGCGCGAACGGCCTACCGACCACGGACGTAGGGGCCGGCTTCAGCCGCCCTGGGCCGCCTGAAGGCGGCCCCTACGACAGATGTGTCTTGAAGAACGCCATCGCCCGCTGCCACGCGGTGGCGGCGGCGGTGGCGTCGTACTTCGCGGCAATCGGCAGGTTCAGCGCCGTCTCGTTCGCAAACGCGTGCTGCGCCTGGTAGCGGTAGAACTCGTGCGGCACGTTGGCGGCCGTCAGCTTCGCGTCCAGTGCATCGGCCTGCGCAATCGGAAAGAACGCATCGTCGATGGCGAAGTGCCCCTGCATCGGGATGTGAATCTTCGTGGCATCGACGTAATCGAGCGGCGGCACGCCGTACCAGACGATCGCCATATCCGCCTCGGGTGACGCGCCGGCCGTCAGCACCGTCAGCGCGCCGCCCATACAGAACCCGGTGACCCCGACCTTCGGACTCGTCTGCTTGAGGAATTGCACCGCGCCGCGGATGTCCTGCGTCGCCGCATCGCCGAAGTCGAGACCGGTCATCAGGTGCTCGGCCTCCTTGACGTCCAGGTCGGCGACCTTGCCGCGATAGAGATCGGGCACCACCACGCGATACCCGGCCTTGCACAAACGATCGGCCACGCCGCGGATCTGATCGTTGACGCCCCACCATTCCTGAATGACGACGATCCCTTGGGCCGACGCGCCGGCCGCGGGCTCGGCGTAGTAGCCGGTGCAGGGCTTGCCGTCGGGGCGCGGATAGGTGACGGTCTGGCTCACGATGTCCTCCGCGAAAACGACGCAGTCTATCATTGCCACTGCATGCCAGCCCGTACCGTGAGACTCGTCGGCGAAGGATTGTCGAGGGGCGTACCCGTCGCGTCGCCCGAAGCGGCGGCGGTGTTTCGAATCCTCTTCACGGCGCTGACACTCGGCTATCTGCTGCTGGATCCGGCCCGCCTGCCGGAACAGCCGCCGCCCGACGCTTCGTATGCGTCCGCGGTCGTGCGGTGGCTCACCGCGAACCCGGGCGTCGCCGATCACCTCGGAACGATTCTCATCGTGACCGCACTGGCGGTCATCGCGGGCGCCGCCACCCGGGTCGCCTTTGCGGCGTTCGTCGCCGCGTTTCTCGCGTGGGCGTGCCTGCGGACGACCGATTCATCGCATCACCCCATCTCCGCGTTTGCGGTCCTGATGATCGCGCTCTTGCCGGCTCGCTGGGCGGACGCCTGGAGCCTCGACGCGTGGATCCGCCGGCGGCTCGGCCGCGATACCCCTCCCCTCCCAAGCCGCCGTTACGGGTTCGCCCTGTGGCTGCCGGGCCTCGTCATCGGCGTGACGTTCGCGGCCGCCGCGTGGTCGAAGGTGGCGAGCGGACCGGAGTGGATTCTGAACGGCACGATCCGCTACCACTTCGTCACCGACCTGCATCAGGCGCTCGTGACGTGGGGCCCATGGCTCACGTCTCTTCCAGGCGTCGCGATGGCGGGATCGTTTGCGGCCGTGGCTGTCGAGGCCCTGTTGATCGGCGCGGCGTTCCTGCGCGGCTGGCGCCTACGAGCACTGGCCGGCGCGGCCGCGCTGTCGCTCCTCGCCGGCTTCGCCCTCTTCCAGGGCGTGATCTGGTGGTTATGGTGGCTGCTCCTCCTGGGCTTCGTTCCGTGGCACCTGTTCGTGAAGAGGCCGCGAACACTGCACGCGGACCAGGGGATCGGTCTCGCGCAAGCCGCGGCGGTGATATTCGTCCTGGTGCAACAGATCGTCATCACGACGCGGCACGTCGAGGCCAGACCGCTGTTCTCGACGTACGACATGTATTCGACCACTTACGCAGACGCCCAGCAGTACGAAGCCAAGAGCAACCTGGTGTACCGGGTCGTGGGCGTCACCGCCGGCGGCACGCGCGTGCCGCTCGAGGATTGCCAGATGTCGGACGCCGAGGCCGTCGCGCTGGCACCTGCGCCCGGGCAGGCGCCTCTCGACAGCTTGGGCATGGACATCGTGCGATCGTGCCTGGAGGGCCGGCCCGATGTGGCCGCCGTCGTGCTCGAGGGCGACCGGCGCGTGTACGACTGGGACGCGGGCGGGTTCTCCTGGAAGCGGGCGCTCGACACGCGTGGTCCGCTCGACGTGGCCACGTTGAACTGAAGGGATGCCGAGGCCTACAGACCCTCGGCAACCCGCGAGGCGCGGAACAGCTCGTCGGCGGTGCTGAGAACCGTCCAGCGCAGTCTGCGCGGGTAGTCCTTCTCGCGCACGAGAAACTCGCGCACGGCGGCGGCCACCTCGGGCGAGCGGTGCCCCCACAACGTGCGCTCCATCCACCGCGTCGGGAAAAAGATGTCGCCCGTCCGCTGGATCTCGCGCAACAGCTCGAGCGCCGGCCTGACGAAGCGCCGGCCGTGCGCCGCGCGCAGCGGATGGTTCAGATACTGCAGGCTGTCCTGCACCCACACCTCGCGCCGGCGGTTGTCCAGCACCTTGAAGCGTTCGAACGATCGCTCGCGTTCGGCGGGATCGGCCGACAGCGCCGGCGTCACGAACGCCAGCCGATCGCGACGATCGGGATTCTGCGTCCGCGCAAGCTGCGCGTCGAGAATGTTCTTCCACTGCGGCACCTGGCGCACCGCCAGCTCCATCGCCATCGTGATCTCGTCGGCTTCGGCCAGCGTGAGGCCAGGCACGCGCTCGTCGCGGCGCCAGACGCGCTCCAGCCAGGCCACGCCCTCGGGGGTGGTCACCGTGTCGCGGTAGGCGTTGAACCACGCGGACTTCTGGCTCTGCGTCGCGGCGCGGGCAAGGCCGTCACGCAGCACGGTCTCGAACCGGATCGCCCGCGCTTGCCGCTGGTCATGCGACAGGAACCGCCAGTACAGCCGCGCCGCATAGCCGAGGACGCGCTGGACGTTCTGCTCGTCGGTCTCGACCGGCAGCGCCCGCAGTGCCGTGTCGAAGAGCGCCGGCGGCGCCAGGGCGCCCTCGAGCAGGTTGTCCCACAACGTCACCCAGGCGCTGCCACGCAACAGCGGATCGGCCAGCCGATCGACGTGGTCGACGAGGTACGCACGGCTCACGTCGTCGAGGACGAAGAGGCCGTAGCCCAGCCCCCCGCCGTTCGGCAGCACGAAGCGGGGACGCTCGCGGCCCGCCGCGCCCGGCACGGTGATCCTCGCCCCGCGCATGTCCACGGGCACGTGCACCACCTCGCCGTCGTACCCGACGGCCACCGTGAGCTGCTGCGGCCACACCAGGCCCCGGCCCATGGCGTCGCGCGACGACAAGGTGATGGACGCCACCCGGCCACGAGCCGTCATGCGCACCCGCGTCGTGATGGCGGGGCGGCCGCGCTCTTCGACCCAGGCGCGACTCCAGGCCGCGAGATCGCGTGGCGTTCGAGCGTCGAGCGTGCGCACCAGGTCGAGCCACGTCGCGTTGCCGAACTGATACGTCTTCAGGTATTCGCGCAGCCCGTCGCGGAACGGCCCGGCGCCCATGATCATCTCGAGCTGCCGCATCACCACCGGCGCCTTGTCGTAGATGATCGGCCCGTACATCTGCCCCGCTTCGTCGAGATTGCCGAGCGTCTGGCGGATGGCGTTGGTGCCCTGCGTGCGATCGACGCTGTACGCCGACGGGTAGTGGTCCAGCAGGAAGCGCAGCTCGTGGTTCACGGCCGGAAACGACGGGTTCACGATCTTGTCCGCCATGAAGTTGGCGAACACCTCTTTCAGCCACACGTCGTTGAACCAGCGCATGGTGACGAGGTCGCCAAACCACATGTGGGCGGTCTCGTGCGCGATGACGTTGGCGCGCGCGAGCAGCTGGTTCTGCGTGGCCGACTCGTCGAGCAGCACGCCGGTGGCGTTGTAGAAGATCGCGCCCGCGTGCTCCATGCCGCCGAACGTGAAGGCGGGAATCGCCACGATGTCGAACTTGCCGAACGGGTAGCGGATGCCGGTGTAGTCCTCGAGCCACGCCAGCGCCGACGCATGAAGGTCGAAAATCGCGTCGCGGTTCCGCGCCACCTTGGCGGCGTCGGTTTCGCGATGAAAGAGCCGGATCTGCCGGCCGCCGCGCTCGGCGGTCTCCAGCGAGAACCGCCCGGCGGCGAACGCGAAGAGATACGTCGGAAGCGGCGGCGTCTCGGCGAACTTCAGCGTGGTCGTGCCGGCGCCGCGTGCCGCGTCCGTGCTCATCACGTTGGCGCCGTTGCTCACGGCCTGCCAGCCCGACGGGACGGTGAGCGTGAGCGAGTAGCGCGCCTTGAGATCGGGCTGATCGAAGCAGGGAAACGTCAGCCGGGCACGCGCGGGCACGAACAGCGTGTAGAGAAACTCGTCGTTGCGGTTGAGCGCCTCGTCGCCGGCCACGAAGTCGATCGCCAGCTCGTGGGAGCCGGCGGCCATCGACCCAACGACGAGGTGGCCGTTGACGGCCTCGTAGGCCGCGTCCCGGCCGTCCAGCTGCATGCCCAGGACGGCCTCGCGCGGGCGCGAGAAATCCAGGACGACGCGCCCGGCGGACGCGAGCGAAAAGCGCACCCGCACGCGGCCGGTCACCGGCGTCCCGCGCGCAGCCGGCACCTGCAGGTTGAGGTCGTAGTGGAGATCCCGGACAGCGGCGGCCCGCTCGCGCGCCAGGCTTTCGGGCACCCCCGGCTCGGGCGGCGCGGCTCCTGAGGCCAGCAGCATCACCAGCACGGCAGCCATCATGACGTGACGATACCCTATCCTTCTTCGCATACAATTTCGGCCCTGTGCGAGTGCTCGGGCTCTCGTTGCTGCTTGCGCTGGCGGCGGCCGGATTGCCCACCGGAAACCGCCCGGCCGCGCAGCAGTCGGCTACGGTGCGAGGCCGTGTCGTCATCGACGTCCCTCCAGGCGGACGGCGGCCCTCCTCCGCGTACCCGTCGCGGTCGGTGGCGCAGGCGCAGCTGGCACCACCGTCCGAGGTGGAGAACGTCGTCGTGTTCCTCAAGGACGCGCCGGCGCGGGCCGTGACGCCGCGCCGGACCGCCATCCGTCAGAAAGGCGAGACCTTCCTGCCGCGCGTGGTCGCGGTGCCGGTGGGCTCCACCGTGGACTTTCCCAACGACGACCCGATCTACCACAACGTGTTTTCGCTCTCGCGCGCGCGCACGTTCAACCTTGGCCGCTTTCCGCGCGGCGAGTCGCGCGCGGTGCGGTTCGAGAAGGCCGGCATCGTCAAGGTGTTCTGCGACATCCACTCGCACATGGCCGCCTCGGTGATCGTGTTCAACCACCCCTGGTTCACGGTGCCCGAGGCCGACGGCCGCTTCGAGATCGGGAATCTACCCGCGGGCGACCAGCAGATCACGGCGTGGCACGAGCGCCTCGGCGACACCACCATGCGCGTCCGGATCGAGGCCGGCCGGGCGGCTTCCGTGGAGTTCGTGCTGCCGGTACCAGCGCAGTGACACGGCCGCCGCGGCTCGTGACGCGCACCATGGGTGTGACGTTCATCACCGTCGCCGTCATCCTGTCGGTCGTCTTCACCGTGCTCCTGGTGGATGCGCGCGACCGCGTCCGCGCGTCCGAAGCCGAGAAGCTGCAGGTCGGGGAGCGCGCCTTCTCGCGCTTCGAGGCACAACGGCAGCGCGACCAGCTGGTGGCCATCACGGCGCTGTCGGAGAACTCCACGCTGAAGGCGGCGCTCGACACCTACTTCACCGAGCGCGACACCGCTTTACGAGATGGCGCCGTGGTGGCGCAGGACGGCGTCTTGCAGGAGACGGTGACGCGGGAGGTGCAGCGGCTCGCGTCGATCATCGGCGCCAACGTGGTGGCCGCGCTCGACCCCGAGGGGCGCGTGTTCGCCAGCGGCGGCGCGGCCGCGGCGCGCTGGCCGGCCGGGCTGCCGATCCGGCAGACGCCGAACTCGGCCAACAGCGGCATCGCGATCGTGCCGACCGGCGCGTTTCGCTACTCGAGCGCGCCGCTGCTCTACGGCGACCGCGCGGTCGGCTCGCTCGTGGTCGCCACCAGCCTCGACAACACCTACGCCGAGGACCTGGCCCGCCTGGCGGATGCCGGGATCGTCATCACCGTCGACGAGATCGCGGTGGCGGGCACCGTGGGCGACGCGCTCACGCGCGCCGTCGTCGCCTCGGCGGGCGAGCTGCGAGGCACGATGTCGCTCAGCGGCGAGGAGTACGCCATCCGCACCTTGATGGCGCTCGGCGCCGTGCGCATCTACATGCTGTCGTCGATCGACGCCGTGGCGCGCGGCGCCACGCGCAGCGCGCTGCTCGCGCTCGGCACCGTCGCGCTGTGGGCGTTCGTGCTCGCGGCCTTCGCCAGCCTGTGGCTGGCGCGTACGCTGACGGATCCGATCAACCGCGTGTCGCACGCCATCGCCACCATGACCGCGGCCCGCGACTTCAGCCGCACGGTGGAACCCACGGGCAAGAGCCGCGAGCTCGACGCGCTGGCGGCGAGCTTCAACGAGCTGATGGGCGGCCTCACAGCGGCGGAGGCCGAAACGCGCGCCGCGTATCTCGGCACCATCCGCGCCCTCGCGGCGGCGCTCGACGCGCGCGATCCCTACACCGCGGGCCACTCGGAGCGCGTCAGCCAGACGGCGGTCGTCATCGCGCGGCAGCTCCTGCTGCCCGAGGCGGACGTCGCCATCATCCGCCTCGGCGCGCTGCTGCACGACATCGGCAAGATCGGGCTCGCCGACGACATCCTGCAGAAAGCCGATCCGCTCACGGCCGACGAGTACGAGCAGATCAAGCGCCACCCGGCGCTCGGCGCACGCATCCTGCGGCAGGTGTCGTTCCTCGAGCCTCACCTGCCGATCGTCGAGCTCCATCACGAGCGGCCCGACGGTCATGGCTACCCCTTCGGACTGCGCGGCGCCGACGTGCCGATGGCCGCGCGCATCGTCCACGTGGCCGACGCCTACGACGCGATGACGAGCGCGCGCGCCTACCGCCCGGCGCGTCCGCCGGCGGCGGCCATTGCGGAGCTGCACCTCTACGCCGGCACGCAGTTCGACACCGACTGCGTGCGCGCGCTGCACGAAGCCCTGCGCGCGACCCCCGCCGACGTCCACGGGGTTCACGATGTGGCGAGCTGACCGGACACGTGTTCGCCGCGCGATCGCGGCAGCGGCGGGGCTCGCCGCGGTACTCTCCGCCAGTCCCGCGGCCGCCCAAGGGCTCGCGACTCCGTCGTGGCTGACGCTCGACACCTCGGCCGACGTGGACCGCGCCGTCGACGCCAGCGGCGCCACCACGACCGGCGCGATCTTCGACGCCTACATCGCGGCGCGGGTGGCGCCCGGGCTCGAGCTCGTCGCCCGGCCGTGGACGCAGCGTCAGGCCAGCGGCGAATGGAACCGGCAGCTCTGGCTGGCCGCCGTGCGCTACGAGCACAAAGGTTCGGTGGGTGTTCGCGTCGAAGGCGGGCTGATCACCTCGCCGGTCGGCCTTGCCAACCTGTCGCTGCGCCCGCACCTCAATCCCACCGTCGCGCAGCCGTCGTCGCTGTTTCAGGCGCTGCCGCCGCCCGAGGCCCAGAGCCCGCGGCTGACGCTGCTCGGCGCCGTCTACCCGCTGGGTGTCAGCACCACGGTGTCGGGCGCGCACTGGGACGTGCGCGGCGCCGTCATCGACACGTCGCCCGTTCGCGCGCGGCGGACGTTCGGCAGCAACAACCCGCCGCGCTTCACCAACGTCGTCGTGGGCGGCGGCATCACGCCGGTCGTCGGGCTGCGGTTCGGCGGCTCGGTGACGCACGGCGCCTGGCGGCGCGCCGACGAACTGCCGGTGAGCGACAGCGACCGGATGGCGACCATCGTCACCGTCGAAGCGGAGTGGGCGTTCCGTTTCACGAAGCTCGCCGGCGAGTGGACGCGCGACATGCTCGAGACGAGCACGGGCGACGAGGTGGAATCCGGGTGGTATATCCAGGGGCAGCAGACGCTGACGCCGCGCTGGTTCGTGGCGGCCCGCGTGGAGCGGCTCGAAGGGCCCCCCGTGCTCGGCGCTCCGCCGGGCAGCAGCCGCCAGACCTTTGCCGGTGCGGAGGAGACGGTGGGATTCCGGATCACGCCGGAGATCACCGTGCGCGCCAGCTATCGGGCTCGGCGTCTCTTCTCACAGCAGGACTTCTCGCACCAGGCGATGGCGTCCGTCGTCTGGGCCAGACGATGGTTCTGATGTCGTGGGGGCCGGCTTTAGCCGGCCCAGGGCCGAGTGAAGGCGGCCCCCACGTACCTACGCGGGAAAGAACACGCGCTCGACGAACCAGTAGCTGCCCGCCGCGATAACGACGATCGACCCGGCCATGGCGACGCGCGCCCCCGCCATCGAGCTCCGCCGCCGTACGGCCTCGAGCAGCGTCGCGACGATCAGCACGATGCCCAGCTGGCCGATCTCGACGCCCAGATTGAACGAGAAGAGCGACCAGCCCAGCGCCTCGCGCGGCAGGCCGAACTCGCGCAGCACGTTGGCGAAGCCAAAGCCGTGCACGAGGCCGAACACCAGCGCCACCCAGGCGCGGAGGTCGCGGCCGTCGCCCCGCACGAGGTTGTCGGCGCCCACGAAGACGATGCTGAGCGCAATCGCCGGCTCGATGATGCTGGCCGGCGGCGTCACCAGGTTGAGCGCGGCGAGCGACAGCGTGATGCTGTGACCGATGGTGAAAAACGTGACGATCTTCAGCAGCGACGTCCAGCGGCCGCCGAGCAGCAGCAGGCCGACCAGGAACAGGATGTGGTCGGGCCCGATGAGGATGTGGTGCACGCCCGACGCGGTGAACGTGCGCATCACCTCCAGGACGCCCTGCGTCGTGCCGGCGTAGTAGACGTACTCCTTGCTGTCCTTGTTGAAGATCAGCTGCTGCTTCAGTTCGCCCTTCTCGTAGATGTTGATGAAGGTCTGATGCAGCGGGTCGTACGGGAAGAGCCGCGTGAGCACCGTCAGCGCGCCGGGGTCCTCGTTGGGGATGCGGTACCTGAAGCGCAGCGCCGCGTCGTCGCGCAGCACTTCCAGGCTCGTCCACTGGATGTCGAGACGGTGATCGCTCCGCAGCATCAACCGCGGCTTGAGGATGGCGGCGAGCTGCTCGCGCGTGCGCTCGGCCACCTCGTTCTCGAGCAGCTGCTCGGGCGGGCTCATGCCGAGCTCGTGCGCCGCGTCGATCACGTGGATCACCAGCGTGCCCTCGATGGAGCCGTCGCGAAACACGACGTCGAGATAGCTGAACGGCGCGGGATGCGCGGCCGCCGGACGCGGCAGCGCGAGCAGCGTGGCAACGAGGACGGCCCCGAGGGCCCTGCGGGACGGCCGGCTCATGAACCGGGAGATTTTACCAGCCGTCACGCGCTACCCCGCCGCGGTGGCCGTCCGCAGGCCCTGATGAAACGGATCGTCGTGGTCGAGGATCCAGGTTTCCTCGGCGGTCGGCCATGCCTGCGCCTCGACGTCCACGACGAGCGCCGGGTGCTCGCCGACCTGCCCGCGCGACGACAGCCGTCCAGTGAGCTGGGCACCGCTCAGCCCCTCGTGCGTGAACGACGCCGAATCGCCCATCAGGCCCATGGCGTCGAGCACGGCCATCACCGCGGCGGTGCCGCTTCCACCCGGCGAGCAGTCCACCGCGCCGTGCGCGGTGACGAGCGTCGTTCGCAGGTGAGCGCCGTCGTCGCGCGCCGGCCCGGTGAACATCACGCCGGCGACGCCCTCGATGGTGCGATCGTCGGGATGCACCACGGTGACCGCGCGATTCACGGCCGCACACACCGCCTGGCCGAGGCGGCGCAGCTCGGGCACGTGCAGCTCGTCGATCGGGACGCCTGCCGCTTCGCCGTCCACGAGCGCGTAGAACTCGCCGCTGAACGCCAGATCGACCGGCACGGTGCGGCCCGGCAGCGCCACCGGCACGCCCGCGGCGTGTACGAACGCCGGCACGCTTCGCACGCGCACGTGCCCCGCGCCCGCCTCGGGCGACGTCACGTGCACGGTCACGAGACCCGCGGGCGTATCGAGGCGCAGGCGCGCGCCGCTCTCGCCGTCGCGCGTCGAGATGAGCCCGTGCTCCACCGCCGCCGCCGCGGCGGCCATCACGCCGTGCATCGCGAAACGCGGGCAGCCCGCCGCGTCGAGAAAGACCAGACCGGCATGCGCCTCTGCCGACGACGGCTCGGTGAGCAGCACCGCGCTCATGTCGGCGTGGCCGCGCGGCGCCAGCACGAGCCCGCGACGGAAGCGATCCGCGTGACGCGCGAACCATGCCGTCTTCTGCGCCTGCGTACGGCCTTGCGGCGACGGCACGCCGTCCACGATCACGCGCACCGGCTGGCCGCCGACGTGATATTCGAAACTCTTCATGCGATCGATCACACCCCGCAACCTAGCACGAGCAACCCTGTCCCCTGCGGTGGACCCTCCTTCTCTACGCACGGGACGAAACAGCGGATTCGCGCCAGATCTCGGGCGTTTTCAGCTGGCCTGCCGATTGCACATAGACAGGCAGGGACCGGGACGACCCGGCCGACAGGAGGAGATACACCAATGCGCGCAGCATCTTTCACACGATTCGTCCTTGCCGCCGTGGCGTGCTCGACGCTCGCGCTGCCGGCGAGCGCCGCCGCCCAGGTGCGCGATCGTGACGATCGAGGGTGGAACAGCCGCGTCGGCGGCGAGGCCTATCAACGCGGCCTCCGCGACGGCGAGCGGATCGGCGAAGACGACGCCCGCCGCAACCGCGCGTTCAACGTGCAGAACCACCGCGAGTATCGCGAGGCCGACGCCGGCTACGACCGCAACGACGGCTCGCGCGATCGCTATCGCGACGAGTTCCGCCGCGGCTTCACCGAGGGCTACCGCGTGGGCTATCGCGACGATCGCTGGGATCGCAGTAACGGACGCGACCGCAACGATCGCTGGAACGGCGCCGCCGTGCGCAGCCCGGGCCAGGCGCGCGGCTTCAGCGACGGCTACCGCAAGGGCGCCGAGGATCGCCGCGACAACCACCGGTTCGAGCCGAACCGCTTCAAGGAAGTGCGGCAGGGCACCGCGCCGGGGTACGACGACGACTTCGGGTCGCGCGAGCGCTACACGCTGAGCTATCGCGACGGCTTCCGCCAGGGCTACGAAGACGGCTTCCGCAGCGCCTACGCCAGGCGGTAAGGGCTGACGTCAGGGCCAGCCGGGCATTCCGGCGGCCTGGCCGAGGACAGCGGGGCGGCCCATCAGGGTGGGTCCGCCCCGCTGCTTACGTACGGCGCCTGCTTGTAGTACCATTTTGAGGTTCTTCTTCCGACCTTCCGCCTTCGCGATGTGCATCGCTTCGGCGTGACCAAGTGCCGGTATCGTCTAGGGGTCAGGACACGTGGTTCTCAGCCACGGGACCGGGGTTCGAATCCCCGTACCGGTACCATCCTTCG
>DASRPM010000142.1:0-2113 GCA_035646375.1 Vicinamibacterales bacterium
CTGGCGCTGCAGCTCGGTGTCCTCGAGCGCCACCTCGGCGAGTCGCCGCGCGACCTCGGTGGACGCCCACGTCTTGCCGAAGTCGAACAGAACCTGCGACAGCGACAGGCGCGGGCCGGACGATGACGTCGTCCACGTCCGCTCCGATCCCCCGTTGATGCTCGTCCCGGTCAGGCTTCCCGCGTTCTGCGAGCGCGCCGCCGTCCAGCTCGCGCTGACCTGTGGCAGCAGCCGCGAGAACTCCTGGTCGACGCGGAAGGCGGCGGCGGCGTAGTCGCCGAGGCGCGCCTGGATCGACGGCTGCGTGTCGAGCGCGATGGCGACCGCGTCGTCGACGGACAGGATCCGACCGAAGACCCTCGCCTGGGCGCTGTTCGCGGGAGGCGCCGTCTGGGCGGCCGGTGGAGGCGTGGGCGGGGGCGTGACCGCCGGTGTCTGGGCGTGCGCAGGACTGCTGGCGGCGACCAGCGCGGCCGATCCGACCGCCCACAGCGTGAGGCACGACCTCATGGAGCGTCTCCCCGGGTGCAGACCTGTGCGACGCGTCGGACTGCGCGCCAGGGCGCAGGATAACATGCGGGCCCGGGCGGTCGGTGGACGGGCGGTGGACGAACGGTGGACACGCGGGGGACGACCGGTGGACAGCTTTTTCCTTGACGAGCGCGATATGCAGCGTGGTATCGTCTCGGCCACCACAAGATATAGGAGGTGCCGGATGCTGTCGGAGACCCGCCCCGCGAAGGTTGGCCAGTGGACTGAACCCGCACTCCGCGTCCTCCGGGAGCGCTATCTCCTCCGCAAGGACGGGGAGGTGGTCGAGACACCGGAGGAGATGTGCTGGCGGGTCGCGGTCTCTATCGCCGCCGGCGAAGGGCGGTACGGCCGCAGCCCGGCGGCCGTCCGGGAGGTGGCCGAGGCCTTCTACGACATGACGGTCGACGGCTACTTCATCCCGAACTCGCCGACGCTGATGAACGCCGGCAAGGGCAACGGGCTCCAGTACTCCGCCTGCTACGTCCTGCCCGTGGGCGACTCCATGGAGGAGATCTTCGACTCCGTGAAGGCGGCCGCCATCATCCACAAATCGGGCGGCGGCACCGGCTTCGCGTTCTCGCGGCTGCGGCCCAAGGACGACATCGTGAACTCCACCGGGGGGCGCGCCTCCGGCCCCGTGTCGTTCCTGAAAGTGTTCAACGGTGCCACCGAGGCGGTGAAGCAGGGCGGCACGCGGCGCGGCGCCAACATGGGGATCCTGAAGGTCGATCATCCCGACATCCTCGAGTTCATCGACTGCAAGCTGGACGGCGGGATCACGAACTTCAACATCTCCGTGGCCGCCAGCGACAAGTTCATGGACGCGCTGGCGCGCGGCGAGGAATACGACCTCGTCAATCCCCACACGAAGAAGATCGTGCAGCGCCTGTCCGCCCGCGAGGTGTTCGAGCGCATCGTCCGTGCCGCGTGGCGGACCGGGGATCCCGGCATGGTCTTCATCGATCGCATCAACGCCAGCCCGGCCAACCCGACGCCGGAGATGGGCCAGGTGGAGGCCACGAATCCGTGCGGCGAGCAGCCGCTGCTGCCGAACGAGGCCTGCAACCTCGGCTCGCTGAACGTCTCCAAGTTCGCGCGGCGGTCCGAGGGCGGCGAGTGGTCCGTGGACTGGGACGAGATGGAGCGCGTCGTGCGGCTGGCCGTGCGCTTCCTCGACGACGTCATCGAGATGAATCCGTATCCGCTGCCGGAGATCGACCAGACGGTGAAGGCGAACCGCCGCATCGGCCTCGGCATCATGGGCTGGGCGGACCTCCTCTTCATCATGGGCATTCCGTACGACAGCCAGGAGGCGATCGATCTCGCCGACCGGCTCATGTCGTTCGTCAAGGAGAAGTCCCACGATCAGTGCGCCAAGCTCGCCGAGGAGCGCGGGCCGTTCCCGAACTGGAGCCGCTCGATCTACAAGGACGTGCGCCCGATGCGCAACTCGACGGTCACCACGATCGCGCCCACCGGCACGATCTCGATGATCGCCGGCTGCTCCTCCGGCATCGAGCCGATCTTCGCGCTGGCGTTCCAGCATCGCGTCAAGCAGCCGGACGGCGAGCGCGTGCTG
>DASRPM010000143.1:0-11682 GCA_035646375.1 Vicinamibacterales bacterium
ACGCGAGACTGGATGCGGCGATCGACCTGGAGCTTGTCGACCTCGATTTCGAGGATGCCGGCGATGCGGTTCAGACGCTCGAGCGGCGAGATGATTTCCAGCAGGTTCTGCTTCTCGTCGACGCCGACGACCAGGTGGGCGGAGATCGTGTCGGCCAGCTTGCCGGGATCGTCGACGCGCACGGCCGCCACCATGGCGTCGTACTGCAGGTTGTTCGACAGCTTGACGTACTGCTCGAACAGCGACACCACGCGGCCCATCGTCGATTCGACGTCGCCGCCGGCTTCCTTCTGCTTCTGCAGCACCTTCACGACGACGCGGTAGAACCCCTTGTCTTCCTTCCACTCCACGGCGCGGGCGCGGTCGATGCCCTCCACGAGCACTTTGACGTTGCCGTCGGGCAGGCGCAGGTGCTGCACCACGTTGGCCACGCAGCCCATGGTGTAGATGTCGTCCGGGCGCGGGTCGTCGATCGACGCGTCGTGTTGCGCGGCCAGGAAGATGCGCTTGTCCTTGCCGAGCGCGTGATCCAGCGCGCGTGTGGACGAGGGCCGCCCGATTACGAACGGCATCATCATGTGGGGGAATACGACGACGTCGCGGAGGGGAACGATGGGTAGCGTTTCGTAGACTTCCATTAGATCCTTGTCGGCCTTGGGCCTTGGGCCTTGGGCCTGGCTGGCGTTGGGCCAGCTGGCCATTGGCGCGAGCCCGCAGCCGGGGGAGGCTAACCCGCCTTTTCGATGAGCGTGATCGACTTGTCCTTCGCTTCGACGATCTCCCGCGTCACGACGACTTCGCGCAGCTTCTTCTGACCGGGCACCGAGTACATCAGGTCGAGCATCAGGTCTTCGATGATCATCCGCAGGCCGCGCGCGCCGATCTTGCGCGACAACGCCGACTCGGCAATCGCCTCGAGCGCGTCGTCGGTGAACCGCAGCTTGACGTTCTCGTACTCGAACAGCTTCTGGTACTGCCGCGTGATGGCGTTGCGGGGCTGCGTGAGGATCTGGATGAGCGCCGGTTTGTCCAGCTCGTGCAGCGTGCCGACCACCGGGAGGCGGCCGACGAACTCCGGGATGAGCCCATAGCGGATCAGATCTTCCGGCTCGAGCTGTTCGAGGGTGGAGCCGACCTCGCGCTTGGAGACCGACTTCACGTCCGCCTTGAAGCCCAGGGTCTTCTTGCCCACCCGGCGATCGATCACCTTGTCGAGGCCGACGAAGGCGCCGCCGCAGATGAACAGGATGTTGGTGGTGTCGATCTGGAAGAACTCCTGGTGCGGGTGCTTGCGCCCGCCCTGCGGCGGCACGTTGGCCACGGTGCCTTCCAGGATCTTCAGCAGCGCCTGCTGGACGCCCTCACCCGACACGTCGCGCGTGATCGAGGGGTTCTCGTCCTTGCGGCAGATCTTGTCGACTTCGTCGATGTAGATGATGCCCTGCTGGCACTTCTCGATGTCGCCCCCGGCGGCCTGCAGCAGCTTGAGGATGATGTTCTCGACGTCCTCGCCGACGTATCCGGCCTCGGTGAGTGTGGTGGCGTCCACGATCGTGAACGGCACCGAGAGGAGCTTGGCGAGCGTCTGGGCCAGCAGCGTCTTGCCGGTCCCCGTGGGGCCCACCAGCAGGATGTTCGACTTGTTGAGCTCGACGTCGTTGCGGCCGCGCGGCTGCTTCTGGATCTCGATGCGCTTGTAGTGGTTGTAGACCGCGACCGCGAGCTTCTTCTTGGTCCGTTCCTGGCCGATGACGTACTCGTCGAGGAACTTCTTGATTTCAGGAGGAGAGGGCAGCGACGAGCGGACGCCGCGGTTCTCGAACCGGTTGTCGTCGGCGATGATGTCGTTGCAGACCTCGACGCACTCGTCGCAAATGAAGACCGTCGGTCCGGCAATGAGCTTCCGGACGTCGTTCTGATCCTTGTTGCAGAACGAGCAGCGAAGAATTTCGGTCTCGCCGTTCTTCTTGACCATGCGTCGGGAACCTTTACCTGCCTAGGAGCTCTTATCTATGTAACGCGCTATTGTATTGAAAAGCTTGCGCTTATCGTCGCCAACACCTGGGATCCTGAATCGAGTCTACACCCGTTTCCGGATGACGTCATCGATAATCCCGTATTCCTTCCCCTGGTCCGCCGACATGATGTAATCCCGTTCGGTATCCTCCTGGATCCGCTTGAACGTCTGACCGGTGTGCGTCACCAGGATCTCGTTCAGACGCTCGCGCATGCGCAGGATTTCCCGGGCGTGGATATCGATGTCGGTGGCCTGTCCCGCCAGCCCTTGCATGAGCGGCTGGTGGATCACGATTCTGGAATTCGGCAGGGAGTAGCGCTTGCCCTTCGCCCCGGCGGAGAGCAGCACCGCCGCCATCGAGGCGGCCTGACCGATGCAGATGGTCTGCACGTCCGGCTTGATGAACTGCATCGTGTCGTAGAACGCCAGCCCGGCGGTGATCGAGCCACCCGGGCTGTTGATGTACAGCATGATGTCCTTGTCGGGATCCTCGGCCTCGAGGAACAGCATCTGCGCGATGGCCAGATTGGCAATCGTGTCGTCGATCGCCGTGCCGATGAAGATGATGCTGTCCTTCAGCAGGCGCGAGAAGATGTCGTAGGCGCGTTCACCGCGGTTGGTCTGTTCGACCACCATCGGCACAAGCTGGGCGTGGCTCATGGTTTCGGGGCCCGCGCTACGCGCGGGCAAACAGCGAAGTTATCGTTTCTTGCGTCCAGAATGAACTGCTGACGGTTGGGGTCCGGGAACACGCGATTCGTCTGCCTCGACTCCTCACGCGCCGTCGGCTTCTCGGCGGGTCTCGGTAATCGTAGCACGCGACATCGCCAAGTCAACCGCCTTCTCCCGCCGCAAGCCCACCGAGAGCCGCGACACACCGCCTTCTTTCTCGAGCTGTGCCCGCAGCGCTGCGGGCGTTCGCCCCGCCTGTCCGGCGAAGCGTTCGATCTCCTTATCGACCTCTTCAGGCGTCACCGTCAGATGCTCGCGGCGCGCGATCTCGTCGAGCACCAGGGCGCTCGCCACCGAGGCCAGGGCCGGCTCCCGCTGCGCTTCGCGGAACTGATCCCAGTCGATGCCGGCCTGCCGCGGATCCATGTTCTGTTGCATCAGCTGGCGCGCGAACTCCTCGACGCGCCGGTCCATCTCGCGGTCCACCAGCGACGCGGGTGGATCGAAGCTGAGGCGCTTGGCGAGATGCGACAGCAGCTCTCCGCGGAGCTGGCGGTTGGTGTTGTCGGCCGCCTCTTCCTGCAGATCGGCGCGCACCCGATCGCGCAGCGCCGCCAGCGAGTCGAAGGCGCCCACGTCCTTGGCGAACTCGTCGTCGAGCTCGGGCAGCACGCGGTGGCGGACCTCTTTCACCGTCACCTTGTAGGTGACCGTCGTGCCGGCCAGCTCCTTCACGGCGTACTCGGCGGGGAACTCCACCTGGAACGCCTTGGTCTCGCCGGCGTTCATGCCGATCAGATTGGCGTCGAACCCGGGCGGGTTGGCCGGCGATCCCACCTGCAGGGTGACGTCGTTGTGCGGCTCGGTCGTGCCGTCGGCGTCGGTGCGCTCGAGATCGGCCACCAGCGTGTCGCCGTCGGCGACCGGCCGCGCGTCGATCGGTTCCAACTTGCCGGCGCGTTCGCGCAGCCGCTGCAGCGTCTGCTCGACCGTCACATCGGTGACGTTGGTGACCGTCCGCGTCACCGCAATCGACGACAGGTCGCCCGGGTCGAACGCGGGCACTGTTTCGACGGCCGCCGTGAACGTGAGCGGCTGCCCTTCGTGAATCGCGACGTTGGTGATGTTGGGCGTGTTCACCGGCTCGATGCCGCGCTCGGTGAGCACCGCTTCGACCGCCTTCGGGATGAGCCCGTGCATCACGTCGTGGTGAATCTGGTCGCGGAAGCGCTGCTTGATCACCGACGCGGGTGCCTTGCCGGGGCGGAACCCGGGCAGGCGCGCCTGCCGCGCGTAACCCTTCGCGATGCGATCGATTTCCGCATCGACGAGGTCGCTCGGGATCTCGACGGTGAGCGTCTTCTGAGTATCGGAAACGTCTACGAAGTCTGCCTTCATGGTCGGCTTGGGGCTAAAGGCTCATGGCTCGGCGTCGGAATGCGAAAGGAGGGACTCGAACCCACACACCCTCTCGGGTACCAGATCCTAAGTCTGGCGCGTCTGCCAGTTCCGCCACTTTCGCGTTCCTTGCAGCGTACTCCGGATTCTGGACGCGCGGAAGGGCACGCGCCCCCAGGGTTTCCCTACGCCCGCCCGGGCGATCACGAGCGGAGCCTCGCTGCCTTCAGGCGGTTTTTCGGCGCCGCGCCGGAAGAGCCGGCAGCATGCGCGGCCGCACCCTGGCCAGCGACGGACGGCTGTTGGTGACGATCAACTCGTCCACCGGGCCGCGCGCGGTCGCGCGCGAGTTGATCATCCGCCGCGCGGGGACGCGGTGCACCACGAGGCCCGCACGCCGCGGGCGCTCGCTCGAATAGAGGCCGACGATCTCGTCGGCGCTGGAGTTGGACAACACCACCGTGGCGCCTCGCGCGCACGCATCGGTGACCGCCGCGCACAGCCGCGCCTGATCGTCGGACGTGAAGCCGTCGGCGGTGTAGTTGGCAAAACTCGCCGTACGGCTCAAGGGCGCGTAAGGCGGATCGCAGTAGACGAAGTCGCCCCGGCCGGCGTCGGCAAGCACGGCTTCGAAGCCGCTCAACTCCAGTGTCACGCCCGGAGCCCGGAAGGCTTCGGCCACCGTCCGCAGGTGCGCCGGATCGCAGATGCGCGGCTCGGCGTACCGCCCCGCGGGCACGTTGAACGCTCCGCTGCGATTGAGCCGGAAGAGACCGTTGAAGCCGGTGCGGTTCAGGAAGATCAGCATCGCCGCCAGCTCCGGCGGATACGCCGCGGCCAGGCGTTCGCGCCCCTTGGCGCCTTCCGAGAACGGTTCGGCGCGCTCCGGGT
This sequence comes from Vicinamibacterales bacterium, assembly GCA_035646375.1. Taxonomy (GTDB): domain Bacteria; phylum Acidobacteriota; class Vicinamibacteria; order Vicinamibacterales; family UBA2999; genus DASYRM01. The sequence goes on from DASRPM010000143.1 coordinate 4,979, forward strand.
TGAAGCGCCGGTCGCGCACGTCGTAGTAGCACGCCTCGCCGTGCGAGCGGTGTTCCGTTTCGAGCGCCGCGAGCGCCGCAATCACCCGGCTGGTGTGGTCGCGCAGCGTCCGGTAGCACCCGATCAAATCCGGGTTCACGTCGGCCAGGGTGACGCGCGTGCCGGCCAGCCGGCCCTGGGCCAGCAGGTCGAAGAACACCGCGCCGCTGCCAAGGAACGCCTCGATATAGCGGTCGAACCGCGCCGGGTAGTAAGCCGCAAGTGCCGGCAGCAGTTGACGTTTACCCCCCGCCCACTTGAGCAGGGGACGGCTGGGCACCGCGACGGCCTGAGGGGTCTGCATCCGCACGAGCCGTGTATCGGGGGGAACGACTGTGCACTTTAGAGCAGCGCCCCGGCGCCCTCACAGCCGGACGATGTCCGCGTGCAGGGTCCCGTCGTCACCCAACCGCTCCTGGTGCGGCGTATCGTAGACGACCATCACCGACCGCCCGTCCGGGAGGTCGGTAAACCCCTCGGCGCGATCGGCCGTGTCGCGGGTCGGCAGCAGGCGAAGCGGCGTCACCTCCGACTCCGGCCCGCCGACGGCGCCCTTCTTCCATCGCCAGATCGCGCAGGCGCCGTCGAGCGCCATCGTGGGGCCGGCGAGGATGAGGAGGTCGTCGCCCAACACCAGCAGATCGCGGATGCCGAGTCCGCCGAGATTCAGGAAGTGTTTCCGGTAGGGCAGGCGGCCATCGACGCGTTCCAGGTCCAGGTGATCGCCGGCGTCCACGGGGTGCACTTCGAGCACGCACGCCCACCCGCGCAGCACGGGCCCGCGCAGCCCGATGAACACGCGGTGGCCGTTCACGGCCAGGCCTTCGACGTCGAAGCCGTTGTCCTTGCCCGGCACGGGCACGAACGGCGCGAGGTGGGGATCGCCCTCGCCGTCGGCGCCGCGCTTGATCGCCTTGAGGAGCGCGCTCGACTTGGGCCGCGTGTCGATCGACGCGGCGCGTCGCTTGCCATGCTTGCGCCGCAGGGTGGCGCCGTCGATCGGAATGCGCGCCAGCAGGTGGCGGTTGCCGTCGCGGCTGAGGGTGGCGAGCTTCTCGGCGACGGCGTCAGCCTTGTCGCGCGGCTTGGCGCTCTTCCGCTTCACGGCGTGCGAGCCGACGATCCACAACCATCCGTCGGCGATGTCCATGCCTTCGATGTCGGCTTCCTCGGTGTCGGCCGCCGGCAGCGTGAACAGCGAGCTCAGGCCGATGAAGGTGTGCGCGGAGAAGGCGTCGCCGTCCTTCGTGAGGCGTTCGAGACGGCACCCTTCGTCGCAGGCGAGCCACAACGTGTCCCCGTCGAGCGCGATGGCCGACAGGCCGGTCCGCAGATCGACCGTGCCGATGTTCACCGCCGCAGGGTCGAACTGGAGCGCCACGCGGTCACTCGCCATGCGGGGGATGCTACATGAGGCGGGGCAGGCAGAGTGGGCGGGGTAGGCGGGGTAGGGAAACACGTCCAACGTTCGAGGCTAGGACGTGTTCTCCCCACCCTGCCCACCCTGCTTACCCTGCCCACCCTGCTCAGGCGCGCCGTCAGGCGCCGGGAGACGCCCCGCCGCGCGCAGGGCGCCACGCAGGACGAACTCGACCTGCGCGTTGAGGCTGCGCAGGTCGTCGTTGGCCCACCGCTGCATCGCTTCGAGGATGCCGGCGTCGGCGCGAAGGAGAAAAGACTTTCGGTCAGCCACGGGGTCCCCGGACGGGTGGTTACTGGTAGATGGTCCCCGCGTTGACGACCGGCTGCGCCGCCTTCTCGCCGCACAGCACGACCAGCAGGTTGCTGACCATCGCCGCCTTGCGTTCCTCGTCGAGGTGCACGACGCCGCGCTTCGAGAGCGAGTCGAGCGCCATCTCCACCATGCCGACGGCGCCTTCCACGATGCGCTGGCGCGCGGCGATGATGGCGCCGGCCTGCTGGCGCTGCAGCATCGCGGCCGCGATTTCCGGCGCGTAGGCCAGGTGGCTGATGCGGGTCTCGATCACTTCGACGCCGGCCTTCTGGAGGCGCTGCTGCATTTCGTCCTTCAGGTGCTCGGCGACGGCCGCCGTCGAGCCGCGCAGCGAGACCACGCCCTCTTCGTCGTGCGAGTCGTACGGATAGCTGGTCGCGGCGTTCCGCAGCGCCGATTCGCTCTGCACGCGCACGTAGCCCTCGTAGTTGTCCACCTCGAACGCGGCCTCGGCGGTCTCGACCACCTTCCACACCACGATGACGCCGATCTCGATCGGGTTGCCTTCCTTGTCGTTCACCTTGAGGTGCGCGCTTTCGAAGCTCCGAATGCGCAGAGAAAAGCGCTTCCGCGTGTAGAACGGGACGAGCCATTGCAACCCCGTCTTTCGCGAGGTGCCCACGTAGGTGCCGAAGAACTGCAGCACGCGGGCCTCGTTGGGTTGCACGATGAAGAAGCCAGCCGCGATGAAGATCATGGCGAGCACGCTGCCGACGATGCTCAGAGCGATGAGCCCTTCGTTGGCGTCGGCGCGCACGAGGCGCACGACATTCAGTAACAGGAGGGCACCCACGACCAGCCACAGGATGAACACCGGCAGACCCGAGAATCCGTCTCGTTGACGCTCGCGCACCATAACTTCTCGCCTCCAGTCGCTGTCACAACGATATCAAAGTGAAATCATATACGGAGCGGCTGGGCTGGAAAGTTCCCGTCCCGGAAGATCTGGTCCACACTGGGCAGTCACGTGCAGCCTGAAGTCCCTGTAACCCATTGGATCTGGAGCGGTTTTCTCAGCGTCGAGGTCTGCGTCGCCATTCGCGCCGCCATGGATCGAGGGGCCTCGGATCCCGCCGAGATCCTCGAGGACGCCATCGAGCACCAGGACCACGTCCGGCGGACGCTGTCGATCGAGGTCGATGACCCCACGCTGGGCCAGCTGGAGCGGACGATCGAAGACGCCCGAGACCGGCTGACGGCGCTGTCGGGAATGCCCCTCGGCGTCCGCGAGGGGGCGGGCTTCCTGCGCTACCTGCCCGGCGGCTTCTACCGTCCGCATCGTGACAAGGGCGACCTGCCGTCGTGGCCGGGCGCGTCGCGTCGCCAGCTCGCGGTCGTGGTGTTCCTCAACACGGCAAGAGCCGGCGGCGATCCCGAGGGCTTCACGGGCGGCGTGCTGCGGCTCTATCCCGACGACCGCGAGCCGATCGACATCGTGCCGGTCGAAGGGCTGCTGGTGGCGTTTCCGGCCACGCTGCTGCACGAGGTCACACGCGTCGGCGACGCCGTGCGCGACGCGGTCGTTGATTGGTTCTACTGAAGAAGGACGTCCTTGGTCCCTGGTCCCGGACCAAGCACCAAGTACTAAGGACTAGGAACCGCGCTCTGCCAGTCCACGAGCGCGCGGATCTCCGCCGCCGGCGCCGTCTGCGCCGGCAGAATCGCCAGCAGCCGATCGCCGCGGTGCGCCGCGTCGAAGTCGCGAAGACCGGGCACGGTGGCGAGCGTGGCGGGCGCCGACGCCGAGAGCGGATCCAGCGTCAGCGCGACGCGCACGATCTCCGGGCCGCGGAGAAAGAAGAGCGTGCGGCCGTCGCGGGCCCATCGTGGGTGCGTGCCGCCGGCGCTGGACACGCGAACGCGCCCGCCCGCCGGCCAGGCCTGCACGAACACGTCGGGCTGCCCGAATTCGTCGGACACGTAGGCGAGCGTCCGTCCGGCCGGCGACCATCGTCCATCGGACTCGTTGAAGCGCGAGCTCGTGATCGTGCGGCTCGTACCGGCGGAGCGATCGAGCACGAAGAGGTCGGTATCGCCGCGCGTGGTGGCCGCGTGAAACAGCACGCCGGCGCCCGATCCGGGGCGCCAATCGGTGGGCACGGCCCCGGATTCCATCACCGCCACCGGTTCGATGGGCGCGCCTTGCCGCCCTGCGAACCGTGAATAGAGCCGCGGCGAGCCGCCCTGCATCGACCGGAACAGGATCGCCCCTCCGTCCGGCGCCCAGACCGGATCCGTGTCGGCGGCCAGCGCCAGCGTCAGCCCCATCGTGACCCGCCCTGGTTGGAGCGGTACGGTGTAGACATCGAGCGTCCGTAGCTGCGGCTCGAGCAGGGTCACCGCGGCCGTGCGATCGTCGGGCGAGACGCGCACCTGCCAATAGTCGCCGTGATCCGAGGCCGCCGGTCCGCGCGTGCCGTCCGGCTCAATCCAGACGAGCTCGCGCGCCCGGGCCGACGGAGGCGCCACCAGCAGGAGGCGCGGCGATGCGGCCATGAGCGCGCGGCCGTCCGCGATGCCTGCCGCCGTCACAAGCACCGTGGCGCGACCGGTGAGCGCGCCGCCGCCGTCGATGTGCTGGGCCAGCAGCGCGCCGCCGCGGACGTGGAGCAGGACGGAGCCGACGACACGGGCGTCGCCATCGGTGACGCCGAGCTCCTGCGTGGCCCCACCGGCGCTGCGGCGAATCTCGCGCCGCCCGTCCGTGCGGATGGCGATGTAGACGAACCCGCCGGGGCACCGCGCGGGCCGGACGTGCGCCTTGTCGCCGGGACGCAGCGCCGTGGCCGCCGTCTGCCTCCCGTCGCGCAGCAGCGTCAGCGTGCCGGCCGTTGGAGTGCCGAACACCAGCGTGCCGTCGTCGAGCCACGCGACGCCGCTGCTCTCGGCGGCGCCGGTGACGTCCTGGACGGTGCTGGTGGCGAGCGTCACCTGCTTGAGGCGGCCTGTGGCCACGAAGGCGAGGCGCTGCGCGTCGGGACTCCAGGCGGGATGGCGTGCGCCCTCGGTGCCAGCCAACGCGGACGCCCGTTCGCCGTCTACGCGGCGCTGCCACAGCTGCGAGAGGCCATTCGACGTGGCAACGAAGGCGATGACGTCGCCGGCGGGGGAGATAGCCGCGTCGAGCGCGTCGTCGCCTGCGCCGAGCTCGACGCCCGGCGGTGGGGCGAACGGCACCCGCACGACGGGTGGGGATGGTGGAGGCACCTCGCGGTACCGCTTCACGAGCGGCCACGCGAGCAGCGCCACCACCACGAGGAGCGCGGCGGTGGCGGCGCGCCAGATCACAGCGGCCGGTCCTCTAAAACTTGCGGCTCCAGGCGGCCGGCCATCGTTCGACGACGACCTTCTTCTCGGTGTAGAAATCGATCGCGTCGCGCCCCTGCGCGTGGAGGTCGCCGAAGAAGCTGTCCTTCCATCCCGAGAACGGGAAGTAGGCCATCGGCGCGGCCACGCCGACGTTGATGCCGATGTTGCCCACCTGCGCTTCGTAACGGAATTTGCGGGCGGCCGAGCCGCTGCCGGTGAACAGGCACGCCTGGTTGCCGTAGGCCGCCTGGTTGACGAGCGCGATCGCGTCGTCCACGGTGTCGGCCCGCATCAGGCTCAGCACTGGTCCGAACACTTCCGTGCGCGCCAGCTCGCTTGCCGGGTCGACGTCGGCCAGCACGGTCGGCCGCACGAAGTTGCCGCTCTCGTAGCCGGCCACCTTGGCGTTGCGGCCGTCCACGATCGGCCTGGCGCCGGCGGCCACGCCGGCGGCAATCAGCCCTTCGATGCGCGCGCGGCTCTCCGGCGTGATCACCGGGCCCATCTCGATGCCCGCCTCGAGCCCGTAGCCCACCTTGCGCGCGCTGGCCGCGTCGCTGATCTGCTGCGTGAAGATGCTCGTGGCGTCGCCCACCGTGATCACGACCGACGACGCGAGGCAGCGCTGGCCCGCGCAGCCGAACGCCGAGTCGGCCACGATCTTCGTGGTCATGTCGAGGTCCGCGTCCGGCAGCACCACCACCGGATTCTTGGCGCCGCCCTGGCACTGCACGCGCTTGCCGTTGGCGGCGGCGCGGCTGTAGATGTAGCGCGCGACGCCGGTCGATCCGACGAAGGACAGCGCGCGTACCGCCGGGTGATCGATCAGCGCGTCCACAGCGTCCTTGCCGCCGTGCACGAGGTTGAGCACGCCGGGCGGGAAGCCGGCCTGCTCGGCCAGCTGGAAAATCTTGGCCATCGTCATCGGAGTCTTTTCCGACGGCTTCAACACCAGGGTGTTGCCGCAGGCCACCGCGTAGGGCAGGAACCACAGCGGAATCATGCCGGGGAAGTTGAACGGCGCGATGACGCCCACCACGCCCACCGGCTGCCGGATCATCAGCTCGTCGATCCCGGAGGCGATGTCCTCGAGATTGCTGCCCATCATCAGCGACGGGATGCCGGTGGCCACCTCGACGTTCTCGATGCCGCGCCGCAGCTCGCCCTCGGCCTCGCCGAGCGTCTTGCCGCACTCCTGCGTGATCAGCTTCGCGACGTCGGTGAACTGCGCGTCGAGCAGCGCCTTCAGGCGGAAGAGCGGCTGGATGCGATCGCCGGCCGGCGTGCGGCGCCACGCGGGCAGCGCCTTCTGCGCGGCTTCGACCGCGCGCCCCACGGCGGCGCTCTCCGACAGCGGAGCCGACGACAACACCTCGCCCGTGGCCGGGTTGCGGACGGCCATGTTCTCGCGCGCGTCCGCGCGCTGCCAGCTGCCACCGACGAAATTCAGAAGCGTTCCTTGTTCGATCATGGCGAATCTCGATGACCTCGGGCCTTGGACCTTGGAGCTTGGGGCTGGAGGGCCTAAGGGCCACCAGTCCTAAGGCCCAAGGCCTAAGGCCAAAGGCCGGTAGGGTTCAGGGTACGACTATGGCTCGCCCGAGAATCTCACCCTGGGCGA
>DASRPM010000144.1:0-2044 GCA_035646375.1 Vicinamibacterales bacterium
CCGCGCAGGAACGCCACGAGCTCCTCGGGCACGAGCGGGTGGATGGCGTTCAGCACCAGCAATGGCACCGGGGTGCGACCGTGGATGTCCCCCATGCCGAGCAGGTGCAGTCCGCGCACGGTCGTGTTCCAGAGACCGCCCTGCATCACGATGCCCAGGTGCGACTCGGTGCCCGGCAGATGTTCGTTCAGCCGCCGGTCGAGGATGAAGCGCCGCGCCGCCGGCAGCCGCTGCTCGAACTTCTTCGCCTCCATGGCATAGGTGAACGGCGGGAGGTTGATCCGATCGAGACTGAACGATGGCGCGCCGAGCGGTGCCCGCATGCTGATGGCCGGCCGCACGTTGTCCTTGCAGAGCAGGGTCCCGCGCATGTGGCAGGCGCGGATGCGGATCGAGAAGAACACCGGCTCGTTGCACGCCTCCGACAGCGCGAAGCCCTCCTCCACGAAGCGCGCGAACGACTGCAGGCTGTTGCGTGGATCGAGCAGCGGCATGGACGACTTCAGCGCCGCCGAGTGCGTCCGCTCCTGGAGAATCGAGGCGCCCTCCCCATAGTCCTCGCCGATGACCACCAGCGCGCCTCCGGTCACCCCGGCCGAGGCCACGTGCGACAGGGCGTCCGACGCCACGTTCGTGCCGACCACGGATTTCCAGGTCACCGCGCCGCGCACTGGATAGTTGATGGAAGCGCCCAGCAGGGCCGCGGCGGCGGCCTCGCTGCCGGACAGCTCGAAGTAGATGCCCATCGGCGCCAGCAGTGAGTCGTTGGCGTCGGCCATGACATCGAGCAGGTGTGAGATGGGCGCGCCCGGATAGCCGCCGACGTAGCTGACGCCCGATTGCAAGAGCGCCTTGGTGATGGCGAGGATGCCCTCGCCGCGAAGGACCTGGCCGGCCCCGTATCCCAGCTGCTTGACGTCGTCGGCGAACGAGCGCTCACCCATCGGCGACCACCTCGGGCGCTATTCTGTCACAGCTGCTCAGGAGGCGTGTTCGGCCGAGGCAGAGGGGCCGCGCCGTCGCTCCTCGTTCCAGATCGCGTAGCAGTGCGGATGCAGCAGCAGCGTGAGCGGTGGCGTGAAATCGAGCTCGTACTCCGTCGCCGTCCGGATGGACTCGCCGCAGACGCTGCAGGGCTTCCCCATGCTGGGCCCCGCCCACAGCTTCACGGGATCGGCGCTCGGAAGCCGGCCGGTGGCGAGCATCTCGCGCACTCGCTCCCGGACCAGCGCGTCCTCCACCTTGCCCCCTCCGATAGGTCCCAAGAGCGGAGACCGATTGGGGAGTGTACGAATTCGGCGACAACGGCGCAAGGATGGCGGCGGCCGGATTTCTTTCAGCGTGGGACCGCGGTATTGTTGAGCGGGGGCGTGGCGTAACCCGGCAGCCGCGACGGACTCAAAATCCGTTGCCCGTAAGGGCGTAGGGGTTCGACTCCCCTCGCCCCCACCAACTCCTCTTCTGCGGTGACACGTCCTCGCCTTGACACGCGTCACGGTGCCCCTGTACCGTGACCCCTCGCGTGGGGCTGTAGCTCAGTTGGGAGAGCACAAGGCTGGCAGTCTTGGGGTCAGGGGTTCGAATCCCCTCAGCTCCACCATTTCCTTCCGATCGTCGCGAGCGAATGGCGACGCGCGTACCGTGATGTACTTGAAGTGACCTGTCGCGGGCGCTAGACTGCCCGTCCCAGGTGAATCACGACATGGCGTTGTCGGCCACGCTCTGCCAGGCGTTGATTGCTCATGACGCGTGCGCCACCGTGGTCCTGGACGCCGACGAGCGTCTCGTCGCGTGGAACGCCGCCGCCGGCGCCGCCTTCGGCTTCGACCCTGATCGCCTCCGCGGCGCCTCGCTGATTGCCGCCGGCTTCAGGCACGGCGGGCCCGCGATCCGCAAAGCCGTGGACGCCGTCCGCGGGGAGGGCGGCGTGCGTCCGCATCGTGTGGACAGCGCGGCCGGCGAGATGACGGTGGCGGCGCTGCGCCTCGAAGACCGTCTGCAGGGTTTCGTGCTGCGCCGCGCGCAGCCGCCGCCGGCGGAAGCG
>DASRPM010000145.1:0-23491 GCA_035646375.1 Vicinamibacterales bacterium
GGCGTCCCGGTGCTCGAAGGCGTCACGTCGCTCGTCGAGAACAGCCTGCTCGTGCTGCGCGCGGACGAGGGCGAGCCGCGCTTCAGCATGCTGGAGACGTTCCGCGAGTACGGGCGCGACGCGTTGCGCGAGAGCGGCGAAGCCGAGGTGACCGAGCGGGCGCACGCGGCCTACATGCTGGTGCTCGCCGAGGAAGAAACCTTCGAGATGCATCCGGCCCAGCGCGACGCCTGGCTGGTGACTTGCGATGCCGAGCACGACAACCTCCGCGCGGCGATTCACCATCTGGTCACCACGGGCCACGCGGAGTGGGCGCTGCGCCTGGCCGGCGCGTTGTTCCGTTTCTGGGAGCAGCGCGAGCACCTCACCGAGGCGCAGGACACGCTGAGGCGCGTCCTGGCGATGCCTGGAGCACTGTCGCCCACGCGGGAACGCGCGCGCGCGCTGTACGCGGCCGCGGTCCTCTCGGATCTGGTGAGCGAGAACCCGCTGGCCGAGCGCCTGGCCACGGAGTCGTGCGTGATTTACCGGGCGCTCGGCGACGTGAAAGCCGTGGCGGTGGTGATGGTCGCCATGGCCTGGCAGGCGCAACGGCGCGGCCGGTATGCGGACGCCATGGCCCTGTTCGAGGAAACGGTCGTGCTGTGGGAACAGCTCGGCGACGACGCCGCCGCCGACCTGGCGCGCAGCAACACAGCGACGACGGCCAAGCTCGAAGGCGCCTTCGACAAGGCGCGCGGGCTGCTGCAGCAGGTGGCCACGGCGTCGCACGCGCGCGGCGACGTGCGCGGCGTGGCCTCGGCCCTGAACGGGCTCGGCGACGTGGCCACGGCGGAAGGCGATCACGACGCAGCCCGCCGGTTCCATCACCAGAGCCTCGACATCTATCGGCGCATCGACGACCGTTGGGGGATTGCCGGCGTGCTCGCGGATCTGGCCCGCGTCGACGTCGAAGCGCGGGACTATCCGGCGGCGGTGGGCTCGTTGACGGGGGCGCTGCAGGCGTTTCGCGAGGTCGGACACCAGCGTGGCGTGGCGCGACAGCTCGAGTCGCTGTCATGGTGTGCCAGCCAGCAGGGGCGCGACCACGAGGCGGTCACGCTCGCGAGCGCCGCGGCGGCGATCCGCCAGAAGATCGGTTCACCGGCACGCGACGCCGAACGCACCCGCATCGACGACACGCTGACGCTCGCCCGCGGGCGCATGACGCCGGACGGCTACGCCGACGCCTGGCGCAGCGGCCGTACGGCCACGATCGACGACCTGCTGGCCGCTGGCTAGACGCCGGCGTACTTCTTCGGGTCGATCAGCCGGCGGACGGCCGATACACGGTTGGCGGGGACACCGAGCTTCTGTGCATGTTCCCGCACGCTGGCTTCGTCTGGCGCAAGATACACGCAATAGATGCGGTCGTCGGTAACGTAGCTGTGGAGCCATTGAATCTGCGGACCCATGGCTCCCAGCACCTCGAGCGACCGGATCGAGACGTCGCGGATCTCGGCTTCCGTCATGTTCCCAGCCCCGGGAATGTCGCGCTCGATCACGAACTCGGGCATACCGCGGAGCATATCATCGACGAATTGGAGGCCATGGGCGCCTTCCACCGTGAGCAACCGGGCCATATCTACTCCCTGACGGCCGATAGAATAGGCAGCGGCTCGGACCGGCGTCCTTCGGATGCGCGGAAGGTTTTCTGAAGGATTTCGGATGGCGCATAACTCGATGAACGAGAGCGACTTGTTCGTCTTCGGCGACTTCACGGTCGATCCCCGGCAACGGCTCCTGCTGCGGGGCACCGAAGTGGTCGGGCTGGAACCGAAGGTCTTCGACACGCTGCTGGCGCTCGTCCAGGACGCTGGACGCGCGCTGGCGAAGGACGAGCTGCTGTCGCGCGTCTGGCCCGACGCCTTCGTCGAGGAAGGAAGCCTCACCCGCAACATCTCGACGTTGCGGAAAATTCTCGCGACAGCGGACAACCCGCAGGGGTACATCGAAACGCTGTCGAGGCGCGGGTACCGCTTTCAGCCGGTGGTCCAGCGCGTGGCCCCAGGCACGTCACAGGCTGTGCCCGAGCCGGCGATGACGGTTTCCCGCGCGGCGGAAGTGCCCGTCGCCGGCGCGACTCGCGGCCGCGGATCGCTGATTGCCGCCACGGTCGCGGCGTCGCTCCTGGTCGCCGTGGCCGCCATGGGCTGGTGGCGTGGCGGCGACGAGCGGGCACCCATTACATCGATCGCGGTGCTGCCGCTCCAGAACCTCTCGGGTGATCCCTCGCAGGAGTTCTTCTCCGACGGCATGACCGAGGCGGTCATCTCGAAGCTCGCGCAGGTTACCGACGTCCGCGTGACGTCACGAACGTCGGTCATGCGGTTCAAGAGCACGTCGGCCTCCGTACCCGACATCGGCCGGCAGCTCGACGTGGATGCGGTGGTCGAAGGCTCCGTTCAGCGTGAAGGCGACCGCATTCGCGTGACCGTGCAGCTCATTCATGCCGAGACCGACAGCCACCTGTGGGCGAAGGAGTTCGAGGGCACGACGTCGGACGTGCTCGACCTCCAGCGCCGCATCGCGCTGGCCATCGCCGGTGATATCTCGTCGAAGATCGCCCCGGCCCGGCCGACTGCCGCGCCGGAGCGCCGCCTGGCGGCCGAGGCCGTCGACGCCTATCTACTGGGCCGTCATCTGCTCTGGAAAACCGACCTCGAATCCAAGCAGCGGGCGGTCACGGAGTTACGCAAAGCCACCGCGCTCGAGCCGGCGTTCGCGGACGCGCAGGCGGGCCTCGCCATGGCGCTGATTGCCCAGGCGTCGTTCGGCCTGGCGGATTCCACCGGCGAAGCCCTCCAGGTCGCCCGGAAGGCCGTGGCGCTCGACGAGCATCTCGCCGAGGCGCACGCGGCGCTGGCCGCGGCGGCATTCGAGGCGTGGGACTGGGAGACCACGCAGCGGGAGTTCGAACGCGCACTCGCACTCTTTCCGAACAGCGAGGACGCGTGTGCCAGCTACGGCCTGGCGCTCTCGGCGTTCGGGCGGCACGACGACGCCGTTGCCTGGGCCGGCAGGTTCGCGTCACGGAATCCCGTGTCGGCCGCGCTCCACGTCAACTATGCCGTCGTCCTCATGAACGCGCGGCGGTACGCGGAAGCCGAGCGGCACTTGAAGCTCGCCATCGAGCTGGAGCCGCGGGGTTTCGGGGCGCCTATCGCACTGGCCCAGGTGTACACGCTCACGGGCCGCGCCGAACAGGCCATCCCGCTCCTGTCCACTCCGGCATTCGCGAATTCAACGGTGCTGGCCGCCGCATACGCCGCCGCCGGGCGGCGTGCCGAAGCGTTGGCAATCGTCGAACGTGTACAGCAGAATCCCGCGCCCGTCGATCTGCTCTCGATCGGGATGGTGCACTTCCATCTGGGCGACGCCGACCGCGGCTTCCAGTGGCTCGAGCAGGCGGTGGCGAGGCGCCTTGGCTACGTGCGCTGGTTCAACGTGCACCCGGCGTACGATCGCTGGCGCAACGATCCACGGTTCGTCGCGCTGGTCCGACAACTGCGCCTGCCGGCGACCGCCGGCTGACGATCACGGGGCCACGCAGGCGAAGTTGGCGCCATCCTCGACACTCCCGCTGCCGTTGTAGCGCGCGGCGGCGGGATACGGGCACAACGGACGGGTGCGTCCAGGGAAGTACTGAGTGCCCGGCAGCGCCGAGGCCTCGATGCGCGCGGGCGCCGCGCCCTTCTCCACCCAATCGGTGATCGCGCCCAAGCCGTCGAAGCTGTCGGTGGCGGGGCCGCCGGCGCAGTGGTTCATGCCCGGCACGAGAAACAGGCGCGCCCAGGTGCCCGTGGCCGCGGGGCCGCCGCTGTTGCGCGTCAGGCGCTGGTAGTAGTCGATCGACTCGAGCGCCGAAAAGATCGGATCCGCGGTGCCGTGGAAGATGAGCAGCTTGCCGCCGCGCTTCCGGAACTCGGCGAGCGTGGCGTCGCGATACGTATCGAACACCGCCGAGAACGCCGCCATCCGCGCCGGATGGCGATCGAAATCGAACTGCGCGATCGCAAACGACGCATCCGGCGGCGTGAAGAACTCGTGCGCCAGGGCGCCCGCCATCAGGGTGGCGTTGATGGCGTTCGGCGCACCCGTCTGCGACGAGCCGAGCTCCCACTGCCGCCATCCAGGCGTCGCGAGGCCCGGGTCCCACGGCTGCCCGAAATAGAGCGCGCGCCCGGACGAATCACGCGGGCCGCCGAACGACCGCGCGAGCGCGGCGACCTGCCCGGCGGTGAGGCACGTGTCGTCCTTGGCGCCGGCGCACTGCAGGACCTTTGGATCGAAGCGGCAGGCGTCCGGCCGCTGCACCATGCCGTCCGTCGCGCCATCGACGGCATCGCACGCCGCGGTGATCCCGCGCGCAACCATCGTCAAGTCGGTGTCGCTGAACGCGCGGCTGAGCACCCGCTGTCCGTCTGCATTCGTGGGAGCGACTGAAAGAAACGTCTGCGTGTCCCAGGCCGCCGCGATCGTCGCGCCGCTCGACACGCGCATCGCCGGCGCGCAGATCGCGATGCCGTCGAAGTACGACGGATACCGCTGCGCGAACATCATCCCCTGCCGGCCGCCGCCCGAGCAGCCGGCGAAGTACCGCTTGTCCGGTGCGCGGCCGTAGTAGCGCACGAGGATCGCCTGCGCCAGCGTGAAGGTCCGTTCGTGGGCCGCGTACGCGTGATCGGTGCGCGCCACCGGATCGAGACCGAACTCGGGCGTGGGGCCCTGATGTCCGGCGTCGGTCGTCACCACCGCGAAGCCGCGCTGGAGACCCGTGACCGGAAACGATCCGGTATTGCGGCCAACGGCCGGCGCCACGACGCCGTCGTTGCCCCCGCCACCCTGGTACAGGAATCGGCCGCTCCACGCCGTCGGCAGCCGCAGTTCGAAGCGGGTCTCATACGACTTGCCGTCGACGCCCGTTCGCGGCGACGCAGACCCGCGGACGACGCAGTGGGCGGGCTGCGTGCCGGACCCGGCGTCGTAGGTCGCCGTCATCGTCGCGACGGGCGCGACAATGGCCGCACTCAACGCCGTGCAGGCCGCCGCGCCAGGAGGGTCGGCCGCGGCACGGCCCGTCTCGGCCGCGCTCGTCGCAAACACAACGGCCAGGCCGGCCGCGACACACTCGAGGCGATGTCGGGTCAACATAGGGCTCAATCATCCTAATTCGCGTAGCGAAATGAGAGCGACGCCTTTCTCGACTTTTGCGGTTTTTTTGCGACAATCTAGGCCGCCCGAGCGCGCGCGCCCGGACGACGGCTGGGTGCCGATCACCACCTGTGGAGTTGCAGCAATGACGAAGCGGATTGCGGGATGTATCGCCCTGTGCGGGTTCGTGATGGCGGCGTCGCTTCAAGCCCATCACTCGCTCGCGGGCGTGTACGACATGAAGAAGGAAGCCGAGATGGCCGGCGCGGTCGAGAGCGTGCGGTTCGTGAACCCGCACGGGTCCCTGGTGCTGGCGGTCAAGAACGCCGACGGGACGAACACCAACTGGGTGTTCACGCTCGGCTCGGCGACCGCGCTCGCGGCACGAGGCGTGGGCCGCACCGGCCCGAACGCGCTGCACGCCGGCGACATGATCAAGGTCACGTTCATCCCCGCGCGCAGCGGCGCCCCGCTCGGCTTCCTGAAAGCCGTCACCATGCCGGATGGACGCGTGGTCCAGATCTCGGCCGGCAACGCCAACGACTAGGCGGGAGATGACCATGTCCTTTCGACGCATGAAGTGGATGACCGTCGCGGCCAGCGCTCTGCTCACCCTGGCCACGCTCTCGACGGCCAGCGCGCAGCCGCCCGCCGGGTTCAAGGAACCGCCGCCGCCGTATCGGCCCGCCAAGGACGCCAAGGATCTGCGGTCGGTGCTCTTCAACTGGACCTGGCACCTGGGCATGCTCCGTGGCGTTGACGAGCACGAACTGATCGTCTCGCTCGAGTACCAGGGCAAGGGCACCGTGCAGCTGGACGGACAGCCGTGCACGACCTCGAAGTATCGCGTCAGCACCAACTACCAGACGCCGGGCCAGCGGACGCAGATCACCTGCGCGCGCGCCAACGGCCAGACGCAGACGGCGATCGAAGTGGTCAGCGGACCGTACGCCTGGAACGAAGACGTCGTGGGCGCCGAGATCGTCGCCGGCAAGGGCAAGGCGACGCCGATGGCGGCCGCCACCCAGGAGCGGTTGATCCGCCTGTGGGCCAGCCCGCAGGGCGCGCCCAAGGCGGCACTGCTCGCCGCCCGGCAGACGAACGAGCTCGGGCCCAACCCGAGCGTCGGCATCGCTGACGGCGTGATGATGTCGGGCTCGGCGAGCGTGGCGTGGGAAGCCGGCAAGCCGGTGGTGACGTTCCCGATTCCGGGGGTCCCGGGCGCCACCGCAGCCGCGACGCTCGACGCGAAGTTCATGGCGGAGAAGGTGGTGGTGAAGCAGGGGACGAACACCACCGAGTTCACCTACGGTGACTATAAGGACTGGAACAATCCGCTGAACCTGGTCGACGTGTTCTACGCCGGGAAGATGGTGGAGCGCCGCAACGGCACCGTGGTGCGCGACATCACGACGGCGGAGACGGAGACCGGCAGCGTGTACGTGGTGATGCCGGTGCCCGCGAGCGTGCGGAAGGCCATCACGCCGGCGGTGCAGGTGCCGTCGATTCAACCGCCCGCCGTGACGCTGGCGGCAAGCACGACGACGCCGCGGCTCCCCAACGGCAAACCCGACATGACGGGCAACTGGAACGCGAGCGGCATGAACTGGCGCTACGGGAACCGCCGCTGCGGCCCCACGCAGGTGGAGTGCTCGCGCGCCATCAACCAGACCGCCGACTTCGAGTTCGAAGCACCGTCACGGTTCGGTCCGGCGAGGCCGCTCTACAAGCCGGAGCACTGGGACAAGGTCATCGAGCTCGACATGTGGACCAACAAGTACGACCCGGTGATGACGTGCCAGCCGCTCGGGATTCCGCGCCAGGGTCCGCCCCGGCGCATCGTCCAGAGCGACAAGGACATCATCTTCTTCTACGGGCAGTACGCCGACGGCGGCGGCGGGCAGGGCGAATACCGCATCATGCCGACCGACGCCCGCAAGCACAACCCGAACGACGTGACCACCACTTACTATGGCCTGACCGTCGGCTCCTGGGAGGGCGACACGCTGGTGCTCGATTCCATCGGGTTCGTGGACACGACGTGGCTGGCGCGCGGCGGCTTCTTCCACTCGGACAAGATGCGCGTCGTGGAGAAATTCACGCGAGCGGGCAACGAGATCAAGTACGAGGTGACAGTCGAGGATCCCGAGGTGTTAGCGGAGCCGTTCGTGATGACGCCACGAATCCTGCGGCTCTCGACCAACCCCAACGCCGGGCTCCTCCCCGAGCGGGGCAACTGCGAAGTCTACGAGCTCGGCGACATCACGTCGCAGATCCGGCACTAAACAGACGTGGGGGCCGGCTTCAGCCGGGCCCCAACAGTCGTAGGGGCCGCCTTCAGGCGGCCCTTTTTTTTCGGATCAATGGGGTGGGGTGCAGGCAAGCCCTTCCAGCCGCAGCACAATCTCACCGGTCGACTCGGCTTCTTCCTCCCAATTCGGCGCATCCGCACGTCTCGGGCGGCGCTGCCATCGGATTGGCTCACGCTCGGTGTTGAACCACACGACCTCGCTCTGGCACGCGATGCCTTGTTCGTAGCGGCTGGACTCGACGGAGAACTGGCTCTTGAGCGGCAGCGGCAAATCCAGGCTGCCGTCCCGCGCCGTTCGGAATACCGACGTGAAGGGCCGCTGCTGCGTCGCGCTGAGAATCCCCACGCGAACGTCGTACGCCGGACTGCCATCCGGATAGAGCACCCGCACTCGCCGCGTCGTCAGGCCGTCTCGTGCCGAAAGCGCGAGGCTCGACCGACGCCCCAGATTGTCCGACTCACGACACCCGTCGGGAGTGAACGTCACGTCAACCGCCGCCGGATAGCTATCGGGGCCGAGTTGCAGCGGGGCCATACAGCCAGCCCCGAGTTGACCGCCGAGCAGAAACATGCGCACGCCTTTCACGATTCTCACGCGAGCAATGCCGCTGGCATCGGTGCTGCCCACGCCACGGGTTCCGTAGCCGTCCAGCGAGACACTCATGGCGGCCTCCTTCAGGAGGCCGCCCTGTGGATCCTTTGCGGTGATGCTGACCGTGGCGATCTCCTGCGACTCCGCAACGGGAATGTCCACGTTGTCCAAGACAGCCGGCCCATCGATACGAATGCGTGTAGCGCGTGTCCGGTCGGTGGTGCCAGGCGCGAACGCCCCGAACATCGTGCCGACCAGCACGAGGACGCTCGACAGCAGGATGACCGCCAGGTGGCGGCGACTCACGCGACGTGACGCGTGCTCGACAGCGGCGACGTAGTTGGCCATGGCTCCAGGGCGGCGAGGGCGCGCACCTCCCGTGACATCTCGCGGCTGAACTCGCGGTGCAGGGCCTGCAGCCGCTCGTCGGTGCACTCGAACGACGCGACCTCGTCGGTGATCTCGAACAGGCGCCGCGACAGATCGAGGCGCGTCGCCTCGTACTGCGCCATCGCGGCGGTCGTGCCGGCCATCGCCGCGCGCGCCAGCAGTTCCGCATCGCGCAGCGCGTCGGTGATCCCGTGGGCGGTTGCCGGATCCTTGAAGTAGCCGGCATCCCCCACCAGCGCCCAGCCGGGGCCGCTGCTGCGCTTGATGAATCCCGGGTGACCGCCGAATCCGTGAACCGGCTCGAGCTGCGTCGCGCTTTCGAGGCGATCGGCGAACTCGGGGCAGACCTCGCGCAGCAGGCGCCGGTAGTTCGCGACGGAATCGCCCCGCACCTCGTGACGGAATCGTGCCGCGGGAATCGAGACGAAGACGCAGGTCGCCTCGTTGGTCGGAATCGCGCCGACGCTGCCGCCGGGCCTGAAGATCCAGCGGTAGGCGTCCTCGCGCAGGCCGCTCCAGTAGCTGTAGAGCACCCCGGCCGCGTGTGTCCCCGTGATCAAGGGCGCCGCGCCCACGCGCCGCGCGATCGTCGAGTAGAGCCCGTCGGCGCCGATCACGAGATCGGCCTCGATGTCGTGGCGCGTGCCGTTGGCCGTAGCGGTCACGCCGGACACGCGTCCGTCGGCGGCGGT
The DNA here is from genome assembly GCA_035646375.1 of Vicinamibacterales bacterium. Lineage (GTDB taxonomy): Bacteria > Acidobacteriota > Vicinamibacteria > Vicinamibacterales > UBA2999 > DASYRM01. The sequence goes on from DASRPM010000145.1 coordinate 9,179, forward strand.
CATCACGCCGTCCACGTGCACCCCGTACACGACCTCGGCTCCGCTTTCCACGGCCGCGGCGGACAGGAGGCCGTCGAGCAGGATTCGTCGTGGCGCGTACAGCGCGTCCACCCCGTACTTCGGTTCAATCGGCACGGTGACCGTGTCGTGCGCGTATTCGAAGGTCGTGGCGGTCACGGCCGGCGTGCCCTGCTCCACGACGGCCGGAAGCACACCCCACCGGTACAGCTGCAGGACAGCACCTCGCATCAAGGCGTGGGTCGAAAGGGTGTCGGTCCCGTACCGCCCCTTCTCCAGCACCACCACGCGCGCGCCGGCCCGGGCCAGCAACAGCGCCGTGGCGGCTCCAGCACAGCGGGCGCCGACGATGACGGCATCGACTTTCATGGTCGTCCTCTGATGGCAACGCGCCGTCGGCCGGGAAACCCCGCAATGCAGCGCGCGCCCGGAAGGCGGGCAATCAGACACTGGGCTACAATCGGCGCTCACCAACACATCACCGGGGGCGGCATGAAGACACTCCTCCCACTGGCGTTCGTTGCGCTCCTCTCTTCCACAACGGCGTCGGCGCAGTGGGCGAACGTCCCGGCGCCGCAGGTTCCCCGCACCCCCGACGGCAAACTCAACCTCGCGGCCCCCGCGCCGCGGCTGCCGGACGGCACGCCCGACCTGTCGGGCATCTGGCAGCCGCCCACCGGCTACCTGCGCGATCTCGCACGCGATCTCAAGGAACCTGTGCCGTTCCAGTCATGGGCGAAGGCGCTCTACGACGAGCGCGCGGCCGGCAAGTTCTGGCGCGAGGAACCGGACGCCAACTGCCTGCCGCAGGGCGTTCCCAAGGTGCTGCTCGCGCCGGCGCCGTGGCGCATCGTGCAGACGCCGGCGATCGTGTTCTTCGTCCACGAGGCGTTCAACCTGTGGTGGCAGGCGTTCATGGACGGGCGCCGCTTCGAGCTGACGCCGGACGTGGCGCCCACCTGGCACGGCTACTCGACCGCGTCGTGGCAGGGCGACACGCTCGTGGTCGAAAGCGGCGGCTTCAACGGCCGCGTGTGGCTGGATCAACTGGGCAAGCCGTCCACCGAGGCGCTGCGGGTCACCACGCGGCTCCGCCGCAGGGACTTCGGTCACATGGACATCGGCATCACCATCGACGACCCGAAGGCGTACACGAAGCCGTGGGGCACGACGGTGGCGGTGACGCTGCTGCCCGACACCCAGCTCATGGAATTCATCTGCCTCGAGAACGAGAAGAAGACGGGCGGAACGAAGTAGGCAGTCCCGCAGGCGCGCTCGCATGGCCGACATCTTCATCAGCTACTCGCGCAACGACCGGCCGCGCGTGCAGGCGCTCGCGGACGCGCTCGCGGCGCACGGCTGGTCGGTGTGGTGGGATCGGCAGATCGCGGCCGGCCGCACGTTCGACAACGTCATTGCCGAGGCGCTGACCGCCGCGCGTTGTGTAGTCGTCGTGTGGTCGAACGCGTCGATCGCCTCCGACTGGGTCCGCGAGGAAGCCGACGAGGGCCGCCGCCGGAGCATCCTGGTGCCGGTGCTCTTCGACGGCGTGCGGCCGCCCTTGGGGTTCGGTCGCATTCAAGCGGCCGATCTCGGCGACTGGCACGGCGACACCACCACCGACGCCTTCCGTGCGCTGATCGCCGACATCACCGCGATGCTCGGCGCGCCGGCCGCGGCCGCGGCAACGGGCCCCGTCGAACCCGCTTCCGCGTCCACACCGCCGGCCACTCCGCCGCGGGTGCCGCCTCCCCGCGCCGACACCACCGAGCCCCGCCAGGCTGTCGCGATATCACGCTCGAGAGTCACGTGGCTGGCGGGGAGCGTCGCGGCGGCCGCTCTCGTGTTGCTGCTGGCCTATCGCGGGCTCAGCGGCGACGCGGCCGGACAGCCGTCGCCAGTGAGGAGCGCGGCGGACAAACCTGCGCTCAAGCTCGCCTCGATGCTTGCCGAAGATTCGGAGCCGCTCGCATCCGGCGTGGCCTACGCGGTCTATGAGGCCCGGCAGGACGCGGAGGGCAGCCGCAAACAGGTCGTGACCAGCGCGGCGTACGCCGGTCCGCCGCGCTTCGATCTGGCGCCGGGACGCTATTACGTCACCGCCGAGCACGGCGCCGCGATGGCGGCAACCGAGCTCGAAGTTCCGGCGCAGACGCTGGTGCAGCAGACGCTCAACCTCCACGCCGGCATCCTCAGACCCACCGCACGGTTGAGCCCGGCCACCCCGGCCCTCGAGAGCGGTGTGGAGTACGACGTGTTCGACGCCGTTCAGGACGCGGAGGGCAACCGCAAACGCGTGACCGGCAGCGCCGCCTATGCGGGCCCGCCGCAATTCGTGGTGCCGGCCGGCCGCTACTACGTCACGGCCCAGTACGCCAGCGCGTCGGCGGCGCTCGAAGTGACGATCGCCGAGGGAGACAACACGGCGCTGCCGTTCGATCTGAAAGCCGGCGTGCTCCTGGCGACGGCCGTGCTGAGCGATGGGTCCGCGCCGCTGCCCACCGGCGTGGAGTACAGCGTGGATGAAGCCGTGAAGGATGCCGAAGGCCGCGCGAAACGCGTCGTCAGCAGCGCCGCGTACGCGGGCCCGCCGCGCCTGCCGGTGTCCGCGGGCCGCTACACCGTCACCGCCACCCACGGGAACGCGACCGCCAGCACCGAGGTCACACTGGCGGCTGGCGAGACCAAACCGATCGTGCTCAACCTGCACGCCGGCATTCTGGCGCTGTCGAGCATCGGCCCCACCGGTCAGCGGCTGGACACCGGCGTGAGCTACGAGGTCTACGAGGCGGCAAAGGACGCGGAGGGTTCGCGCAAGCGCGTCACGACGAGCGCGGCGTACGCCGGGCCTCCCCGCTTTCAGCTGCCGCGCGGCCGCTATTACGTCACGGCATCGGCACGTGACGGAACTTCGGAGGCCGCAATCGACGTGCCCGAGGGCGTGACGACGCCGCTCGAGCTGAGGCTGCGCAGCGGCCCCGATTCACGCTAACCTTCGGCACTCGTTATCAGCAGGTGGAGGTTTCCGATGCGCGCTGGCCGATCGCTCGCGACTCTCCTGGGTGTGGCGCTGCTCACCGCCGTGTCGGCGGCCGAGACGCCGTCGCCGCTTCGTCCCATCCAGTTCACGGACACGCGTCTGGCCAACGGCCTGCGCGTGATCATTTCCGAAGACCGCTTCGCGCCGATCTACGCGATTGCCGTGAGCTACGGCGTCGGGTCGAAGGACGAGCGCCCCGGCCGCACCGGCTTCGCGCACCTGTTCGAGCACATGATGTTCAAGGGCTCGGACAACGTCGGCCCCGGCGAGCACTTCTTCCTGGTGTTCAACTACGGCGGGTCGATGAACGGCACCACCAACACCGACCGCACGCTCTACTTCGAGATCATGCCGAAGAACCAGCTGGACCTCGGCCTGTTCCTCGAGTCGGATCGCATGCGATCGCTCGCCATCACCAAGGAGAACCTGGACAACCAGCGGCAGGCGGTGCAGGAAGAGCGGCGCCAGGGGCTCGACAACCGGCCCTACGGCAAGAGCCAGGAGCGCTTCAACGAGCTCGCCTACGACAACCCCGCCTACCACCACTCGGTCATCGGCTCGATGGAGGACCTGAACGCCGCCACCGTGGATGACGTGGCGAGCTTCTTCCGCACCTACTACGCGCCGAACAACGCGGTCGTGGCCATCGTCGGCGACGTGGACGCGAAGGCCACGCTCGCCAAGGTGGAGAAGTACTTCGGCAACATCCCCCGCCAGCCGAGTCCGGCGCCCGTCGATCTGTCCGAACCCGAAATGAAAGCCGAGCGCCGCGAGACGATGCAGGACCGCCTCGCCCGGCTCTCTCAGATCAACATCGGCTACAAGATCCCCCCCGCCACCCACGCCGATTTTCCGGCACTCTCGGCGCTCAGCCAGATCCTCGGGGCCGGTGAGAGCTCGCGCCTGTACCAGCGGCTGGTGAAGACCCAGGAGCTGTGCGCCAACGTCGGCTCGGGCAGCGGGCAGCGGATTGGACCGGGCCTGTTCACCATCACCTGCGCGGTGCGGCCGGGCAAGAAGATCGACGAAGCCGAAACGGTCATCACCGAGGAGGTGACGCGCCTGCACACCGCTGCCGTGACGGCCGACGAGCTGCAGCGGGTCCGCACCACGGCGCGCCGGGGCGCCGTCGGCATCCGCGAGAGCGCCATCGCCCGGGCGCAGTCGCTCGCCGACAACGCGGTGCTCTACAACGACCCGAACCGGATCAACACGAACCCCGAGAAGATCGCGGCCGTCACCGCCGGCGACGTCCAGCGGGTGGCCGCCAAATACCTGCAGACCACCAACCGCGTCGTCGTGCACACGGTGCCGGCGGCAGCGCCGCCGGCGCGATAGACGCGCAGAAGTGGAGCCACTGCACATGACGACCCGCCATCTTCTTGCGATTCTGCTCCTCGTGGCGGCGCCCGTGGCCGCGCAGGACGCGCCGGGCGCACAACAGCCTTCAGACTTCAAGGGCGTCGTCCTCAAGAACAAGGCGCCGATCTCCAACGACGTGCTGCGCGTCACGTTCCGGAAGCCGTCCGAGTCGAAGCTGAAGAACGGCATGGAGCTCCTGGTCCTCGAGGAGCGCCGGTCGCCGACGATCCAAGTGGAGATCGCCGTGCCCGCCTCCTCCTTGAACGATCCGGAAGGCGTGCCGATCAGCCCCGCGATGACCGCGCTGATGCGCCTGGGCACCAAGACGCGCGACGCGAGGTCGATTGCCGAGTCACTCGCCGGTCTCGGGGCGACGATCAACTTCAACGTCGGCGATCGCTACGCCTATGCCAGGTTCAGCACGCTCTCCGAAAACCTCGACACCGTGCTGCAGCTGATGACGGACATGCTCTTCAACTCCACGTTCCCGGAGGACGAGCTCGCCAAGTGGAAGAACCAGCAACTGAGCCAGCTGCAGCAGGTCCGGACCCAGCCCGAGTTTCTGGCCGCCGAGCGATTCGCCCAGGCCATGTACCCGGGCGACGGGCGCTCGTTCGTGGCACCCACCACCGAAGGCGTCGGCCGCATCACGCGCGCGATGGTGGTCGAACACTACGGCCGCGTCTACCGTCCCGAGCGCGGCCGCGTGACGGTGCTGGGCGACATCAGCGCACGCGACATCACGCCCAAGCTGGAAAAGCTGATGGCGTCATGGACCGGCGCGGGCTCGAAAGCGCCCGACCTCGCGCTGCCGCCGGTTACCCCTGGGCGGCGCGTGATCCTGGTCGACCGGCCGGGCTCGGTGCAGACGGCGTTCTACATCGGCAATCACGCGATCGATCGGCTGAGCCCCGACTACATTCCCGTGCAGGTGCTGAACCGCGTGCTCGGCGGCGGCCCCGCCTCGCGGCTCTTCCGGAACATTCGCGAGGAGAAGGGCTACACCTACGGGATCAGCAGCGGCTTTGCCGCGTCGCGCTACTTCAACCACTTCGTCTCGCAGACGTCGGTGCGCACCGAGGTCACTGCCGACGCCCTGCGCGAGGTGCTGAAAGAGTTTGCGGACATCCGCACGCGCCCAGTGCCGGCCGACGAGCTGCAGAACGCCAAGCGTGCGCTCGTGGCCAGCTTTGCCCTCAGCACCGAGAACGCGAACACGGCACTGAACAACGCCACCCAGATCAAGGAGTACGGGTTACCCGCCGACTACTGGGACACGTATCCGGAGAAGATCGCGGCGGTCACCGCGGCCGACGTGCAGCGCGTGGCGCAGAAGTACATTCCGGTGGACGACATCGTGATCATCGCGGTCGGCGACGGCGCGAAGATCCGCAGCCTGATGGCAGCGTTCGGCACGATCGAGGAGTGGGACGCCGAGGGCAAGCGCGTGGCGGCAAAGTAGACGTCCGCGCGGCCCTGCGTCAGCGCTTTCGCGCTTCTTCGATGATCGACGTGTCGATGAACGACGCCAGCTCGGCGCGCGTTCGCGGCGTCCTCGACTGCACGCCGGCCACCCACTTCTCCTCTTCGACCAGCAGGTCGAGCAGGTCCGGCGCCACCGCCAGCGGGAAGCTGTGGTGCTCCCACCCGCGCGCGATCTGCGCCGCCGGGTGCTTGGTGACGCGGCTGATCAGATCGAAGTATTTCGCCGGCTCCTTCTGCAGCTCGCCGGTGGTCCGGATGATCTCGCGGACGAACGCCACCAGCTCCTTGCGGCGCCGCGGGTCGTTCAGCACGTCCGTCGTCGAATACATGCTGTACAGCTCGCGATAGACCTTGTTGTCCTGGAACGTAATCGCGTCGGCGCCGAGTGCCGCAACGGTGTTCTCCGACTCCGGCTCCCACATCGAGATTGCGTCCGCGTCGCCTTTGGCCACCGCCGCCGCCATCTGGGTGGCCGGCGCGCTCACGATCGTCACATCGGATTCCTGCAGCCCCGCGGTGCGCAGCAACGCGACCAGGTGGTAGTGCGCCGACGTGGTGCGCGGCGTGACGACGCGCTTGCCCTTGAGATCGGCCAGCTTCGCGATCCCGGCCGACCGCTTGGCCACGATGCGGTAGTTGCCATTCACCAGGGTGAAGAGCAGCCGCACCTTCGGGTTGTCGCGCAGCACGACCAGCATCTGCGTGGTGGCGTTCCCCGCGGCATGCGCGCCGTTGTTCGACAGCGTGCGCACGCCGCCGTTGATGTAGTTGAACTGCGAGCCGAAGGGCCCTTCTTTCGCCATGTACACCGGGCCGGCCTCGACGACGGCTGTCGCCACCGCGACGGTAAACGGCGCGTCGGCGGGGAGCGGGGTGGGCGGTGTCTGCGGCGGCGCCTGCCCCGCGACGCGGATGCTGCCGATTACAAGCGCCGTGAAACCGAAGACGGCGCACAAGACTCGAAGGCGGAACGTGTTGGTCATATGGGTTCGTAGTTGCGGGTCTTCAGACCCGCGGGCGAAGTCTATCCCGGCGCCAAAACAGGCGCATACCCAAGGTGAGGGATGCCCGCCGGCGCCCCGACGGGGGCGCTGGAACCTGTTACCGCGGGGCGCGGCGCCGGAAGGGATAGACGAACTGACTGCCCCAGCGGGGCGGCACGTCGCGATGATGCACCAGGCCGTAGGCCGACGGCCAGCGATCGGGCAGGTAGTAGGTTCCGAAGAGCAGGTCCCACGCGGGCGTGTGTACCGCGAAGTTCTTGTCGATGCTCTGCGGCTCGGCGCTGTGGTGCCAGTGGTGAAACGCGGGCGTGGCCACGATGCGCCGCAGCCGGGGGAACGTCCACCTGACGTTGGCGTGGATGAACGTGGCCTGCACCGCCACGATGAACACGTACACCATCAGGGCCGGCTGCGAGAACCCCAGCACGAAGATGGGAATGTAGGTCAGCCCGCGCGTGGCGATGACGTCCACCAGGTGAAGGCGCGATCCGGCCAGCCAGTCCATCTGCTCGATGGAGTGGTGAATGGCGTGAAACGGCCACAGCCACCGGGAGGCATGAAACGACCGGTGCACCCAATACTGGGTGAAGTCGGCCACGAGCAGGAGCACCGGCACCTGGGCGACGAGCGGCAGCGCACCGATCGTCTCCTGAACAGCCCCGATGCGCGCCCAGTCGAACAGCACCGCCACGGGCGCAATGGTCAGCAGCGTCAGCACCTCGATCAGCAGCGAGTTGAGACAGAAGTACGTCAGGTCGACCGGCCAGCCGCGCCTGAAGACCGGCTGTTCGGGCCGCAGGGCAAACAGGCGCTCCATCGGCACGAGGGCGGCCGAGTACAAGATCAGGTTGAGCACGACGAAATCCGCGCCGAGCCACGCCGATCGGCCATCGTCGTGTCCGACCGCCGCCTGCGACCCGCCGAGCATCGCGGCGACGAGCGTGAACGCGATGCCCGTCAGCGACAGCACCTTGTTGCGGCGCAACCAGGCGCTCACGGTGCCGAGCACGAACGACGAGACGAGCAGCAGGTGAATGACCGCCTGCAGATACAGGAAGGCGCGAAGCGGCCTCAGCTCGGCGAAGCCGAATGCCTGCGGGAAGCGCCCCGCCAGCACCAGGCCCAGGGCGGTGATCCCGAGGAGCGCCGAGGCGAGCCCGCTGATGAACCCGTGCCCGAAGGCCGTGGGCTCGGTGGTTTCGAGGGCGAGGTGCGCGCCGCGCCCGTGGCCGTTCGCGTTACCGGATCGGGCTGGCATCCGATTCGAAGCCAGGCGCCGGATACCGGCGCTCGTACCGCCGGTCGTCGTGCCGCGGCGCCACGCCGGTCAGACCGGTGACGGCGCACTCGAGCCGTCTGAAGAAGCCCACCGCGTCGAGCGGACGATTGCACCAGCCCGTCGTGATGCAGTAGTGACGGTCGTGGGGGCGCGCATGGTGAGCCGCGTGGTCACGGCGGCTGAGCAGTACGCCTGACGCCTGCAGCAGGCGGACGATCGCCGGCGGCGACGGCATGTGCGACCACTGGTGGATCTGGTTCGTCATGGAACCGAGGCCGCAGAACGCAAGCCCGAACACCGCGGCCGGCCCGCTCCACGGGCGATCCAACGGCACGAGGGCGACCACGGCCAGCACCGCGACCGTGATCGCGGCAACCTCGCCGTTGGTGTCGACGAAGCGGCGGCGGAGGAAGTCTTCGGGATTGACGTGATGCACCCGGAACGGCACCAGCAACCGCGGGCCGATGACGGGACAGTTGTCGCGCCCCCACGTGTCGGCCGCCCAGTGGACGAGGCCGGACGCGAAATCCGCTGCAACGAATCCGGCGAACACCGCGACGGGGGCCCACGCGTGCCACAGTTCCACGCGCAGGGCCACCCGGGCCGACAGCCCGCAGAGCAGCAGACCGGCAATGGCGATGGCCAGGGCCGAAAAGAGCGCCTGCCCGCGTGTGAGCTCGTACTGAACCGGTAGCCGCACTTCTTCTCGTATCGGCGCCAGCCCGCGCGAAAGCCAGCCGGAGACGCGCTCACACGTGCCGGACGTGGGATCGGGTGATCCGGGCCAGCGTGGGGGTGCCGCACTGGCGCATCGTCAAGTTCAGCTCGGCGTTCAGGATATCGAGCACGCGCTCCACCCCTTCCTGACCGTATGTCGCCAGGCCCCAGGCGTACGGGCGGCCGATGCCCACCGCGCGGGCGCCGTAGGCGAGCGCCTTGAACGCGTCGGTTCCGCGGCGCACGCCGCCGTCCACGAGCACCGGGATCTGGTTGTTCACCGCGTCCACCACCTCCGGGACGATGTCGATCGTGGGGCGCAGCGTCTCGGCGGCGCGGCCGCCGTGATTGGACACCACGATGCCGTCGGCGCCCTGCTCGCGTGCGAGGCGCGCGTCCTCGGCGGTCTCGATGCCTTTGAGGAGGACCTTCATCGACGTCATCTTCTTCAAGCGGGCCACCCAGTCCCACGTGGCATTCGACGGGTTGAAGCGCGCGCTGCTGAGTCCCACGTACATCGCCATGTCGCGCCGCCCGCCGGTGGCCGTCGCGTGGCAGGCCGAGCATTGACGTGTGTCGGTGCGCTGCGCCCGTGTCGCCGTCTCCGAATTGCGCCCGCCGAGCAGGTCGATCGTCCAGACCATCACCGGACATCCCGCCGCTTCGACGCGGCGTACGAGCTTCTCGGTGTCGTCCCACGACTGCGGGAGGTAGAGCTGGTACCACAGGCCGCCGCCCCGCGCCGTCGCCACCTCTTCGACCCCGAGCGAGCTGGCGCTGGAGAGCACCTGCAGCGCGTTCTTCGCCTTCGCCGCGCGCGCGGTCGCCACTTCGCCTTCGGTGTGGAACATGCGATGGCCGCCCACGGGGCACAGGAAGACGGGGCTCGCGAATCGCTGGCCGAAGAGCTCGACGCTGGTGTCGATCTTCGACACGTCCACCAGGCGGCGCGGGCGCAGCTGAATGGTCTTGTACCCCGCGACGTTGGCCTGCAGCGTCAGGTCATCGTCCACGCCCGCCAGGTAGCCCCAGTGCGCGGGCGGCAGCTTCGGCCTGGCGAGCGCCTCGAAGTCCATGACGCTCAACACGTCCTTGGCGAGCGGTGCCGTCGCGGGCTCCTGCGCCCAGGCCTCGCGCAGCCCGTAGGCCATCAACGGGCTCGCGGCGAGAAATCGCAGGAAATCACGGCGATAACGGACGTGCTGACGCGAAGGGGTCATGAGTCGTTCCTCGACCGGCCATTCTAGTCGCGTTAGGATCGACCGTGATGCGCGGCGTCCCTCTGGCCATTCTGTTGCTCGTCGCAACCCTGTTCCCTGCCAATGCCGACGCCAAGTGGACGCAGGTCCGCTCGGCGAACTTCACCTTCGTCGGCGACGCGCCGGAAAGCGCGATTCGCCGCATCGCGCAGCGGCTGGAACAGTTCCGCGAGGTGATGTTGCGGGCGCTGCCGGGCGCCACCGCGGCCTCGCCGGTCCCCACGGTGGTGATGGTGTTCTCCAACCAGCGCGCGCTGCAGCCGGTTGCCCCGCTCTTCAGAGGCAACGCCATCGAGGTTGGCGGCTTCTTTCAGGCGGGCGAGGACCTGAACTACATCGCGATCGATGCCGAGTACGTCGACCTGGCGTTGCTGACGATCTTCCACGAGTACGCGCACTTCCTGGTCTCGAACAGCATGGGCCCACTGCCGGTCTGGGCGAGCGAGGGGCTGGCCGAAGTGTACGAAATGGTGCAGGAACGCGACGGCGGCAAGAAGGCGATGGTGGGCCTTGCGCCGCAGCACCATGTGGAGCTGCTGAAGGCGAGCACGCTCATTCCCATCCGCGAGCTGCTGGCCATCGACCAGGCATCGTCGGTGTACAACGAGGGAAGCCGGCGAGGCGTGCTCTACGCGCAGTCGTGGGCCCTGGTCCACTACCTGTCGTTCGGCAACCCGGAGCGGACGAAGCAGTTCCGGCAGTTCCTCGCCAGCGTCCGCAGCGGCTCGCCGGCCAACGCCGCGTTCCCCGCCGCCTTCGGCGAGGGCGCCTTGCTCGATCGCGAGCTGTTCGACTACGTCCGCAAGTATCTCTTTCCCGCCATCCTGTTCGACTTCGGCGAGAAGGTGGCCGGCGGTACGGTGCAAAAAGGGCAGACGCTCGACGACGTCGAGGCGGCGATCTACGTGGCCGACCTGCAGGGGCGCGTCGGACGGGAAGAGGAATCGCGCACGCGCCTGGCGGGCGTGCTCAAGCAGAGCCCCAAGGCGGCGCGCGCGCACGCCGCGATTGGCCTGCAGCACTTCCGCGCCAATCAGATGGACAAGGCGCTGCCGCTCCTCGAGCAAGCGGCGGCGCTGGGAACGAACGACGGCTGGGTCCAGAACGCCTACGGCCGCGCCTTGATCGCGCAGCTGGGCACCGCCGAGAGTTCCGCGACCATCCAGAAGGCGCGAGACGTGTTGGCGCGCGCCGTCGAGCTCGACGCGAATTCGGCGTTCGCGGCGGCCATGCTGGGATACGTGGAGCTGATCCTCGACAACGATCCCGCGCGCGCGGCGACGCTCCTGCAACACGCGGCGCAGCTCGCGCCGTCGCGGGAGCAGTACCGCCTGTTCCTCGCGCAGGCGTACCTGCGGCAGCGCGACTTCGCGAAAGCCACCAGCCAGCTGGGACCACTCGTCGGGAGCGGGCGCGATCCGCAGATTCGTCAGCAGGCGCGCGAGCTGCTCGGCCGGGTTGCGGAGATGAAGAATCAACCGGCGGCCGCCGCGGCACCCGCCGCGCCGACCGCCGAGGAGCTCGCCGCCCTCGCGAGCCTGAGCCGGTCAGCCGGCGGCGGCGCGTCGCCCGGTGCCCCTCCCGGGACCAGACGTCCAGGGCCGACCTTCCGCCCGGACTTCAGGCCCGTCGGCGAGGGAGAGACGAGGGCGCGCGGTCAGTTCACCGCGATCGAGTGTGGCGCCGGCGGCATGGTGCTGCTGGTCCAAACCGACAGCGGACCGCTTCGGCTGCGGGCCAAGCAGCTGGCCGACGTGGACTTCATCTCGTACCGGAGCGACACGCCGGGCAGCGTGTCGTGCGGCGCACTACCCAAACCGATGTTCGTTCTGGCGACGTATCGCGCCGCAGCGTCCGGTACGGGGGCTTCGGTAACCGCTGGTGACGCGGTGGCTGTCGAACTCCTGCCCGACGGCTACGAGCCGTAGTCGGGCTCATCTCGCTCGCCGGCTGGGGCACCCGGCCAGGTGGTCGTTCACCATTCCCACCGCCTGCATGAAGGCATAGCAGATCGTCGAGCCGACGAAGGTGAACCCGCGCTTCTTGAGATCCTTGCCGAGGGCATCGGATTCGGCGGTGCGCGCCGGCACGTCTTGCATCGTGCGGGGCCGGTTGATCTTCGGGGCGCCATCCACGAAGCGCCACAGGTAGGCATCGAACGAGCCGAACTCGCGCTGTACCTCGAGGAACGCGTGCGCGTTCCGCACGGTGCCGTGAATCTTGAGGCGGTTGCGTACGATGCCTGGATCGGCGAGCAGCGCGCGGATCTTTCGGGCGTCGTAGCGTGCGACCTTGCGCGGATCGAACCGGTCGAAGGCTTTCCGGTAGGCAGGACGCTTGCGCAGGATCGTGATCCAGCTCAGTCCTGCCTGCGCGCCTTCCAGGATCAGCATCTCGAAGAGGTGCCGGTCGTCGTGCGATGGCACACCCCATTCCTCGTCGTGATAGCGCACGTACAGCGGGTCGGACCCCGCCCAGGGACATCGCGTCTTCGTTACCATCGCAACTATCGTACGCAGTTGCGGGTCTTTAGACCCGCCTCGGGCCGCAGGAGGGTTGTCCTTCGTCTGTCGGACACCTGAGCCGGCGGGTGGGGAATAACACGCGGTTCTGGGCCGATAGTATGGGCCTGGGCCGATCGTATGAAGGTGGCGGCGAGCACGGCGACCACGGGCGGAACGCGCATCCGCCGGATTCTAGAACCACCAAACTCCGGCGTCATGTGCGGCGTCTGATGATCACGGAGGATCGATGAAAGTGCCTGTTAATTTTGCCAGAGTCTCGACCGTCGCCCTGCTGTCGCTCTCGTTGGCGTCGCTCGGTTCCGCCCAGGCGGTCCCCGGGGCCGACAAAGCCGCGGCCGGCCAGACGGCGCCCATCCGAATCGACAACTTCGGACGCGTCAGCGCCACCTACTACCGTGGTGCGCAGCCCGAAGGGCGCGACTATGCCGACTTGGCCGCGCTCGGCGTGAAGACGGTCATCAACCTCACGAGCTTCGACGCGATGGCCGACGAGCCGGGACTGGTCGAAGCGGCCGGCATGAAATACGTGGCGATGCCGATGACGACGCGCGTGACCCCGACGCCCGAACAGCTGGCGGCGTTCCTCGAGATCGTCAACGACCCGAAACAGCAGCCGGTCTTCGTGCACTGCGTCGGCGGCAAGCACCGCACGGGCGTGATGACGGCGGTCTATCGCATGACCGAGGGCGGGTGGAGCTCCGAGCAGGCCTTCAAGGAAATGAAGCAGTACAAGTACGGCGCCGACTTCCTGCACCCGGAGTTCAAGAAGTTCGTCTACGGCTACCGCGTATCAACGCCCGCCGTCATTCCCGTCACGGCGCCCGTCGACGTCGCCGCCACGACGCTCGCCGACTGATCCGCCTGACCCCGCCGGGCGTATAGTTCCGGCCATGGATCAGACACGGCGCAGGATGCTCACCACGGGTGCCGCGGCCACCGCCATGGTCGCGGCACCGCGCGTGCTGGCGCAGTCGGGGCCCGCGGCCGCGTCACGCGTCTACCAGCGAGGCCCCGTTCGCATCCACTACGAGGAAGCCGGGGCCGGCTTTCCGCTGATGCTCATCGCCGGCGGCGGCCTGAACTCGTCGATCGAGCTGCTGCGCCGCGGCGATCCGTTCGATCCGTTCGCCGAGTTCGCCAACGAGTTCCGCTGCATCGGAGCGGACCTGCGCAACGCCAACGGCGGACAGTCGTCCGGCCCGCTGGAGATCGAGCGGCCGTGGGACGCCTACACCGACGATCACATCGGCCTGATGGATCACCTGGGCATCGACAAGTTCATGGTGCTCGGCTTCTGCATCGGCGGTCCCTTCATCTGGAACCTGCTGGAACGCGCGCCGAACCGGGTGGTAGCCGCGGTGCTGGCGCAGCCGAGCGGATCGCGCCCCGAGATGCGCGACCTCTTCTACGACAACAACATGAAGGGGTGGGGCCCGGCGCTCGCCGCGCGGCGGCCCGACGTCACGATGGACATGGTGGACCGGTTCCTCACACGGATGTACCGCACCAACGCGGACTTCGTCTTCACGGTGACGCGCGACTTCGTGCGCAGCTGCCAGACACCCGTGCTGATCCTGCCCGACGACGTCCCCGCGCATCCCTACGCGGTGGCGATGGAAGCAGC
>DASRPM010000146.1:0-20817 GCA_035646375.1 Vicinamibacterales bacterium
CGGCCAGGAGAACGGCTGGCAGGTGGTGGTGGGCGGCGCCGCCGGCAAGAGCGTCCGCAAGGCCGACCTGCTCATCACCGTCGAGACCACCGAGCAGGCGCTCGAGGCCTCGGAGCTGTTCTTCCAGTACTACCGCGAGAATGCCAACTACCTCGAACGCACCTACGACTTCGTGGAGCGGCTCGGCATCGAGAAGGTGCGCAAGGAGACGGTGTACGCGCCCGAAGCGGTGCGCCACGCCCTGCTCGACCGCCTGACCAAGTCGAAGTCGCGGGCCACCGACGCATGGCTCGAGGGGCAGACGCCGAAGACGGCCACACAGTTCGTACCGATTCGCGCGATGGAGACAGTGGACGCATGAGCGAAGGGCGATGGATCCGGGTGACGGTGGTGGAGAACATCCCGCCGCGCGAGGGGCGCGCGGTGCTGGTGGGCGGCCAGGAGCTGGCGTTGTTCAACCTTGGCGATCGCTTTCTCGCCACCGATCCGAACTGCCCGCACCAGGGCGGCCCGCTGTGCGACGGCATCGTCACCGGCACGTCCGTCGTCTGCCCGCTGCACGCCTGGAAGGTGGATCTCGAGAGCGGCGAGGTGACGCGGCCCACGCACGGCAAGGGGCACTGCGTGGGCACCTACGCCACCAAGGTCGAAGACGGCGTCGTCAGCGTGCAGCTGCCCGCCGAGCGCGCCAAGAAGGAAGCGGCATGAGTGCTGGCCTCATGACCGGTCGTGCGGGATTCCTGAAGGCGGGGCACACGCCCACGCTGGTCGCGGCGCTCCTCTACTTCGACATCAGCTTCATGGCCTGGGTGCTGCTCGGGCCCATGGCGCCGTTCCTGCGCGACGCCTTCGGCCTCACGGCCACGCAGACGGCGCTCATCACCGCCATTCCGCTGCTCGGCGGCTCGCTCTTCCGGCCCGTGATGGGGCTGCTCGGCGATCGCATCGGCGGCCGGCGCGCCGGCATCATCGGCATGACGCTCACGCTCGTGCCGCTCTTCTTCGCGTGGCAGTTCGCGTCGAGCGCGTCGCACTTCTACGGCCTGGGCTTCTGCCTCGGCATCGCCGGCGCCAGCTTCGCGGTGGCGCTGCCGCTCGTGAGCCGCTGGTATCCGCCGGAGTATCAGGGGCTGGCGATGGGGATTGCCGGCGCCGGCAACTCGGGCACGCTGCTGGCAACGCTCTTCGCGCCGCGGCTGGCGGAGCGCTTCGGGTGGGCGGCGATGTTCGGGTTTGCGATGCTGCCGCTGGCGGTCGTGTTCGTCGTCTTCGTGCTCTTCGCCAAGGACAGCCCGGCCCCGCGCAAGGTGACGACCGCACGCGACTACGGCGTCGTGCTGCGCGAATCCGACACCTTGTGGCTGGCGTTCCTCTACAGTCTCACCTTCGGTGGGTTCGTGGGGTTCTCGAGCTTCCTCACCACCTTCTTCCACGACCAGTACCAGCTGTCGCGGGTGTCGGCGGGCGACTTCACGACGCTCGTCGTGGTGGCGGGCAGTTTCCTGCGTCCCGTCGGCGGCTGGCTCGCCGATCGCCTTGGCGGCTACAAGCTGCTGGTGCTGCTGCTCGTCACGTTTGCGGGCTGCCTCTCTGTCGTCGCCGCGGCGCCGCCGCTGCGCGTGGCCGTCGCGGTGCTCTTCGTCGGCATGGGCGCGCTCGGCATGGGCAACGGCGCGGTGTTCCAACTCGTGCCGCAGCGCTTTCCCGATCGCATCGGCCTGGTGACCGGCATCGTCGGCGCCGCCGGCGGGCTGGGCGGCTTCTTTCTGCCGACGCTGCTCGGCATGACGAAGGACTATACCGGCAGCTACGCCGTGGGCCTGCTGATGTGCGTGGCCGTGTTCTGCGCCGGCACCGTGGTGCTGCTCGAACTCGGCGCGCGATGGTCGCAGCGATGGGCGCCCGCGGCGGTCGATCGCGCCGGCGTGTTCGCGTATCGCGGCGGCACGCGTGTGGCGAGCGACGAGTCGCCGGCCTGAGGACGCTCGCCGGCATCCTGACGTTGCGCACGTGACGCGGCGCGTGCAGCCGCGCGCCGCCGTGTTCTTCATTCCATCCAATATTGTTGTAACGATCGCGTGAATCTACGCGAACGTAGTGGCTCCCCTACTTGTGGAGGCGGTCGCCCCGTGTGTATCTTCGATCATGGAGCCGCGCGACGCGCGTATTGAACATTCAACAATGGAACCGACCCTGATCAATCCGGAGTTGGCCGGCGAGCATGTGCCCGCGGGCCCTTATGACGTGACCGACAAGACAGACATCGACGTCCTCCACGAAATCGGCAGCCGCATCGCGGCGGCCGATCCTCTGCACACCGTGCTCAACCGTGTCGTGCAGTTCGTTTCGAGCATGGTCGCGTGCGATTCGGTGTTCATCTACGTACTCGAGGGTGAAGACCTGGTGCTGCGCGCGTCCAAGCGTCCGCACTCGGACGTCGTGGATCGCCTGACGCTGCGGGTCGGCGAGGGGATCACAGGCTGGGTGGCCGCGCACCGGCAGCCGGTGGCGGTGGGGCGGCACGCGTTCGAGGATCCGCGGTTCCAGACCTTCAACGAGCTGCCCGAGGACCGCTACGAAGCGTTCCTGTCGGTGCCGGTGGTGTCGCGCGGCAAGCTCACGGGCGTCATCAACGTGCAGCACAAGGAACAGCACGAGCACAGCCGTCGCGAGATTCAGCTCATCTCGATGCTCGGGTTCTTCGTCGGCGCCGAAATCGAGATGGCGCGCCTCGAGATGGAGAACGTGCAGCTGAACGAGCGCCTCGAGACGCGCAAGATCGTCGAGCGCGCCAAGGGCATCCTGCAGCGCGACCTCGGACTGACCGAGGAAGACGCGCACCTCACCATCCAGCGCCAGAGCCGTCAGCGGCGGAAGTCGAAGAAGGAGATCGCCGAGGCGATCATCCTGGGCGACGACCTGCGGAAGGCGAAGAGCTAGCGGGCAGAGCGAGCAGAGTAGGCGGAGTGAGCAGAGTAGGTAAGCCTGTCTTTTGACCCACTCTGCCCACTCTGCCTACTCTGCCTACTCCGCCCACTCCGCCTCAAGGAACCAGCGAGGCCGGGATCCACTCCCGCAGGCTGTTGATCAGCCAGATGCGCGTCGCGCGGCGGAGGTCGTCTTTCGTGACCACGCGCTCCCGCACCATGTCGGCCGCGAGTACCGCCGCGCGGAAGACGCCGGGCAGCAGGCCGCACGAGAGTGGCGGCGTGTACCAGGCGCCATCGAGCTCGACGACGACGTTGGCGATCGTCGACTCGGTGATCTCGCCGCGCTCGTTCCAGAGCACCACGTCATCGAGGTCGGGATGCGTGGCGCGCGCGCGGTTGTACAGGTCGCGCCTGGTCGTCTTGTGGCGCAGGAGCTCGTCGCGCGAGTCCACGCCCTCCGGGGCGAGCGCGACCCGCCACACGCGCGAGTCGCCGGCGTGCTCCGAGCAGATGGTGCTGGCGGCGCCGGACGGCGCCACGAGGAGCCGAAGCCGCCAGACGCCGTCCGGGTGCGCGGCCACGGCCTCGTCGAGCGCCCGCTCCGCGGCCGTGCCGTCCCACCGGAACCCGAAGTGCGCGGCTCCGGCGGCGGCGCGGGCCAGGTGCTGCTCGCGGCGCACCACCAGGCCCCCGTCGATGCGCATGGTCTCGAGCAGGGAGAAATCCACGGGGCTATTCTAGAATCCGAACCGTGCCTGGCATGCGCGTGCTCGTCGTCGAAGACGAACTGAAGGTGGCCAACGCTCTCCGCGAAGGCCTCGAGGGCGAGAAATACGACGTGGTGGTGGAGCGTACCGGCGAGGGCGCGTTCTTCCGGGTCACCACCGAGACCTTCGACGTCATCCTGCTCGACCTGGGGCTGCCCGGACGCAGCGGGCTCGAGATCCTGGCGGCGCTGCGCGAGCGCGGGCTCAAGACGCCGGTGCTGATCCTCACCGCGCGCGACTCGGTGCAGGACCGCGTGCTCGGCCTCGACGGCGGCGCCGACGACTACCTGGTGAAGCCGTTCGCGTTCGCCGAGCTCGTGGCACGCCTGCGCGCGCTCGTCCGCCGCGGCCGGGCCGCTGACTCGCCGCGCCTGCTCCTCGGCGACCTCGATATGGACCTGGTGACCCGCAAGGTGACGCGCGGCGGGCGCGCCATCGATCTCACCGTGCGCGAGTTCGAGCTGCTCGAATACCTGCTGCGGCACCACACCCAGGTGGTGTCGCGCGAGGCGCTGGCCCGCGACGTCTGGAGCGAAACAGCGCGCACGACGCCGCTCGACAACGTCATCGACGTCCACATCGCGCGGCTGCGCCGCAAGGTGGACGTGGAACCGGCGGTGAAGCTGATTCACACCGTGCGCGGTGTCGGCTTCATGCTGCGCGAAGGCGAGCCGTGATCGACCCGATCCGCTGGTGGCATTCGCACAACGTCCGCATGCGGCTGACGGTGTGGTACGTCGCCGCCATGGTCGTGGTGCTGGCCGTCTACGCCGCCGCCATCTATACCTTCGTGAGCCGCAGCGTCTCGGAGTCGCTCGATGAGCGGCTGCGCGCCGACTTCTTCTGGGCCGCCGCCACCGTCGACGAGGGGCCCGACGGGTTCGTGATCATGTCCACGCCGCAGGTGGACCTGCTGCTCGAAGAGGAGCCGTGGGTGCAGGTGTGGAGCGCCGACGGCGGCGAGCCGCTGCACGGCAACGCCGAAGCGCGCCGGCGCGCGATCCCGGGGACGCAGGAGCTCGCCGCGGCAGGCCAGGACCGCACCGCCACGTTCGACGCCGGCGGCATTCCGATGCGCGTGCTGAGCCGCCGCAGCTACATCGGCCAGCGGCCGGTGGTGGTGCAGGTGGGCCGCTCCGAAATCCCGATGTTCGAGCAGCTCCGCGAGCTGCTGCTGGTGCTGCTCTTGGGCCTGCCGCTCGCGGTGGGCGTCGCCGGCCTTGGCGGCTACGTGCTGGCGCGGCGGGCGCTCGCGCCGATCGAGCAGATGACCGATCGCGCGCGCTCGATCACCGCCGACCGGCTCTCGGACCGTCTGCCGGTGCGGCATCCCGACGACGAGATGGGGCGTCTGGCCTCGGTGTTCAACGAAACGCTGGCGCGGCTCGAGGCGTCGTTCGCGCAGATGCGCCAGTTCACCGCCGACGTGTCGCACGAGCTGCGGACGCCGCTCACGTCGATCCGCAGCGTGGGCGAAGTGGGGCTGCGCGGCCAGCGCGACGAGCACGCCTATCGCGGCATCATCGAGAGCATGCTCGAGGAGGTCGATCGGCTCGCCGGCCTCGTCGATCGGCTGCTGACGCTCTCGCGCGCCGAAACCGGCCAGGCGCCGCTGTCGCGCGAGATCGTGCACCTGCAGGCGCTCGCCGAAGAGGTCGTGCAGCACCTGAGCGTGCTCGCCGAGGAGAAGCAGCAGCAGATCGTCGTCGAACGGCGCGCGGCGCCCGACGCGCTCGCCGACAAGCAGGTGCTGCGGCACGCGCTCATCAACCTGGTGGACAACGCCATCAAGTTCACGCCGCGCGGCGGCAGCGTGCGCATCCGCATCTCCGAGACGCCGGCGTCCGCCATCTTCGACGTCATCGACACCGGCCCCGGCGTGCCCGAGGATGCGCGTCCCCGCATCTTCGACCGCTTCTACCGCGCCGACGAGGGGGACGGCATGCGCGGGGCCGGACTCGGCCTGTCGATTGCAAAAGGGGCGGTGGAGGCGAACGGCGGCCGGCTGACGCTCGAGGCCTCGGGCCCGGCAGGCAGCACGTTCCGAATCACCATGCCCCGCGTCGCACCTGCGCGCCGCCAGGCTGGGTGACCTCCGGAAGGAGCCCCGTATGCGCTGGCCGATAGCGGTCGCCCTCGTGGTGCTCGTGGGCGCCGGCGTGGCCCGCCCGCACGCTCAAAAGGCGCCCGCCGCTGCTCGAAAAGCACCCGCTGCCGCGAGCTCGATCAAGCCGGTCGCCACGGTCGGGGAGATCATGACCACCATGACCATCCCGTTCTCGAACGCCGTGTTCGATGCGAGCGGCGACGCGCCGAAGGACGACAAGTCCTGGGAAGCGGTGCGGGGCCAGGCCGTGGCGCTGGCCGAGGCCGGGAACCTGCTGATGATCGGATCGCGTGCGAAAGATTCCGCGGCGTGGATGAAATTCTCGCGGGCCCAGGTGGACGCGGCGGAGGCGGCGGCCAAGGCCGCCGCCGCGAAGAACGCCGGCCAGCTGTCGGCGGCATCCGACGCCCTCTACAAGACGTGCGCCGAATGCCACAAGGTGTATCTGGCTCAGTAGGCCAGGTGGACCGGGTGGGCCAGGTAGGTCGGGTGGGGTAAGAACGCTTGACTTACTCCGTCGCCGGGGCGGCCCGGCGCGCCGCGGCCATCGCCCGGAACCGTTCGCGCGTCGCGGCGAGACGCTCCTTCGCGCCCGGTGTCTTCATCACCACTTTCTCGAGGTGCGCCCACGCGGTGGGGTTGGCCATCATCTCGCGGTAGGCCGCCACGAACGGTTCGACCTTCGCGAACACGACGAACTGCTCGGCGTTGGCGTCGTTGAACATCACCTCGTCGATGGCGCCGTTGTTGACGAACGACGCGGCCATGTCCCAGTAGCTCGTCACCATGCGGAACTGCGCGCTCTTCGGGCCGCGAATCGCCTGCTGCACTTCCTCGAACGTCGTGGGATTGAAGTCGGCGGCAAACCACGCGCGCGCCTCGCGCATGGCGGGCTCGCGCCTCAGGTCGTACAGCTTCATCAACAGATCAGCGCTCTCGTACAGTGAACTCACGGACGCGGCCTCCTGGAAGGTGGTGAAGGGACTCAGCGTATCAGAGGCCGTCGTGGCAGGTGGGCAGGTGAGCCGGTGAGCAGGTGGGACGACAGGCCGTTCCGCGCCGACGAGCGTCGAAACGGGCGAATGAAACGTGCGATCGCCGTCGCCATCGGAGCCGCGCTCCTGACGACTGGCTTTATCCCTGCCGTCGTGGCTCAGCCGCTGCGCTTCGAGGTCGCCTCGGTCAGGCCACATCGCGCGGCGGACGACGTGATGTTCGCGCTCGAGTTTCACGACGGCGGGCGATTCACCGTCGTCGGCACGCTGCGGATGCTCATTCGGACCGCATACCGCCTGCAGGAGTCGCAGCTCGCTGGCGCATCGGGCTGGATGAACGACGACCGCTTCGACATCGACGCCAGGGGTGCGGCTGACGCCACGCCCGACGAGATGCGCCTGATGCTGCGCGCGCTGCTCACGGAGCGCTTCGCACTCGCCCTGCGCCGGGAAGGCCGCGAGATGCCGCTTTACGCGTTGCGGACGGCTGACGCGCCGAGAGGTTCTCGCGCGCGGCTCACGAAGGCCGCAGAGAACTGCGCGGCCCCGCCGTGCAGTGTGCGCTTCGCGCCGGGAGTCTTGAGCGCGCGCGGCGTCACGATGCCGATGCTCGCCGGCGAACTGTCGATGTGGGTCGATCGGATTGTCAGCGATCGCACGGGCGTCGAGGGCACGTTCGATGTGGATCTCGAATGGGCGCCCGATCGAATACCGCACGCGCCGGCGTTTCACGCGACACCGGATCCCCCGGTCGCGCCGCGACTCGATCCGAACGCGCCGTCGATTTTCACCGCCGTGCGGGAACAGCTTGGATTGCGCCTCGATCCCGAACGCGGGGCGGCCGAGGTGTTCGTCATCGATCGCGCCGAGCGGCCCGCGGAGAACTAATCGGCGGAGTGGGCAGAGTGGGCAGAGTAGGGAGAGCTCGTACCCTGCCTACTCTGCCACCAGGTTGCGAGCTGTCAGCGAAGTCGATCTGCGAGCAACGCGACCGTAAGCGCGTAGTAGTGCGCGCAGTTGTACCCAAGGATGGCGTCGTAGTTCGGATACACGAGGAACGTGCGCTCGCCGACGTCCACCAGGCCGGCGGGCACGTCGGAGGCGGGCAGCGGCCCGCCCTCGACACGCGTGACGCCCAGCTGCTGCCAGCGTTGGAGCGGCACGCGCTCGGTCATGTTTCGGACGGCGTAGCAGCCTTCGGTGCGCCGCGGGATCGACTCCTTGATGGCGGCGCGCGCCGCCGGCGGCACCGTCACCTCGCGGCCCCAGGTCTGATCGTTTCGCCACCCGAACCCTTTGAGGTAGTTGGCGATGGAGGCGAGCGAGTCGGCGGTGTTCTTCCAGATGTCGGTGCGTCCGTCGCGATTGAAGTCCACCGCGTATTTCAAATAGTTCGACGGCATGAACTGCGCCTGGCCCATGGCGCCGGCCCATGAACCGGTCATCTCGTCCGGCGAGATGTGCCCGCGATCCACCATGGCCAGCGCGTCGAACAGCTCGCCGCGGAAGTACGCCGCGCGCCGCGGCTCCCACGCCAGGGTTGCGAGCGCCCGAAACACGGGGACGCGGCCGATCAGCCTGCCGTAGCGGCTCTCCATACCCCAGATCGCCACGACGAAGCGGCGCTGCACGTCGAAGTCGCCTTCGACGCGCGACAGCAGGGCGCGATGCTCGCGCGACAGGTCCTGGCCCCGCCGGACCATGGTCCGTGTGAGGCGCGCCGAGCTGTAGGTGTTGAACCCGGGCCGAAGCTCGGCCTGCGACCGATCGAGCTCGATGACGCGCGGCAGCGGCTCCAGCCCTTCGAGAGCGTCTTTGACCAGCGTGTCCCGGAACCCGCGGTCCCGCGCCTCTTCCTGGAGATCCTTCAGCCACTCGTTGAACGGTTGAGCCGGGGACGCAGGCGCAGCTGCAGGTACCCCGTTCGGGGGAGTCAGAGGAGCCTGGGCCGCCGTCTGCTGGACGGCGAGGAAGAGGCCGAGAAGAACGGCCGACCAGCGCATAAAGAGTTTACTTGCCTGGCGCGCCGAAGCGCGAAGCGCGAAGGCGGCCAACATTATGAAGTATCGGCAGATACGCCGCTTGCATTTCACCCGTCAGTCACCGTCTAATTACCGTCGTTGCTTCGTGTCGATCTCCAATTCCTTCTGAGAGTTAACACATGCCCTACAACTTGAACGTCAACGGGAAGACCACGACGGTGGATGTCCCGGCAGACATGCCCCTCCTGTGGGTGATTCGGGACATCCTGAATCTGAAGGGGACGAAATTCGGATGCGGCGTCGCACAGTGCGGTGCCTGCACCGTCAACATGGCTGGGCGCGCGGTTCGTTCGTGCATCACGCCCGTGTCAGCTGCCAAGGGCCCCATCACCACCATCGAAGGGTTGTCGGCGGAAGGGACGCATCCGCTGCAGCAGGCCTGGATGGAGATCGACGTGCCGCAGTGCGGCTACTGCCAGGCGGGCCAGATCATGTCCGCCAACGCGCTGCTCTCGCAGAACCCGAAGCCGAGCGACGCGCAGATCACCACTGCGATGAACGGCAACCTGTGCCGGTGCGGCACCTACCTGCGCATCCGACAGGCCATTCATCGTGCGGCAGCCATCGCAGCGAACCGCCCGACGCAAACCGCGCGGGCTGCTGCCGAATAGGAGACGACCGTGACGAAGAATCTTTCACGCCGCTCCTTCATTCGGGTCAGCGCCCTCGCCGGCGGCGGCGCGGTGTTCGCGCTGCACATCGATCCGGCCACACTCTTCGCGCAGGGCCCGCCGCCCGGCTTCACGCCGCCGCAGTTCCAGGCGCTGGCCTTCGTGACGATCAACGCCAACAACACCTTCACGATCACGTCGAAGAACCCTGAGATCGGTCAGGGCGTGAAGAACATGCTGCCGATGATCATCGCCGACGAGCTCGACGTGCCGTGGGCAAGCTGCACCATCGTCCAGGCCGACGCCGATCAAAGCAAGTACGGCGCGCAGGTCGCGGGCGGCAGCACTGCCACTCCCACCAACTGGGATCCGTGCCGCCAGGTGGGCGCCGCCGTTCGCCAGATGGTGCTGGGCGCCGCCGCGCAGCGGCTCGGCGTGCCGGCCGCGGAACTCACCACCGCGGGCGACGGCAAGGTGATGCACGCGGCGAGCAAGCGCTCGGTCACCTACGGCGAGCTCGCGGCCGACGCCGCAAAGCAGCCGGTCCCGATGCTCAGCATGGTGCCGCTGAAGAAGCCGGCGGACTACAAGATCATCGGCAAGCCCGTGAAGGGCGTGGATACGGCCGGCATCGTCACCGGCAAGCCGATCTACAGCATCGACTTCACGCTGCCGGGCATGCTCTGGGCCGTGTACGAGAAGTCGCCGGTGTATGGCGCCAAGGTCGAGACGGCCAACCTCGATCTGATCAAGACGCTCCCGGGTGTGAAGCACGCGTTCGTCGTGGAGGGCACGACGAATCTCCAGGGCCTCATGCCGGGCGTGGCCATCGTGGCCGACAGCTGGTGGCAGGCCAACTCGGCCCGCAAGCAGCTGAAGGTGACGTGGGCCGCGCACCCGACGTCGGCGCAGAGCAGTGCCGGGTTCCAGACCCAGGCCGATCAGCTCGGCAAGGGGGCGCCGGCCACGAGCCTTCGCAAGGACGGCGACGTGGAGAAGGCGTTCGCCGCCGCTGGCGCCAAGGTGGTGGAAGCCGCCTACATGTATCCCTTCATCTCGCACACGCCGCTCGAGCCCGAGAACTGCGTGGCGCACTGGCAGGGCGACAAAGTGGAGCTCTGGGCCCCGAGCCAGACGCCGGCAGCGGGTCTCGCCATCGTGGCGAACACGCTCGGCATCCCGCAGTCGGCGGTCAAGATGCACATCATGAAGTCGGGCGGCGGGTTCGGCCGCCGGCTGACCAACGACTACGTGGCCGAGACGGCATATATCGCCAAGCAGGTCAACGTGCCGGTGAAGCTGCTGTGGACGCGTGAAGACGACATGCGCCACGACATGTACCGGCCCGCCGGCTACCACTACCTGAAGGGCGCGGTCGATCAGAGCGGCAAGATCTCGGCGTGGAAGAACCACTTCGTGACCTTCGGCGTTGCCCCGGCTCCGGGCGCGGCGGCCGGCGGACCGACGCCGTCCGGCTACGCTCCTGCCGCGAACATCGCGGGCATCCAGTTCCCGGCGCTCTTCGTCGAGAACTTCGACTTCGGCGACTCGAAGATCCCGCTCGGCGTGCCGACGGGCGCGCTGCGCGCTCCCGGCAGCCACGCGTACTCGTTCGTGTTCCAGTCGTTCATCGACGAGCTCGCGGAAGCGGCGGGGAAGGACCCGGTGCAGTTCCGTCTCGATCTCCTGGCCAGCCAGAAGTACCCGGCTCCGGAGCGTGGCGGCGACGGCTTCGACGCCAAGCGCATGATCGACGTGGTCAAGCTGGCGGCGGAGAAGTCGAACTGGAGCGCGCCGCGGCCGAAGGGCACGGCGGTGGGCATCGGCTTCCAGTACAGCCACCGCGGCTACTTCGCCGAGGTCGCCGAAGTGACGGTGAGCGCCGACAAGAAGATCAAGATCAACAAGGTGTGGGTGGCTGGTGATATCGGCAGCGAGATCATCAACCCGCTTCACGCCGAGAACCTGGTGCAGGGCGGCGTGGTCGAAGGCATCAGCCACTTGATGCAGCAGATCACGTTCACGGGCGGCGCGGCGGTGGAGAGCAACTTCGACAAGGTGCCGCTGCTGCGTCTGGCGCAGACCCCGCCGGTCATCGAGGCGCACTGGGTGAAGAGCAACAACCCGCCCACCGGCCTCGGCGAGCCGTCGCTGCCGCCGATCCTGCCGGCCATCACCAACGCCATCGCGCGCGCCTCGGGCGTACGCGTGCGGTCGCTGCCGCTCAACAAGCACGGCTACAGCTGGGCGTAGGGGCTTAGGGCCTAAGGCTCAGGGCTCAAGGACACGGAGGGCTGGCGATTCACATCGCCAGCCCTTTTTCTTTCACCCGCCTGCGCGGCCTCCACGTACTGCGTGGCAATGACGGTCTTGATGGCGTCGGCGGTCTCGCGGAACTGCTCGAAACTGAGCGCCGCGAGCTGCAGGAACGCGACGACGAAGAGCGCAACGATCTCCATGCCCCTGACTACCGGCGCGCCCCCAGCTGGTTACAGGCTACCGGCTACCAGCGAACAGCTACCAGCTACCAGCTAGACCAGGTTCTTCATCCCTCTTCTGGGGTATGTGCTATTGGCGCCGGGCTTGACACAATCTAGCGGCTAGTTCGTTTTGATTAGACAGCCGCTTGACCTATACCTCACATGAAGTAGTCCGACAGGGCCATCCGTCGATTCAAGTTTCCGTAGGCCTAAAAACCGGTCGTTGGATACCCAAGCCCATCTGGGATTGATGTCCGGCTGTAAATAGTTGATTTCATGTAGGTGGTCCCAGCCCAGCCATGGGCAGGGGATTTGCCTAGCTGTAAGTGCTCGAACCGGAAGAGACCCACGTAGGTGCCGGCGGATGCCGGCCAAGGAGAGAGAACCCCATGCGCCATGTCGCGAAGGCCGTGCTGTTGGCGGCCATCGTTCTATTCCCTGCTTTTGCCCACGCCCAGTCGCTGACGGGCGTCGTGCGTGACGGATCCGGCGGCGTGCTGCCGGGTGTCACGGTCGAAGCCGCCAGCCCGGTCCTGATCGAAAAAGTCCGAACGGTCGTCAGCGACGGATCGGGTCAGTACCGCCTCGAGAACCTGCCCCCCGGCTCGTATTCGGTGACCTACACGCTGCCCGGCTTCAGCACCGTGAAGCGCGACGTCGTCGAGATCACGACGGGCGTGACGGTCACGTTGAACACCGACATGCGGGTCGGCGGCCTGCAGGAAACCATTACGGTCACGGGCGAGACGCCGGTCGTGGACGTCCAGAACAGCACGCGCGTGCAGCGCGTTCTCGACGACGCCGTCGTGGCGGCGCTGCCGGCGTCGCGCGGCTACGGCAACCTGCTCTCGACGGTGTCAGGCATTCAGGCCAACGGCACGGCGAACAGCGGTATTGCCCCCGACATGATTTTCTTCACCTCGCGCGGCGGCCGCAGCAATGAGGGCACCGTGCAGATCGACGGCATGAACGTCGGCTCGGCCTTCAACGGCGGCGGCGTGGGTGGCTACGGCTACGACACCCAGGGCGCCCAGGAAGTGCAGATCACGGTTGCGGGCGGACTTGGTGAAGCCGACCGAGGCGGCCCGGCGTTCAACCTCATCCCGAAGACCGGCGGCAACAACTTCGCCGGCACCTACTTCGGCAACCTCGCCGGCAAGTGGTCGCAGAGCGACAACGTCGACGACGAGCTGCGGTCGTTCGGCATCCCCAACGCGGCGGCCATCATCCGGAGCTGGGACACCAGCTTCTCGATGGGTGGGCCGATCAAGCGCGACCGCGTGTGGTTCTACGGCACGGCGCGGACGTTCGGGTCCTACACCGACATCGCCGGCCGCTTCGCCAACGC
The DNA here is from genome assembly GCA_035646375.1 of Vicinamibacterales bacterium. Lineage (GTDB taxonomy): Bacteria > Acidobacteriota > Vicinamibacteria > Vicinamibacterales > UBA2999 > DASYRM01. The sequence goes on from DASRPM010000146.1 coordinate 13,281, forward strand.
CAACGCCGGCAATCCCCTGCGGTGGGACTACGTGGTCGATCAGAGCATCACGCAGCGCTCGGCGACCAGCCGCAAGATCGGCGGCGCCCGCGTGACCGGCCAGCTGTCGCCGCGGAACAAGGTCAGCGTGTACTTCGACTATCAGAAGGTGTGTGAAGGCAGCTCGTACGCCGCCGACGCCAGCCAGTGCCGCGTCCGCGGCGACGACTGGATCGCGGTGGGCGGCTTCGGCAACTGGTCGCCGGAGTCCACGCACTCGCGCGACAACTCCGAGAAGATCATGCAGTTCTCGTACACCGCGCCGGTGACCAACAAACTGCTGATCGAGGCGGCGTTCTCACAGTTCTTCAGCAACTGGGGCGGTCAGACGCCGACCGGCGCGCTGGATGCGCCGCCGTTCATCCCGGTGGTGCAGCAGGTCGTCGGCCCGGCCACGGGTATCCCGGTGGCCAACATGCCGTATCACGGGTTCGCCGGCCTGGCCAACAACCACCAGACGCACAACATCTGGCGTGCGTCGGCTTCGTACGTGACCGGTGCCCACAGCATGAAGGGGGGCTACGCGGCGGGGTACCAGGTGTTCGATCAGTTCGGCAACTTCGCGGACCATGGGCTGCAGTATCAGTTCGGCTTCGACGCGGCCACCGGCCAGGTCGTGCCGAACCAGATCACGCAGCGCATCACGCCGTGGCAGCAGGCCAACCGCACCCGCTACGACGCGTTCTACATTCAGGACCAGTGGACGCACAACCGGCTCACGCTGCAGGGCGCCCTGCGCTACGAGCACGCCTGGAGCTTCTTCCCGGAAGGATTGAACGGCCTGCTGGAAGACAGCGTGTTCGGTGGGCCGGCATTCACTCTGCCGTCCGCGAAAGGTGTCACCGGGTACAACGACATCGCCCCGCGCATGGGCCTTGCCTACGACGTGTTCGGCGACGGGAAGACCGCCGTCAAGGTGAACCTGTCGAAGTACTTCCAGGCGACGGCCAACGACGGCGTCTACATCAACGCCAACAAGGCGTCCACGTTCGCGCAGACAGCCAACCGCGCCTGGAACGACGGCAACAAGAACTTCGTGCCGGACTGCGATCTCCAGAGCCCGGCGCTGCAGGACAACCTGGCGGCCGGCGGCGATCTGTGCGGCGTGCCGAACAACGCGAACTTCTTCGCGTTCAAGCAGACCCACTCGCTCGGCACGGCCACTGTGGTGAATCCGGAGTTACTGAGCGGCTGGAACGTGCGTCCCTACGACTGGCAGTTCAGCGCGTCGGTGCAGCAGCAGCTGCTGCCGCGCGTGTCGGCTGAGTTCGGTTACAGCCGCCGGTCGTGGAGTAACTTCACCTACACCGACAACCGCGCGGTCGCGGCGTCGGATTTCGACACCTACACGCTGACGGTGCCGACCGACGATCGGCTCGGAACCAGTGGCCAGCCGGTTTCGTACGCGCTGCTGAATCCCTCCGGGCAGGGCAGGGTGGACAACTACCTCACGCGCGCCAGCGACTACGGCGACGTGACGGCCTACTGGCAGGGTGTGGAGCTGACCGTCAACGCGCGCACCAACAACGGCCTGACGCTGCAGGGCGGCCTCACGACCGGCGCGGGTACGCGCGACAACTGCGATATCACGTCGAAGGTGCCAGAGCTGCTGATCGTGGCGGGCGTGCAGCAGGCGATTTCGTCGTGCCACGTGGAAGAGCCGTGGCTGCCGGCCTGGCGCGGGCTGGTCAACTACACGATTCCGAAGATCGACGTGCAGCTCAGCGCCATCATGCGGTCGCAGCCGAACATCGCGGCGACCAATGACCCGGCCTCGAACGGCGCGTCGGTGGCCGGCAACCTGATCGTGCCGAACGCGCTGGTTCAGCCGGTGCTCGGCCGGCCGCTGGCCGGCAACGCAGCGAACGTGACGGTGAACGTGGCGCTGCCGGGCGACGTCTACCCGGAGCGGATCAACACGATCGACATGCGGGTCTCGAAGATCCTCCGCTTCGGTCGCACGCGCAGCAACGTGGGCATCGACCTCTACAACATGTTCAACGCCAACACGGGCACTGCCTTCAACGCCACTTACGGCACCCTGGGCACCGCGACCAACGGGTCTACCTGGCTGCGGCCGACGTCCATCCTGAACGCGCGCTTCGTGCGCTTCAACGCGACGGTGGACTTCTAGAGCCGGGCTCGCTTCGCTCCGCCCGCTGAGGCAGGTGAGAAGGTAAGCAGGTAGGCAGGTAGGCAGGTAAGACCAAGGGCCGGCGAGTTCACACTCGCCGGCCCTTTTTTTTCCCGGCACATTTGCCGGCAGCGGCACCCTGGTATTCACGGTCAGTATCACTGGCAGTTCAAATTAGCATGGCTCTTGAGGCGGTAAGTCGTTGATCCAAAGCTAATTACTTCTGGTACACTTCGCCCGCTAATTCCTTTCCACTAGCTGGACGTTGATTCTCGGTCGGCATGAATCGCCGGCGCGGGGCCGGCATTAATAGGAGTGACCAAGACCATGCGATACGTCGCGAAGGCCGCGTTGTTCGCCGCCATCGTTCTGCTCCCAGCGCTTGTGCATGCGCAGTCCCTTGCGGGTACGGCCCGCGACGCGTCGGGCGCCGTGTTACCAGGCGTGACCGTCGAAGCGGCCAGCCCAGCGCTGCTCGAGAAGGTTCGGACCGCAGTCACGGACGGGACCGGCCAGTACCGCATCGAAAATCTCACCCCCGGCACCTACACCGTCACGTTCACGCTCGGTGGCTTCGTCACCGTGAAGCGTGAAGGCGTGGAAATGAGCGGTGCACAGGTCATCACGATCGGCGCCGACATGCGCGTCGGCGGCGTGCAGGAAACCATCACGGTCACGGGCGAGACGCCGCTCGTGGACGTGCACACCGCCGCCCGCACGCAAAAGGTGATCGACAACGAGGTGATCTCGGTGCTGCCGGCCTCGCGCGGCTACGGCAACATCCTCGCCACCGTGCCCGGCATTCAGGCCACGGGTCTCAATTCGGGCGCCAATCCGGTGATGAACTTCTTCACCGCACGCGGCGGGCGCGGCAACGAAGGCACCATCCAGATCGACGGCATGAACGTCGGGTCGGCGTTCAATGGCGGCGGCGTCGCCGGATTCGGCTACGACACGGCCAACGCCACGGAAATCCAGGTGACGATCGCGGGCGGTCTCGGCGAGACGGATCGCGGCGGCCCGGCGTTCAACATGATTCCGCGAACCGGCGGCAACAACTTCAGCGGCACCTATTTCATGAGCTACGCCGGTGAGTGGGCGCAGTCGAGCAACGTCGACGACGAGTTGAGGAGCTTCGGCATCAACGAGGTGCCAGGACTCATCAAGAACTACGACACGAACTTTGCCCTCGGCGGTCCAATCAAGCAGGATCGGCTGTGGTTCTTCGGCAACGCGCGCATGTTCGGCTCGCAGAGCGACGTGCCCGGTCTCTACGGAAACGCAAACGCCGGCAATCCGAACTTGTACACCTATGTGGCGGACCCGAGCTTGAAGGCTCGTAACGCCAACTCGAAGCTGATTGGCGCCATCCGGTTGACCGGTCAGCTCACGCCCAAGAACAAGCTGGGCTTCTACTACGACTATCAGAAGAACTGCAGCGGCTCGTCGTTCACGCCGGACGGCGAGCAGTGCCGCAAGGCCGGCGACGACTGGGTGGCGCTGGGCGCCATCGGCGGCTTCGGATCGAATTCGCCCGAGGCCGGCAATCAGGTGTGGGACGACCGCGAAAAGATCGTGCAGGGCACGTGGACGTCGACGGTCACCAACAAGCTGCTCCTCGAGGCCGGCCTGTCGTCGTTCAACAGCCGCTGGAGCCTCTACCCTGGCGCCGGCGCCGATCAAAGCATCATCTCGATTACCGAGCTGATCGACACGCCCGCGAACGACATTCCGGTGCCGTTCTTCACCTATCGCTCGACGGCGAATCCGCTCGCCAACGACCAGCAGCACAACGTGTGGCGCGCGTCGGCGGCGTACGTGACCGGCGCACACAGCATGAAGTTCGGGTATCAGGCCGCCTATCAGGTGCAGAAGCAGTTCACCATCGGCAACCCGAACATGATCAGCTACACGTTCCTGGGCGGCGCACCGACCTCGCTGACGCAGTACATTCCAAGCCAGCAGAGCAACCGCACGCGCTTCGATGCCATCTACGCGCAGGACCAGTGGACGATCAATCGTCTGACGCTGCAAGGCGGATTGCGCTACGAGCACGCCTGGAGCTGGCACCCCGAGGGTGAAAACGGAGCGCTCGAGGGATCGAGGTTCCTTCCCAATGGCTTCGTCTTCCCGCACACGGACGGTGTCACGGGTTATCACGACATCACCCCGCGTATGGGCGCCGCCTACGACGTGTTCGGCAACGGCAAGACGGCCATCAAGGTGAACTACAGCAAATACCTGCAGCCGGCCAACAACGAAAGCAACTTCATCCAGGCCAATCCGGGTGTCACGTTCCAGAACCAGACCACCCGGACCTGGGGGGACGCCGACAACGACCGCGTGCCGGACTGCGATCTGAATGTCTCCGCGCTCAACGGCGAGTGCGGGGCCTGGCAGAATCTGAACTTCGGCAACCCGTTCAACACGACCCGCGTGAACCAGGACATGATGCACGGCTGGGGCAACCGGCCGTTCGACTGGCAGTGGGGAGTCGCGCTGCAGCAGGAAGTCCTGCCGCGCCTCTCGATTGACGTGGCCTTCAACCGCCGGTGGTGGAGCAATTTCTACGTGACGGACAACCAGGCGCTCGGTCCGACCGATTTCGAGCAGTTCTCGATCGTGGCGCCGTCCCATCCCGACCTGCCCACGAGCGGCGAGCGGCTCACATTCCTGAAACGCAACGGGAACAATCCGGTGGGTGCAGTGAGCAACTACCGCACGTTCCAGCGCGACTTCGGCGATGAGAACTACTACTGGCAGGGGATCGATTTCACCGCCAATTCGCGTATGAGAAACGGCCTGACGATGCAGGGCGGCTTCAGCACGGGCGCCGGGCACCGGGACCTGTGCGACGTGTGGGCGGCGCTTCCGGAGCTGACGATCACCGCTGGCACCTCCCAGCTGGCGAGTGCCTGCAAGGTCGACGAAGAGTGGCAGATGAACTGGCGCGGTCTGGTGACGTACACGCTCCCGAAGATCGACGTCCTGGTCAGCGGCATCCTGCGGTCGCAGGCCAACACCGAGCCGTTGACGATCGAGACCGGCGTGGCGACCAACGGCGTCGGACTGGCTGCCAACTACACCGTGACGCCGGCCATCCTGGCGGCCAACGGCCAGACGCCCTTTGCGCCTGGCGTGGCTACGCAGGCGGTCAACCTCGTTCCGCCATCGTCGCTCTTCGGCGATCGGGTGAACTCGGTTGACATGCGCTTCGGCAAAATCCTGCGGTTCGGCAACACCCGCACCAACATCGCGATCGACCTGTACAACATGTTCAACTCGAACGTGGGCACGGCGTTCAACCAGGGCTTCGGTGCCGATGGTGCCACCTGGCTGCGGCCGACGGCGGTGCTCAATCCGCGGTTCGCACGCTTCAACGTCACGTTTGATTTCTGAGGCGTGACAGACGTGGGGGCCGGCTTCAGCCGGCCCTACGACAAGGGCCGGCGGTTCACACCGCCGGCCCTTTCTACGTACGTGGGGGCTGCCTTCAGGCTGCCCAGGGCCGGCTAAAGCCGGCCCCCACGACTGAAGGGCGTGCGGGCGGTGACGCCCTTGCCTTCGGTGACCGTGATGATCTGGCCGGCTGCGACGTTGGTCAGCAGCTCCGGCGCTTTGCTGTTCGGCCATCGGATTTCGAGCCGATCGATCTGCTTCGCGGCGCCCAGTCCGAAGTGCACGCGCAGGTCGTGCTGCGACAGGTAGCTCGATCCCGTCTTCACCTCGCGCACCTGCGTCGCCGTGCCGACGGTGGCGCGGAGCCGTGCGCCGACCGCGCTGCGGTTGCTCGCCGTGCCCACCAGCCGCACGACCACGGCCGTGGTGCCCGGCGCGCCGCCGTTGCGCAGCAGATCGGCGGGCCCGTTGTTGTTGACGGCCAGCAGGTCGAGGTCGCCGTCGTTGTCGATGTCAGCGGCGGCCAGCGCGCGGCCGACGCGCTCGGTGGCAAAGCCGGGGCCCGACGCCGCCGCGACGTCGCGGAAGCGGCCGCCGTCGTTGCGCAGCAGCACGCGCCGCTGCGCTTCCTTCGCTCCCGGCCGCACGTGGCCCGGGCTGTTCATTACGTGCCCGTTGACCACCGACAGGTCGAGGTCGCCGTCGTTGTCGGCGTCGAAGAAGAGCGTCCCGAACCCGACGAACGGCAGCGTGGCGGGCCCGACGCCGGTCGTGAAGGTCACGTCCTCGAACAGGCCGCCCCCCAGATTGCGGAAGAGGGTGTGCCCCTCGAACTCGTGGTTGGTGACGAACACGTCGAGCCGCCCGTCGCCGTCGAAGTCGCCGAAGTCCGTGCCCATGCCGGCGCGCGGCATGCCGTCGCTCGCCACCGAGACGCCGGCCGGCAGCGCCACCTCCGTGAACGTCCTCCCCTGCTGGTTGTGGTACAGGAAGTTCGGCGTGGTGTCGTTGGCCACGAACAGGTCGGGCCAGCCGTCGTCGTCGTAGTCGCCGGCCACGATGCCGAGCCCGTTGCCGCGATGTTCGAACACGCCGGCTTCGCGGCTGATGTCGCTGAAGCTGCCGTTGCCGTTGTTGCGGTAGAGCACGGAGCGGAGCGGCGCGAAGTTGAGCGGGTGGCAGTAGACGCGGAACTCCTTGCTGGTGTCGCCGCAGAACACCTGGTTGTCCACGCGCGCGTCCACGTAGTTCACGACGAAGAGGTCCACGTCGCCGTCGCGATCGACGTCGGCCCAGGCGCAGCTCGAACTGAAGGACGGCGGGCCGGCCACCCCCGCGGTCCGCGTCACGTCGGCGAACGCCCTGCCAGCTTCTTTACCGCCCCCCGTGTTGCGGAACAGCGTGTTCGGCCCGACGTTCGTGAGGTAGACGTCGATCCAGCCGTCGTTGTCGTAGTCGGCGGCGCAGCCGCCCATGCCGTATTCGGGACGGGTGAGGCCGGCGGCCGCGGTCACGTCCTCGAACGTGCCGTTGCGGCGGTTGTGGAACAGCCGGTGCCGCGCCCGCCGTGCCACCGCCGGATCGATGAGCGAGCCGCCGTCCACGAGCAGCACGTCCTGCCAGCCGTCGTTGTCGTAGTCGAGGAAGAGGCCGCCGCCGCTCATGATTTCGTAGAGATGGCGGGCGGCGCTCGCGCCGCTCACGTGGGTGAAGTCGAGGCCCGCCGCGGCGGCCACGCTCTGGAACTGCACGGCGGCGCGAGGCGCGGAGCCGCGTTGACCAGCGGCCGATGCGATCGCCGCCACGACGAGAATCGCGGCGAGCCTCATCTCGATGCCCCGGCGCGCCGCAGCGCGTCCTGCCGCGCCTGCGCGTAGAGCGCGCGCTCGCGGCGGCTGTCGTCGGCCTGCCCGGCGGCGTCGTAGGCGGCGGCGAGGTGGCGGTGCACCTCGGGCGAGCCGCCCG
>DASRPM010000147.1:0-2226 GCA_035646375.1 Vicinamibacterales bacterium
CCGCAACCGCGCCGCGTCGACGACGCCGCGCTGCGCAAGGCCGGCAGCGGCGACGAGTGGCCCGCCTACGGCCTCGACCAGTCGGAGACGCGCTTCAGTCCGCTCACCGACATCAACGCCTCGAACGTGGCGCGGCTCGGCCTGGCGTGGTCGTACGAGGCGGGTTCGGGCGGCGGCGGCCAGGAAGCCACGCCGCTCGTGTGGAACGACACCATCTACGGCGTCACGAACTGGAGCGTGGTGTTCGCCGTGGATGCGAAGACGGGCAAGGAGAAGTGGCGCTGGGATCCCTGGGTGAACAAGAGCGAGGTGCGCCCGGAGATCTGCTGCGGTGTCGTCAACCGCGGCCTGGCGCTCTACCAGGGGCTGGTCTACGTGCCGGTGATCGACGGGCGCCTGCAGGCGCTCGACGCGCTCACCGGGCGCGTGGTGTGGGAAGCACGCGTCGCGTTTCCGCAGGACCACTACACGCTGACGATGGCGCCGCGCATCGCCAAGGGCAAGGTGATCATCGGCGTCAGCGGGGGCGACCGGCCCACGCGCGGGTTCTTCGACGCCTACGACGCGCTCACCGGACGGCGCGCGTGGCGCTTCTACACCGTGCCCGGCGATCCCGCGAAGCCGCCGGAAAACGCCGCAATGAAGAAGGCGATCGCGACCTGGGACAAGGAGTGGTGGAAGAACGGCGGTGGCGGCGCCGTGTGGGACGGCGCGGCGTTCGACCCCGAGCTCAATCTCGTCTACGTCGGAACCGGGAATGCCCAGCCGTGGCCGCAAGCGCTGCGCACGTCGAAGGGGCTGGACAACCTGTACGCCTGCTCCATCCTGGCCGTGGACGTCGACACCGGTGAGCTGAAGTGGCACTTCCAGGTGGTGCCAGGCGACGAGTGGGACTTCGACAGCGTGCAGCACCTGATCCTCGCCGACCTGCCGATCGGCGGCCGCACGCGCAAGGTGATCATGCAGGCCAACAAGGACGCGTTCTTCTACGTGATCGATCGCGTCACCGGCCAGTTCATCTCGGCGGCGCCCTTCTCGCAGGTCACGTGGGCGAGCGGCCTCGACCCGAAGACGGGACGCCCGATCGTGAACAAGGAGGCGTACTACGGCACGGCCGCCACGCTCATCACGCCGGGCGGCGGCGGCGCGCACAACTGGTCGCCGATGGCCTTCAATCCGATGACCGGGCTCACCTACGTGCCCACGTCTACGCTCAACACCTTTTCGTATGCCCTGGAGCAGCCGTTCAATCCACGTCCGGGCGGCATGACGGGCACCGTGCGCCCCGCGCCGGCACCGACCTCCCCGGCGCCCCCCGCCATCGGGCCACCGCCGATCGAGGGCACCGGCGGGCGGGGCGCGCTCGTCGCGTGGGATCCGGTGGCCGGCCAGATGAAGTGGCGGATGCCGGGCGGCGGGGGCATCGGCGGCGGCGCGCTCACCACGGCGTCGAACCTCGTGTTTCAGGTGCTGAGCAACGGGCGCCTGCTGGCGTACTCGGCCGACAAGGGCGAGAAGCTGGCCGACATCGACACCGGCCTGCGCAGCGGCATGGGGCCGCCCATCACGTATCGTGTTGGCGGCAAGCAGTACGTGGCGCTGATGGGTGGTGTGGGCCAGGCCGCCGCAGGCGGCAACGCCGGTCCTGGCAATCAGCCGACGCCGTTCACGCCGAAGCTCCTGGTGTTTGCCGTCGACGCAACCGGTTCGCTGCGAAGCAGCGGAACGAGATAAGGGACGGTCGGTCTAAAGACCGACCGCTACGTACGTAGAGGGCGGTCTTCAGACCGCCCTGGGAGACACGATGTCGCGAACCTTAGGCCTTCTCGTCGCCGCGCTGGTCTTCACCTCGCCGCTGCTGCTCCTCGGGCAGCGCCAGGAGGCCAGCCCGCAGCGGCCGAGCGTGCAGGTGGGCGTGCCGGAAGGCCGCGGCGATCGCGGCGGGGCCGCCAACGCCCCGCGCGGGCGCCCGTCCGGCCCGCCGCGACCGGTGCCGCGCGGCGGCGACGGCCGCGTGCTGCTGGGCGGCACGACGCCGGGCGAGAAGGGCGTATGGCTGCCGGGACCGGTGGTGCCGAATCCGCTGCAGTTGAAGGACATCCCCTTCCAGCCGTGGGCGAAGGCGCTCTTCGCGGACCGCAACAGCAACGAGCTCGAGCCGCACACGCGCTGCAAGCCGTCGGGCGTGGCGCGCCAGTTCCTCACGCCGTACGGCGTCGAGATGGT
>DASRPM010000148.1:0-2692 GCA_035646375.1 Vicinamibacterales bacterium
TCCAGCGTCCCACCGAGCGCGGTCTGCAGCGTGTAGACGACGTTGTTCACGACGTGACACACGATGGCCGGAAGCGTGCTGCCGGTGCGCTCGGCGACAAAGCCGAGATAGAGACCCATGACGAACGCGAGCAGCATGTGAATGCCGTTGGGATCGACGTGGAGCACGCCGAAGCAGGCCGCGGTGGCGACGATCGCCCGCCGCCCGCCCCAGTGCTCGCGCAGCCGCGTCAGCATGAAGCCACGGAAGAAGATCTCCTCCGCGACGCCGGCGATGAGACCGAAGACGAGCACCGCGCCGAACAGATCGGGGCCCACGGCGCTCTCGAGCACGCGGCGCACGAGCACCATCGAGCCGCGCTGCGCCCACCCGACGAGCCAGGTGACGGAGTCGAGGAACTGACCGAGCGCCAGCATCCCGAGCACCACGACCGTCAGCGCCCGTCCCGTCTCCCAGCCGGGAAGCAGGCGCAGCGCGGCCGGCGTGGCCGGCTGCACGATGATGAGGACGGTCAGGATCAGCGCGGTGGACGAGGCGAGGCTGCCCGCGATGAGGCCCGGCAGGCTCTGCAGCAGCGCGTGGTCCGCCATGTCGGGGAACATGGCCTTGAGGGCCAGGATCGCGATGCCCGACGTCGCAAAGATGCCCGCCACCGCCGCCAGGTACGTCGCGAAGACCCGCCAGACACGCATCACTCGGCGGATTCTAGCATCCGCTTGCGTTTGGCCCGTGCTGTGCGCACCATCGAAACGATGCTACGGGCCATGCTGGTGGTCGTGCTGCTCATCGGGGCGTCGACGACGGCGCCGGCGCAGGACCGCGCGTGCACGCCGACGCCGCCTGACATGCTGGGACCGTTTTACAAACCCAACGCCCCGGAGCGCTCACGGACCGGCACCGGCATCGTCGTCACCGGCGCCGTACGCTCGGCGAAGGGCTGCGCCGCGCTGCCGGGCGCGCGCGTCGAATGGTGGTCCGCCGACGAGCGCGGCGAGTATCGCGACGACCTCCGCGCCACCCAGCACGCCGACGCCCAGGGCCGCTTCACTTACGAGACCGTCTCTCCCGGCCGCTACCCCGGCCGTCCCCCACACCTCCACGTCCGCATCACCGCGCCCAACCACAAACCCCTCATCACCCAGCTCTATCCCCAGCCCACCCAGCGCACGATCACCACCGACTTCATCCTCACCGCCAACTGACGCGAGGGCGGCGTCGTCAGCCGCCGCAGAATTTTTCAGCGCCGTGCAGTACCATCCGGTCGCTCCTCCCGCGCCCAGCCCGGGCGCCGAGAGGCCCCAGATGCGAGGCGGCGAAGGAGCGGCAGGCCGAGGCGTACGCAGCAGGCCTGCCCGACCGAGCCAACGAAGCAGATGGGGCCTATCGCCGGCCGGAGAAAACTCATGAGATTGAGAGATAAGGTTGCGCTCGTCACCGGCGCCGGCCGCGGCATCGGCGAAGCGATCACCCTGGCCCTCGCCCGCGAAGGGGCCCGTCTCGCCTGCGCCGACATCGATCCGAGAACGGCGACGGCCGTCGCGCGACGTCTCGGCACCCGCGGCCTGGCCCTGCAGATGGACGTGTCCAGCAAGAGCTCCGTCGACGAAGGCCTGGCCGCCATCGACCGCAAGTGGGGGCGCATCGACATTGCCGTCACCAACGCCGCCATCGAGCCGATCGTGCCGTTCCTCGAGCTCGACGAGGCGACGTGGGACAGCATCATCGACACCAACCTCAAGGGCACGTTCCTGGTGGCGCAGGCGGCGGCGCGGCGCATGGTGAAGCGGCGCTCAGGCGTGATCATCACGCTCTCGTCGGTGAACGCCGAGGTCGCGCGTCCGGAGTCCGCCGCCTATGCGGCCACGAAGGGCGGCGTCCGTCAGCTCACGAAGGCGATGGCGATCTCGCTGGCGCCGTACGGCGTGCGCGTGAACGCCATCGGCCCGGGCACCGTCGTGACCGGCCTGACCCGCCACCTGCTGAAGAATCGCAAGTGGCGCGACGCCGTCTACGCGCGCACGCCGCTCTCGCGCGTGGCCGAGCCACGCGAGATCGGCGAGGTCGCGGTGTTCCTGGCCTCGGAGATGTCGTCGTACATGACGGGCAGCACGGTGTACGTCGACGGCGGACGACTGGCGCTGAACGGCATGATGCCGCCCCGACGAGGTCGCTGAGCGCGGGGGCGGCGGCGCCCCCTGCCCCGGAGCGACTACTTCTTGGTGGCCGCCGGCGCCGGCTTGTCGGACTTCTTCGGGTCGTCCTTGCCGGCCGCCGCTGTCTGCTTGGCGATCACGTGGTCCTTGATCTTCTCGTACGTCGGCGCCGGGATGACCTTCTTCTGGACGAGCTCATCCTTGCGCTTGTAGGGCCGATTCTCGACGATCTTCTTCGAGAGCGCGTCGCCGATGCCCGGCAGCTGCTGCAGCTCGTCCGCCGAGGCGCTGTTGATGTCCAGCTTCTCTTTCGGCATCTGCTTCGCCGTGGTGCTGGAGGCCTTCGGCGCATCCTTCTGGGCAACCGCGGGTGTGGCGGCGACACCGAACACGAACAACACGGCCACGAGCAGGGTGACCAGCCTCATCATGAGCGCTCCTCCTTTACAGGACCGCAAGTATACGGCCGTCAGCGGCCGTCAGCGGCCCTCCGCGGCTCGGGTTTCCTTGAGCTCGCCGATGCGCGCGCTCAGGGCCGC